>JAYTMT010000119.1:0-3259 GCA_043728315.1 Polaromonas sp. | reverse complement strand
CGTTCGTAGCTCATGGTAACTAGAAAGCCACTGATAAAGAAGAACATGTGAACCGCCAGGGTGCCAGAGAACAGCAGGGTTCGCTGGCCTAGCCAGTCGGTTTCACCGGAGGGGTTTAGCGCAATGGCCCAGCAGTGACCAAAAATCACCAAACTTGCGGCTAAAAAGCGTAGAAGTAAAAAATTGTCTTCTTTGGAAGCGATGCAGGTGGAGATGTTACGCATACATTAACTGATTTTTAGATGGTCGTGTCGGCTTAAAAACCGTGCTCATGGACTCGGCCTGAGTGTACCTGATGGTGATTTTGACCCCAGCGCAGTTGCGCTACACTTGTGATTAGTCAACCAATTTGGGGCTTTGCATGCGCGTGTTCCAGCACCTGCCCAGCTTTTGAGCAAGGGCGTGATGGCGTTGGTGCAGTAGCCGCCCTACAGTGATACTTTATGAATACCCCAGAGCCCTCTAGCACCACCAACTCGCCTTCATGGTGGGAATCGTATTTTCAGGACAACTGGGATGAGCGTGGTGGGCCCCTGCAAAGTACTCTGTTTATGCAGGCCTTGCTGGCGGCTTTGGACGAGCCGGAGCGCTATTGGCTGGGCCTGGAGGGCCGCACGCTGGTGGACTGGGGCTGTGCGACTGGTGAGGGCAGTGCCGCGCTGGCGGCGTACTGGCCTAAAGCCAAGGTGTGGGGTTTGGACGGCAGTGCCACGGCGCTGGGCAAAGCGGCTGCGCGCCATGCGCCAGGCCCGCATGGAAATATGGCATTTATCGGGCAATGGGAGCAGGTGCCTACCCCGCTGCAGCGTGTGGATGCGGTGTTTTGCAGCAACTGCCTGGAGCATTTTGACAAGCCGATGGAGATTTTGGCGGAGCATTTGGCGCACGCCGGTGCCTTGTATGTGGCCATGGTGCCCTACCGGGAGGCACCGCTAGAGAGTTTTCATCTGGTGTCGTTTGACGAGACGAGCTTTGCCAAGACGCTGAACGGGTATACCTTGTTGGCACAAAAAGTGGTTGAGGTGGATGAGCGGGCTTGGCCTGACAAACGCCAGCTGTGGGTGGTGTATGCCAGCCCCAGCTATGTGGCAGGGCAAGCGCAACTGAAGCTGACGGTGGCCGAGAAGCAGAAATGGGACGCGGTGTATGAAGCCATGCCGCTGACGAACGACCAAGACGACACCATCTTGCGCAGCTTTCACCAGGAGCTGCTGGACTTGATGGGTGCAGTGTTACCCAAGGGTGCCAGTGTGCTGGAGGCGGGCTGTGGCGGGGGGGCGCAAAGCCTGAGCCTGGCGCGCGATGGCGGCTATGCGGTGAGCTTGCTGGACTTTTCGCCGCAAGCGCTGGACTATGCCCGCAGGCTGTTTGCGCAGCAAAACGTGCCGGTGCACACCATTGAGGCAGATGCCTTTGCCATTGCCCAGCCTAGCGCAGACATGGTGTTTAACGCCGGGGTGCTGGAGCACTATACGTTTGAGGAGCAGGTGCGCTTTGTGCGCGGCATGGCCAGCCGCAGCAACCAGTATGTGATGGTGCTGATACCTAACCGGGCCTGTTACTGGTACTGGGTGTGGCGGGTGCAGCAGGCGGGCCGGGGCGAGTGGCCGTATGGCAAAGAGGTGCCGCTGGTGGACTTGCAAGCGGTGTTTGAGGCGGCGGGCATGCATTTTGTGTCGCACGCGTTCATTGGCGAGCGCTGGACTGAGCTGTTTGTGGAGCAGCTCGATGGCATGGGCGATGGGCTTAAGGCCCTGATTGGCCAGGTGCACCAGATGGGCCTGGTGCAAGATTTTTCGCGCGGCTACCTGGTAGCTGCGCTGGCCAGCAAGGAGCCTGTGCCGCCGCTGGCCGCTGGCAGTGCCTGGCACGCAGCGGGGTTGACGGAGCTGCGCCAAAGTGCCGACCAAACTGCCCTGATGGCGGATGCCCTGAGCGGGCAAATCGCCGCGCACCACGGGTTGACGCACTGGCAAAACAAGGCGCAGGAGCTGCAAACACAGGCGAGCACATTACAGACCAGTATGCTGGGCCTGCAAGAGAGCAGCCATGCGCGCATCGTGGCCGCGCAAGCGCAGTTAGCCACCGTGCAAGCGCAACATGGCGCAGCAATGGGGCACTTTGAAAGCGCCAGCCAGGAGGTCGCCCGCTTAGGTCTGGCGCTGGCAACAGAGCAAGCGGGCGCGCAGCAGGAAATCGCGCGCCTGAGCCAGTCTCTGGTGGCTGAGCAAACCGGAGCGCAGCAGGAAATCGCGCGCCTGAGCCAGTCGCACGCGGCCGAGCAAATGGCTGCGCAACATGAGATTGCGCGTTTGGTGCAGTCGCTGGTGGCTGAGCAAACCAGCGCGCAGCAAGAAATCGCGTTGTTGAGTCAGTCTCTGGCGGCTGTGCAAACAGCAGCACAGCAAGAAATCGCGAAGCTGAGTCAGTCTCTGATGGCAGCGCAAACAGGAGCGCAGCAGGAAATCGCGCGCCTGAACCAGTCTCTGGTGACCGAGCAAACCGGGGCGATGCAGGAGATCGCGCGCTTGAGCCAGTCTTTGGTGACCGAGCAATTGGCGGCTATGGGTGAGTTTGACCGCCTGAATGCGTTTATTCAAACGCAGCAACAGGCCGCGTTGAGGATGTCGGGCTGGGCGCAGCGGATAGATCAGGCACCGTTTAAGCACGGCATTAAAAAAACGGCACGGCGCGCCGCACGCGCCGTTTGGCACATCCTGCCTTTGAGCCCGCAACTGCGGCAAGGCATTAAACAGCGCTTGTCTGCATTGCGGCTGCGCTCTGGCGTGCACCCGGTTCTGACACCCGCGCAAGCGAGCGTAGGTTCGCAGTTGCCGGCCGCGACGACCAGCACTGAGGTGCAGGGCGTTGCAAGTAGTAGCCGTAGCGCTTTTGCGGGCCGCGATTGGCTGGCATTTGCGGTTATTGATTGGCATTTCCGCACCCAACGCCCCCAGCATTTAGCGCGTGAGCTGGCGCAGGCGGGTAGCCGGGTGTTCTACATCAGCAACCATTTTGTGGATGCTGCGCAGCCGGGTTATACGCTGGAGCAGCTGCCTGCCCAGGGAGATGGGGTGGTCTTGTACCAAGTGTGTCTGCACGTGCCGGGTGCTCCGGCGATTTACTTCAATGCGCCATCAGCCCTGGTTCGCAGTCAGGTTGCCCAGTCTTTGGCGCGGCTAGTGGTGGAGCAGCAGGTGGACCGCAGTTGCGCTTTGCTGCAGCATGCGTTTTGGAAAGACGTGGCTTTTGCGCTGCC
>JAYTMT010000118.1:0-1918 GCA_043728315.1 Polaromonas sp. | reverse complement strand
CGGCGCACATGTTGCGGGAACTGGCGCGTGTATTCAAGCGCTGCGCGCGTGCCGTAGGAGCCGCCGATCAGATTAATCTGTGGCGCGCCCAGTGCCAAGCGCACGGCGTCTATATCCTGCATGGCCAAATACGTGGTAAAAAACCGCAAATCGCCATAAGGCAGTTTTTGTAGCTGGCCCAAGCATTGGCGCACCAGTGCGCTGCGCCGAGCGGGGTCTAGCTGCTGGGCCAGCGGTCTGCGCTGATCGTCATCGCAGACTAAAGGCGCTGAACGCCCCGTGCCGCGTTGATCAACAAAAACTAAATCCCGCCGATTGTTCAGGCGGCGCATTTGCTTGGTGAGCATGGGGGCTATACCGATGGCGCTTTGACCAGGGCCGCCGGCTAAAAAGAACACGGGATCAGGTAATTTGCGACGCGCCAGCGCTGGGACCACTACAAATTGCACATCAATTTTGACACCCTGAGGCTGCGCTGGGTCTAACGCGCGCTGTACTTTGCCGCATTCGACCTGGGTGCTAAAACCAGCCACACGGCATGGGTAAGGCACTTGGGCTGATGCAGCACTAGAAAACACTATGCCAAGCAGCACGTATTGAATAAATCGAGAAAACATGCAAATCATTCCTGGGATGTTAAACGAATCTACTGACAATGCCCCTGAAAATGTTGGTAACCGCTTATCCAGTTTTGCAAAAGTGCTACCATCATGACACAGCATAAAACTAGTCTATAAACACATCGCACCACACTAGGCGATGTGCTCTAAATTTTGAACGTATTAAATAAAAAATGAAGCTCCACGACCCAAAACCGCTACCCGAAGGCCTGCACTTGGACACCCTGGCCGTGCGCATGTCGGTAGACAAGTCTCAGTATGGCGAAAATTCTGAGGCGCTGTATTTGAGCTCTAGCTTCACCCAGCCTGACTCTGAGACTGCCGCGCGCCGTTTTGCCGGCGAAGAAGACGGCTACGTGTACAGCCGCTTTACCAACCCCACCGTAGCCGCGATGGAAAAGCGCTTGGCCGCTTTAGAGGGCACCGAAAGTTGCATTGGCACCAGCAGCGGCATGAGCGCTATTTTGCTGCTGTGCATGGGGCTGCTGAAGGCGGGTGACCATGTGCTGTGCTCTCGCTCAGTGTTTGGCAGCACGATTAAATTGATCGGCACAGAGTTTGCCAAGTTTGGCGTGGAGTCCAGCTTTGTTAGCCAAACCGACGTGGCCCAGTGGAAGGCCGCCATGCGCCCCAACACCAAGCTGCTGATCGCCGAGACACCTACCAACCCGCTGACCGAGGTGTGCGACATTGCAGCGCTGGCTGACATTGCACACAATGCGGGCGTGCTACTGGCGGTGGACAACTGTTTTTGCTCACCAGCGCTGCAAAAACCCGTGCTGTTTGGCGCAGACATCATCATCCACTCAGGTACTAAATATCTAGACGGACAGGGCCGCGTGATTGCGGGTGCGCTGTGCGGTAACGAACAACTGATCAAAGAAAAATTCATCCCTGTGATGCGCAGCGCAGGCATGAGCCTGTCGCCGTTTAATGCGTGGGTGGTGCTCAAAGGTATGGAGACGCTAGGCATTCGCATGGAAGCGCAAAGTGCGCGTGCGCTGCAAATGGCCACGTGGCTAGAGGCGCACCCCGCCGTACAGCGCGTGTACTACCCTGGCCTTAAAAGCCACCCCCAGCATGCGCTGGCGATGCGCCAGCAAAACGCCAACGGCACAGGCTTGGGCGGCGCGGTGCTGAGCTTTGAGGTGAAAGGCAACTCGCCAGAGCAGTTGCGTAAAAACGCGCACCACGTGATCGACAGTACACGCTTGATGTCAGTCACTGCCAACTTGGGCGATGTCAAAACCATCATCACCCAGCCCGCCAGCACATCGCACGGCCGCTTGACCGAGGCG
>JAYTMT010000117.1:0-3430 GCA_043728315.1 Polaromonas sp. | reverse complement strand
CTGGACGACGTGTTCATTGGCCAGCGGCACAACTGGGTGCACACCGCCCAGCGCTTAGCCCAACTGCGCATGCTTGCCAGCGCCGATGTGCAGCGCATCGCCTTGGCCTACGCCTTTGGCCTTTTAATCCACAACACCGATATGCATTTTGGCAACCTCGCCCTGCTGCACGATGTGCCCGCGAACACGCAGTTTCAGCTTGCGCCGATATACGACATGCTGCCCATGCGCTTTGCGCCCACCTCACAGGGGCTACGGCCTGATGCTATGCCGCCTGTGTTGCCCACGGCCGATGTGCTGCAAGTGTGGGCGGATGCGCAGGCACTGGCGCGGGAGTTTTGGGAACGGGTGCGGGGGGATGGCTTGGTTAGTGCGGGGTTTGTGGGCTTGGTTTGCGGTTGAGGTTTGATCTTTTGGGAGTTGGCGGGGTACTCAGAGGAATACGGGGGAATTGAATGCGGAGAATTTTTGAACGCAGAGGGCGCGAAGGTTTCGCAGAGGACGCAAAAGGGATACCAAAGGAATGCCCAATCTGCTCTGAAACAATGTATTTATGAAAAATTTGGCCAATGTCAGCGTCATATGGTGATACTTCACTATCAAATAGTGAGTAACTAGTAGGCCAATCAATTCAAGCAGCCAGCCACGCAGCGCCCATTGCACCGCAGCGGCTCGAAATATTGCACAATAGCGCATGCCTGTTGTTTTTCGCTACAAAAGCTATCGCTTCTTCTTTTACTCCAACGAGGGCGAGCCACGCGAGCCGCTGCATGTGCATGTGCGCAATGGTGAAGGCGATGCAAAATACTGGCTCAAACCGTCGGTGCAATTGGCCGGCAGCGATGGCTACGACCCTCGCACACTGCGTGAATTGACAGGCGTGGTAACTGCCAACTCAGATTTGATCGAAAGGACTTGGAATGAACACTTCGCCTAAATCAGTGCGCTTTGACGACGACAGCATGTGGGTCGGCTTAGCAGATGGTCGCACCATCGCCGTACCGCTGGCGTGGTTTCCGCGTCTGCTCGATGCAAGCCCAGCGCAGCGCGCGCAGCTAGAGCTCAGCCGCACGGGTCTGCACTGGGATGCTTTGGATGAGGACATATCCGTTGCTGGGCTGCTGGCGGGTCAAGCCGATATGACTCGTCACGCTGCGATTGCTTAGACAATCGGCCAATCCAAAGGTAGCCGATGGTGAGCGTGGGCGCGGGGTTTATGGGCTCGGTTTGTGGTTGAGCTTTGATCTTTTGGGAGTTGGCGGGGTACTCAGAGGAATGCGGGGAATTTTGAACGCAGAGGGCGCGAAGGTTACGCAAAAGACGCAAAAGGGATACCGAAAAACGCTTTGAGTGATGTATTTTTTGGGAAATTTGGTCAATGTCAGCGTGATATGGTTATTGTTTGCTATTTATTTAGTAGTTAATGTGTAGCAAGGTTTGTGTGACAAAGTTTGTGCGGTGAGGTTTGTGTGAAGCCTTCGACAAGCTCAGGCCGAACGGGAGGCAACAAGCTTGCAAGAGCAGGTTTTCGGTATTCCAAGCTCAGCAAATGAAGCGTTCGCGCAGCGCAATGGTTTTGGCGCACGAGCGATTTCGGGTACCCCCGCATGAGCGACTGCGACAAAGCCATTGCGCTGTGCGAACGCTGCCAGCCCCAGCGCGAATGGGCCAGATCGAAAGGTCTGGGACGCAACCCCCAATTTAAGCAATACAGACCAAACAAAGAAAAACCAGCCAAAAAACAGATGGCAGGATCTCAAAAAACTACGCAAAAATTCCCCAAAACCACTCCAGTAAACTTCTAAAATACACGCATCGAAACCCCTGATAAACCCCCAGATAACACCATGACCAACAAAATCATCCCCATCACCCCCCTGCGCTCGGCCAATATCACAGAAGGTAAATCGCGTGCGCCCAATCGCTCTATGTACTACGGCATGGGGTACAAAGAGTCAGATTTTGGCAAACCGATGGTGGGTGTGGCCAATGGGCACAGCACGATCACGCCTTGCAACAGCGGCTTGCAAAAGCTGGCCGACGCGGCCATTGCTGGCATTGAGGAAGCGGGCGGCAATGCCCAAGTGTTTGGCACTCCCACCATTTCTGACGGCATGGCCATGGGAACTGAGGGCATGAAATATTCGCTCGTTAGCCGCGAGGTGATCAGCGACTGCATTGAAACCTGCGTGCAAGGCCAGTGGATGGACGGCGTGCTGGTGGTGGGCGGCTGCGACAAAAACATGCCCGGCGGCCTGATGGGCATGCTGCGCGCCAATGTGCCCGCTATTTATGTGTATGGCGGCACGATTTTGCCCGGCAAATACAAAGGCCAAGACCTCAACATTGTGAGCGTGTTTGAAGCCGTGGGCCAAAACGCCGCAGGCAACCTGAGCGACGAAGACCTGCGCGAGATTGAAATGCGCGCCATCCCCGGCACCGGCTCGTGCGGCGGCATGTACACCGCCAACACCATGAGCTCGGCCTTTGAGGCCCTCGGCATCAGCCTGCCCTATTCCAGCACCATGGCCAACCCGCACGACGAGAAGATGAATTCGGCCAAAGAATCAGCCAAAGTGCTGATGGAAGCGATTAAAAAAGACATCAAGCCACGCGACATTGTGACCAAAAAAGCCATAGAAAACGCCGTGGCGGTCATCATGGCTACCGGCGGCAGCACCAATGCGGTGCTGCACTTTTTGGCCATTGCCCACACGGCGGGCGTGGAGTGGAGCATTGACGACTTTGAGCGCATGCGCAAAAAAGTGCCGGTGATTTGCGACCTGAAGCCCTCGGGTAAATACTTGGCGGTGGACCTGCACTTGGCTGGCGGCATCCCCCAAGTCATGAAAACCCTGTTGGCCGCTGGTCTGCTGCATGGCGACTGCATCACCATCACGGGCCAAACCATTGCCGAAGTATTGCGTGACGTGCCCGATGTGCCGCGTGCTGACCAAGACGTGATTCGCCCGATCGACAAACCGATGTACAAAGAAGGCCACTTGGCCATCCTCAAAGGCAACCTCAGCCCCGAAGGCGCAGTGGCCAAAATCACGGGTCTAAAGAACCCTGTGATGACGGGCCCAGCCAAGTGCTTTGACGACGAGCAATCCGCGCTCAAAGCCATTTTGGAAGGCAAAATCACCCACGGCGACGTGATGGTGCTGCGCTATTTGGGCCCCAAAGGCGGCCCTGGCATGCCCGAAATGCTCGCGCCCACAGGTGCGCTCATTGGCGCAGGCATGGGCGAAACCGTGGGTTTGATCACCGATGGGCGCTTTAGCGGCGGCACCTGGGGCATGGTGGTGGGTCACGTGGCGCCCGAGGCGGCTGAGGGCGGCAACATTGCACTGATTCACAACGGCGACAGCGTGACGATTGATTCCAAAGCCCTGCTCTTGCAGCTCAACGTGAGCGACGAAGAGCTGGC
>JAYTMT010000116.1:0-4299 GCA_043728315.1 Polaromonas sp. | reverse complement strand
TGGCGGCTTAGCGGCCGCACCGGGGAGCTGAGCGCGGCGGCGCGTGCTGTGGGCACCACGGTGGAGGTGCGGGAGCTGTTTTATGCCACACCTGCGCGGCGTAAATTCCTTAAAACCGACGCTACCGAGCTGGCGCACTGCATAGAGTCGTTGCGCCGCCACGCACTGGCGCGGCCGGATGTGGGCTTTGCCATTTGGCACGATGGCAAGCTGGTGGAGCAGTGGCGCGCGGCCACGCTGGCCCAGCGGGTGCGCGATATTGTGGGCGATGATTTTGCCGCTCGCAGTGTGGTGGTTTTATCTGCCGCAGCAAGCGGGCGGGGGCAGTCGGCAACGGGTAAAACCATCACCGTGACTGGGTTTGCGGGAACGCCCGAGGCGGCGCGCAGCCGCGCTGACCAGCAATACGCCTACATCAATGGCCGCTTTGTGCGCGACAAGGTGCTGGCGCACGCGGCGCGCAGCGCCTATGAGGATGTGTTGCACGGCGGCAAGCAGCCCAGCTATGTGCTGTATGTGCAGATGGACCCCACGCGGGTGGATGTGAATGTGCATCCCACGAAAATTGAGGTGCGGTTTAGAGACGGGCGGGAGGTACACAGCGCGGTGCACCATGCGGTGGTGGATGCGCTGGCGCCGGCACGGGCCTCTTTGACAGCTTTGAGGGCTGGTGCAGCGCCTTCAAACAGTGAATTTATAGAAAAAAGTGACAATGTCAGCGCCATATGGTCACAGAGCGCTATGCCTTTAGGAGTAGCTTGGAATTCTGGGATGTCAGGGCTATCGGGCTTTAGGCCGCAAGAGGCGGGCTACCGGGTGGCTGATGTGTCGATGCTGTGGGGCAAGGTGGTGGAGCCGCCTGCTTCGGTGTTGCAAACTGGGGATGCGGCGGCTGATTACGGACAAGCGCTTCGACAGGCTCAGGGCGAACGGGGGGTGGGACAGGGCGAACGAGATTTGGGAGAGGGCGAACACGGTTTTGGACACGGCGAGCGAGAGCTCACGCGCGACTTAGGTGTGAACCCTTCGACAGGCTCAGGGCGAACGGGGGTTTTTTCAGGTCATCCGAAAGATCTGCCAAGCGACCAAAATTGGCCACTCGGCCGCGCCGTGGCGCAGCTGCACGGCGTGTACATATTGGCGCAAAACGCCAGCGGCATGGTGGTGGTGGACATGCATGCCGCGCACGAGCGGATTGTGTATGAGCGGCTCAAAACACAGATTGACGTGCAAGCAATAGCCTCGCAGCAGCTGCTAATTCCCGCCACTTTTGCCGCCAACCCCACCGAAGTGGCAACAGCCGAGGCGCATGCCGACACGCTGGCCAAGCTGGGCTTGGACATTTCGCCTTTTTCACCCAAAACACTTGCGGTGCGCGCCGTGCCCACCACGCTGGCCATGGGCAATGCCACCGAGCTGGCGCGCAGTGTGCTGGCCGAGCTGGCCCAGCACGATGCCAGCAGCGTGATTGAGCGGGCGCAGCACGCCATTTTGTCCAGCATGGCCTGCCACGGCGCGGTGCGCGCCAACCGCGCTTTGACGCACGAAGAAATGAACGCCCTGCTGCTCGACATGGAACGCACCGAGCGCTCCGACGTGTGTAACCACGGCCGCCCTACGTGGCGCCAAATCAGCATGAAAGAGCTGGATGCGCTGTTTTTGCGGGGAAGGTAATACGGGATCAGGTAGCGCGAAAAACGCGAAAGAAATACCGAAAAACGCAAAACTAAAGTCCTTCACACCATTTTTGAATCAATTTTTAGCGTTTCGCGTTACAAAAAACACCATGTCACCACCCGTAGTCGTCCTAGTCTTGAGCATGTTGCTAGGCGTTCAGCCTGTCACCACCGATTTGTATTTGCCAGCCCTGCCCTCTATTGTCTCGGGCTTTGGTTCGACCATGCCGCAGGCGCAGCTCACGCTGTCGGCGCTGCTCTTGGCCTTTGGCATATCGCAGCTTTTTTGGGGCCCGCTGTCTGACCGCTTTGGGCGTAGGCCGATTTTGTTGGTGGGCTTGGCGGCTTACACCTTAAGCGCCATTGGCGCGGCCATGGCGGGCTCTATGGAGCAGCTGATTGCCTGGCGCACCCTGCAAGGCGCAGCCATGGGAGCTGGCGTGATGGGCGCGCGCGCCATCGTGCGCGACCTGTATGCCCCCGCTGACAGCGCCCGCGTGATGAGCAAGGCACTCTCGGGCTTGGGCGTGATTGCCTGCCTGAGCGCACCCATTGGCGGGCTCATGAACCAACTGGTGTCGTGGCGGGCATCGCTCTTGTGTTTGGCCGTATTTGGCGCGGCCAGCTTGGCACTGGTGGCGTGGCGCTTTGAAGAAAGCTTGGCCAAGCCTAACCCCCATGCCCTGCGCCCTGCTGATTTGGCGCGCAACTGGCTCACGATCAGCCGCAGCCCGCTTTTTTGGGCCTACGCCCTGCTCTCCACGACCTCTTATGGCGGGTTGTTTACATTTTTGGCGGCATCGCCTTTTGTATTCATCACGGTGCTCAAGGTTAGCCCCACCGAATATGGTTTGTTGATGTTTTCAATGTCGTTTGTCTACACGCTGGGCACTTGGTTTTGCAGGCGGCTGATGGCCAAGCTGGGCGTGCAGCGCGCGGTGCAGTGGGCGGGGCTGGCCACGCTGCTGGCGGGCGCTGCTATGGCGGGCTTGGGCTGGCTGGGCGTGCAGTCGGTATGGGCGATTATGCTGCCCACCTACTTGTATATGCTGGCGCATGGCGTGCACCAGCCCTGCGGCCAAAGTGGTGCGGTGGCGGGTTTTCCCAGCATGGCGGGCGCGGCTTCAGCGCTGAGTGGTTTTTGCATGATGCTGGCAGCCTTTGGCATGGGGCATTGGCTGGGGCTGCGGCTGGGCACCAGCGCGTTGCCGCTGACCAATGGCATGGGGTTTTGGGCCGTATGCATTGCGCTCACGGCTTGGGTGCTGGTGCGCCGCTATGGGGATTTGAATGCTGCGCCTGCTGCTGCCTCGTCTGCTGCAATAGTTGCTCCTTTAGGTGACACTTCTGCTTCTAACTTGGTTGCTCCATTGGCTACTCCATTAGCTGCTAGCGCCATACCAACCGCTGCGCATGCATCGAATGTCTAGCACGGCCATTGATGCCATTTGCATCGCAGGCCCTACGGCATCGGGTAAAACCGCTGCGGCTTTTGCCATAGCCGCCGCACTGCCCGTTGAAATCATCAGTGTGGATTCGGCGCTGGTTTACCGCGGCATGGACATTGGCACAGCCAAGCCCAGCGCGGCAGAGCTGTCCAGTGTGCCCCACCATTTAATCAACATACTAGACCCCGCCCAGAGCTACAGCGCTGCACAATTTGTAGCAGATGCCACACGGCTGGTGGGCGATATCAAGGCGCGGGGCAAGCTGCCGCTGCTGGTGGGCGGCACTATGCTGTATTTCAAGGCCTTGATTGACGGCATAGACGATATGCCCGCTGCGAATGCAGAGATTCGCGGCGAGATTGATGCACAGGCTAATGTAAAAGGCTGGCCAGCCATGCACGCGGCGCTGGCCTTGGTGGATCCCATCACCGCAGCCCGCCTGTCGCCCAATGATTCGCAGCGCATCCAGCGGGCGCTGGAGGTATACCGCATATCGGGCAAGCCGCTGACATCGTTTCACACCGCCGCCAAAAAACCTGTATTCAACGCCCCCTTGATAGCGCTTGAGCCGCAAGACCGCGCATGGCTGCACACCCGCATAGCCCAGCGCTGGGATGCCATGGTGGCCAGCGGCTTTGAGGCTGAGGTGCGGGCGCTCAAAGCGCGACCCGATTTGCACGAAGACTTGCCCGCTATTCGCTGCGTGGGATACCGCCAGATGTGGGGGCACTTAGGCGGCCACAGCAGCGCTGCTGAAATGCGCGAGCAAGCCATAGCCGCCACGCGCCAGTTGGCCAAGCGCCAAATCACATGGCTGCGCAGCATGGCGGGACGCGCCATTGTGCCTTGCGACAGCCCGTATGCCACTGAGGAAGTGGTGATGCGGGTGCTGCAGTTGGCCAAGGGGCGTTGATTGTGCTTGCTGCTTTTGTACGGTGGAGTATTGCATTTGTACGGGCTCAGGTTTATGGTGCTGCTTTTGTACGGGCTCAGGTTTATGGTGCTGCTTTTGTACGGGCTCAGGTTTATGGTGCTGCTTTTGTACGGGCTCAGGCCGGTGGCACTGCCTTAGCTGTGCGGCTGTCCCCCGGCCTGCGGCCTCCTCCTTGATGCCGCTGCGTTGTCCAAGCCAATCACAGGGGCAGCGAAATTGGTGGGTTAACGGGGGATGGAAT
>JAYTMT010000115.1:0-4519 GCA_043728315.1 Polaromonas sp. | reverse complement strand
GCCAACTCGTCGCTGGTGGTGTTGCGGATGCAGTTGCCGCTGGTTTGGATGCCGTGCATGTTCACGCTGGCCAGCAAGTCCATCACGTCGGCTGATTTGTCCAGCGGAATCCAGTTGAACTGCACGTTTTGGCGGGTGGTGAAGTGGCCGTAGCCGGTGGTGAGCGTCACACCTTTGCCAGTGAGCGCGCCCTGCGTGCCAGTGGCGTGGGCAAACACTTCGTGGCTAGGCTGGTCGTATTCGCGGGCAATCTTTGCCAGCACGCGCACCTGTGCGCTGGAGAGCTCGCCATAGGGCACCGCCACGCGCAGCATGGGGGCGTAGCGCTGGATGTACCAGCCGTTTTGCAGGCGCAGCGGGCGAAAATCGTCGTCGGCCAGCGTACCAGCAAGGTTGCGCTCGAGCTGGTCGCGGTATTGCGCGGCGCGTTGCCGCACAAACTGTTTGTCGAAATCGGTGTATTGGTACATGGTGAAAAACTGTTTAAATGGGAGTGTGTTTAGAGTGCAATAAGTTTCAAACCAGCGTAGGCCAGCAGCACAGAAAGCAGGGAGCGAATGGCCCGCTCAGGAATTTTGGCGCTGAACTGCGTGCCCAGCCAAATGCCCGGCAGCGAGCCTGCAAGCAATTTGACCAAGAGCTGCCAATCGACCGAGCCAATGCTTGCGTGACCAAGACCCGCTACCAACGTGAGCGGCACGGCGTAGGCCAAATCAGCAGCCACAATGCGGTTAAGCGGCAGGGCAGGGTAGAGCAGCATCAGCGCCGTGACACCAATCGCGCCTGCGCCCACTGAGCTCACAGACACCAGTGTGCCAATGAGCGCGCCAAACACAATAGGCAGTGCCCAGTGGCGCGGCTTGGTGGCGGCTTTCAATGCCTCGGGGGTGATGCTTTGCGGGGTGGTTTTGCCCTTGATGGCTTTGTACAAAGTGGCCGCAGCGGTGAGCAAAAGCGCAAAACCCAGCGTGGTGGTCATCACCTGCTGCACCGCAGGGTTTTTTGCTTCAAAGTGGTGCAAGGCATACACGGTGGCCAAAGCCGCTGGAATCGAGCCCAAGCACAGGCTGCCCACAATGGGCCAATCCACCGTCTTGGCCCGCGCCAGATTGATCGTGCCACCCAGCTTGGTAAAAGCGGCAAACAAAAGGTCAGTGCCCACGGCCAAATACGGCTTGATTCCAAAGCCAAAAATCAAGAGCGGCGTCATCAGCGAACCGCCGCCCACACCCGTGAGCCCCACAATTAAGCCCACAAAAAAACCAGCAAAGATAAAAGCAAGATCAGTCATGGGCTTGACTATCGCGCAATAGCTTAGATTATCAAACTACTTTTTTGTTGGTTTTATATGCTTATTTGCATATATTAAATTGCGTATGTAGGCTCAGCTTTGAAGTTAAAGTCGCGCCAGCGCGCAAGCTGATGCAGTGGCACTGGCACACGCTGCGCCGTGCATGTACTGGGTTGGGCTGTGTTGGGGTATAAACGCCAAGCGGCAAGCTTGAAAGCCTGCCGCATTGCTACTGAGACTGCTTGTAGCGGTTGTTTACAAGCCCTTGCCCCGCGCCACATCCATCACCACGCGTGCGGCCAAATACAGCCGTGCTTCTACGGTGTCTAGCAGCACGTATTCGTTGTCTGCGGTGTGTCCGCCAAAGCCTTGCAGGCCAAAGCGCTCCACTACGGCGGCTTGGGTTTTGAGCGCGGCAAAGGCTGCATCGGTGCCGCCGCCTTCGGGCTGGTCGTCTACTTCTAGTTTGCGGCCAAGCTCGGCGTAAATGCTTTGGGCATGTGCGGCAAGTTTGCGGTTGGCGGCGGTGGCTTCTAGTGGCGGGCGGCGGCGCTCAAAATCGACGGTTACTTTGGCCTCGGGCAGCAGTTGGTTTTTGGCTTTTTCGCGCACCGTGGCTTCAATGCCGTCGTAGTCAGCCACGCGCAGCACCCTCACATCGGCCTGCCCTGTGGCATAGGCCGGAATCACATTGCGGTTGGTGCCCGCTTGTGACACCGTCCAGTTGAGCTTTAAGCCTTTGTCGTTTTGCGACAAATCACGCATTTGCAAAATTTGGTGCGACAGCTCATACAGCGCGTTCACACCGCGCTCAGGCGCAACGCCAGCGTGGGATGCGCGGCCTTCCACCTTGAGCACTACCGAAGCTATACCGCTGGTGGCCAGAGACAGCTTGTCGCTGGTCGTGCGGGTAGCCTCAAATGACAGCACGGCATCGTGCTCAGAGCCCGCCTTGGTGAGCTCGGCGCGTGAGCCCGGGGAGCTGATCTCTTCGTCGCCATTGACCAGCACCGTGAGCGTGCCGTATTCTTTGAAGTTCAGCGCTTGTAGCATAGCTACCACATGCACCACCATGGCCACGCCTTGCTTGTCATCGGATATGCCAAGGCCGTAGGCGCGGTTGCCGTCGATGCGAAAAGGCTGCTTAGCCGCCATGCCTTTGGGGTATACCGTGTCAATATGCGCAATCATCAAGATGCGTTTGCTGCCCGTGCCTGTGAAGCTGGCTTTGACCATGCGGCCAATTTTGTCGGGCGTGTCCATCATGCGGTAGTTGGTGGCCTCTTGCGGCTCTATGAACTGCACCTGCCCGCCCAAAGCGCGCAGCTTGACAGCCAGCAGCTCGGTGGCCTGGGTGATGCCTTCGTGGTCACGGCTGCCGGTTTCGATGTTGACAAACTCTTTGAGCGAATCGAGCAGGGGCTGCTTTTGGGCCGTGGCTGCGTTTTGCACGGCAAGGTTGGGCGATGGGGCCAGCTGTGCTTGGGCTGTGGCTGTAACAAAGGCAGCGCCTAGCAGCAGGCAGGCTAAGAACGCCCCATTTTTTAAAGCGTAGGTTCTCATGGTTTGCGCTGCTCCAGTTTCAGGCCAGCAGCGGTGCGGTTTGCAAAGCCGTTCCAATAACTGTGGTCCGCTTTGAATTTGCCGTCGGCCTCGGCTGACCATTTGCCGTCTTTGGCGTTTTCTACCAAAGTCAAATAAGCGTCCATTGACGCATCATTTTTGAGGTATTTAGCCAAAAACGCAGTACTGAAATGCTGGGCGATGTTGTTCATGCGCACGTTGTCCCATACCGCGTCAATGTAATGCGCAGAGGGAATAAAGGGCAAATGCGGCACGCGCACCCTCGATTCTTTGGGGGCGGGCATGGGCGCGCCTGCGTTGTGGTTGGCGTTTTCAAAGGTGAGCAAATAGCGCTGCGCGTTCACGCTGCCCTCAAAAATGTTGCGCACGCCCGGCGCGTAGCCTGATACGTCGTCTATGCTGCCCGCCATGTAGAACACTGGAGTTTTGATGCCAGCCAAGCCAGCCGCATCCCAAAAGCCACGGTTCCAGCCCCAAGGCGCTATGGCCACAGCCGCTTTGATGCGCGAATCCATGGTGGCGGTGTAGGCAGCATTGCCCGCTTGCCTGCTAGCCAGCACACCGTTGGGCGGTGCTAATGGGGAAGCCACCACAGGCGCGGCAAAACCACCGCCAATGGTGTTGACCACGCCGTAGCCGCCCATGGAATAACCAATCAAGCCTGTGGTGTCCGCATTGACCATGCCTTTGAGCGCGCCTTTGATGGCATCGCCCGCGTCCCCCGCATTGAGCTTGGCCATTTGGTTGAGTACAAACAGCTGGTCGAGCGGGCGGTTGAGCAGGGTGCTGCCAAAGGCGGCTTGGTCGTTGTAGGTGCTGTCGGTGTGGTCAATGGAGGCCACCACATAGCCCTTACTGGCCAAATTTTCACCCAAGTGGCTGAGTAAAAAGCGGTTACCCGGGTAGCCGTGGGAGATGATGAGGAGCGGGTAGGGGCCGCCCGATGCGTCTGAGGGTGCATCGCGCAAGGCTTTGCCATACAGGGTCACCTCGGTTTTAGGGTCGCGCGCAAAAACGCGGTATTGCCCCGCCGTGGCAGCGCCCGTATCTGCGGCGCTTGGTTTGGCCGGATACCACACTTCCACCGTGAGCGGTCGGTCGTAGCTAGGGGTGGGCTCGCTGGCCTTGGCTTTGACAATGTCTAATTGTTTAGGGTTAACCAATTGGATAGTTTTCACGCCCACGGCCAGCTTGCCGTAGGCGGCTAAGTCTGGCGCATCGGCGCGGATGGTGTCGATGCGGTTGTCTTGTGCGAGCGCAGAGCCGCAAGCGGCCAAGCAGATGCCCAGAGCAGCAGCAAGCTTGCGTGCTATGGCGTGGGAGGTGGTTCTTAAATGCATGTGTTGCCTCGTTCAAAAGTTGAAATCCTAGCAGAGCATACATGACTAGTAGTGCAGGCTGGTGTCACCAATGCACATGGCTGGTCGACGCAGCGCAGGTTGTTTAGGCCATTGGTTGGCCAAGGGGTTTGCCCCAGCCTTAAGGCGCAGATTGACTCTGAGAAACCCGCCGCGCGCCATTAAAGCGCGTATTCCAGTAGGCCACGCCCATGTCTTCTACCCGCACCACCGCACCAGTGCGGGGGGAGTGGATGAATTTATTGTCACCCACATAAATGCCCACATGGCTAAACGATGCCTTGAG
>JAYTMT010000114.1:0-5438 GCA_043728315.1 Polaromonas sp. | reverse complement strand
GTGGCGCAAAGCATAGCGGGCAAGCCCTTTGACCGTGCGCTGGAATACAACGCCGCCGCCTTGGCGCAAAACCTCACGGTGCAGCAAGGCAAAGCCCAGTTCAACCTGCCCCAGCCCGCGCGTGAGATTTTGCGTGCCGACGACTCCGATTTGGTCTACTACCAAGTGCTGGGTATCCATGGTGAATTGCTCAGCGGCGAGCGCGATTTGCCGCCACCGCCAGAGAGCGAAAAGACCGTGCTGGGGGATGTGAAAATCCGTGACGATGAAATTCGCGGGCAACAACTGCGGGTGGCCTACCTGTGGGTCAAGCTAGAGCTGCCCAATAGCAAGCCAGCGCTGATTCAGGTGGCCGAAACCCTGGAAAAACGCTCAGTGCTGGCCACTGAAATTGTCAAAGGCGTGATGCTGCCGCAGTTTGCCGTGATGCCACTAGCTGTGCTCTTGGTGTGGTTTGCACTGGTGCGCGGTATTCGCCCGCTCAACCGTTTAGAAGACCGCATCAGAAGGCGCAGCCCCGATGATTTAAGCCCGATAGATGACGCTGAAGTGCCCCAAGAAGTGGCGCCGCTGGTGTCGTCGGTGAACGATTTGCTGATGCGCCTGAAAAGCTCAGTAGCCACGCAAAAACGCTTTTTGGCTGATGCTGCCCACCAGCTCAAAACACCGCTGGCAGGCCTGCGCATGCAGGCAGATTTGGCCCTGCGTGAAGGCACGAGCGAAGAAGAGCTCAAGCAGTCGCTCAAGCTCGTGGGCTTATCGAGTGTGCGCGCCACCCACATGGTCAACCAGCTGCTGTCGCTGGCGCGCGCCGAAGGCAGCAGCCAAAGCGTGCCCTTGCAGCGTTGCGACTTGGCCAATTTGTGCCGTGAGGTGGTGCAAGACTGTTTGCCCCGCGCTATGGACAAAGGCATGGATTTGGGCTACGAAGGTGCAGAGCCAGCTACGCAGGAGGTCTATATGCAGGGCAATCCCACTTTGCTAAAAGAGATGGTGCGCAATTTGATTGACAACGCCATTCACTATGCGCCATCGACCAAAGAGCGCCAAGGCATCATCACCGCCCGCGTGCAAAGCATGCCAGACGGTGCCGTGCTGCTGCAGGTAGAAGACAACGGCCTTGGCATAGCGCAGACAGAGCGCCAGCGTGTGCTGCAGCCTTTTTACCGTGTTTTGGGCAACGAGGTGGACGGTTCGGGATTGGGTTTGGCCATAGTCGCCGAAATCGCCCAGCAGCACCAAGCCAGCTTAAGCATCGACGACCTGGAGCCCATGGCCACGCCGCCGGGAGTGCGCTTCAGTGTGCGCTTTGCCAATGCTGCTGCTCTGCCGCAGGCTGCTGCAATGCCCAGCGGCATAATTTAGGGTTTTTCAGCGCAACGTCAGCGCCACATGGACATAGTATGCTATTAAATATATAGTACTTAAAACGCCTTTGCAGCTTCAGCATTGGTAGCTGCATGCTTGGCAAACTCAGCGCGCAACGCGCGCAGCTTCTCACGCGGGTCTTCTTTGACTGTGTTGGCGGCCAATGACATCTCGGCTATGAAGCGGCTCGGTTGTGCCGTCACCATCTCGCGGCCCTTCTTTTTCTTCTTGGGCCAGCTCACGGCCAGCGTGCGCTGGGCGCGGGTGATGCCCACATACATCAGGCGGCGCTCTTCTTGTAGGCGTGCAGCTATTGTTTCATCGGCGGCGGCTTTGGCATCGCTGCTCAGAGCATCTTCATCGCCCAACTTGAAAGGCAGCATGCCCTCGCTCACACCAGCCAGTACCACATGCGGCCACTCTAGGCCCTTGGAGGCATGCAGGGTCGACAGGGTGACCACGTTTTGGTCTTTTTCTTTGTCGGTCAGGGTGGACAGCAAGGAGATGGTTTGAATCACCTCCAGCAAAGTTTTCTTGTCATTGGCCATGGTCACGCCACCCGCGTCCTCTATCTCACCGCCGCAGCGCTTGGCCATCCAGTCGCAAAAGTCAATCACATTGCTCCACTTAGAGGCCGCCACTTTTTCATTGTCTTCTGATTCATACAGGTGCTTTTCGTAGCCAATGTCTTTGAGCCATTCCAGCAGGAAAACACCTGCGTCTTCAGCCCCCACGGTGTGGCGGGCGCGGTATTCAATGTCGTTCACAAAGCGGCCAAACTCGTGCAAACTGCCCACGGCTTTTTGCGGCAACACGCTGGACAGCGAATTGGAAAACAGCGCCTCAAACATGCTCACCTTGTATTGGCTGGCAAATGTGCCCAGCGCCCCCAGCGTGGTGTGGCCAATGCCGCGCTTGGGGCTTGTGATGGCGCGCAAAAACGCAGGGTCGTCGTCGTTGTTGGTCAAAAGCCGCAGCCAAGCGCACAGGTCGCGGATTTCGGCGCGGTCAAAAAAGCTCTGGCCACCACTCACTTTGTAAGGAATATTCGCCTTGCGCAGCGCCTTTTCCAGCACTCGGGCTTGGTGGTTGGCGCGGTACAAAATCGCAAAATCTTTGAACTCTTTGTATTGCTTGCCCTGCGTCACTTCGTCGCCCGCGCGCAGGCTTTGGATGCGCGCCACACTGCGCTCGGCCTCGTGCTCTTCGTTGTCGGCATCCACCACCCGCACCGGCTCGCCTTCACCCAAATCACTCCAGAGCTTCTTGGGAAACAGCTTGGGGTTCAAGCCAATCACGTTGTTGGCCGCACGCAGTATCGCCTCGGTAGAGCGGTAGTTTTGCTCTAATTTGATCACCTTAAGCTGCGGAAAATCCGCTGGCAGCCTGCGTAGGTTATCCAGCGTAGCGCCCCGCCAGCCGTATATCGACTGGTCATCGTCGCCCACGCAGGTCAGGCGGGCGCGTTCGCCCACCATCAGTTTTAGCAGCTCATACTGCGTGGCATTGGTGTCTTGGTATTCGTCCACCAGCACATGGCCCATGCGCTGCTGCCACTCCAGCCGCACCCGCTCTGAGGCTTGCAGCAGCTTGAGAGGCATGCCAATCAAATCGTCAAAATCCACACTTTGGTAAGCCACCAACCGCTCCTCGTAGCGCCCCATGATGGTGGCAGTGACGCGCTCGTTGTCGTCTCTGGCCTGCGCCAGCGCCTGTGCCGAGTTGAGCCCCGCATTTTTCCATGCACTAATGGCCCATTGCCATTGGCGTGCGGTGGCGTTGTCGGTGGCACCACCCGCGTCTTTGAGCATGCCCAATACGTCGTCGCTGTCTAGGATACTGAATTGCTGTTTCAGCCCCAGCTCCTGCCCGTCCATGCGCAGCATTTTCACGCCCAAAGCATGGAACGTGCAAATCAACACGTCTTTGGCCGCCCGCCCCACCAGCGCCTTGGCGCGCTCGCGCATCTCGGCGGCGGCTTTGTTGGTGAAGGTGATGGCAGCTATGGCCCCCGGCTCCATGCCCGCTTGGATGAGCCGCGCAATTTTGTGGGTGATCACCCGCGTTTTGCCCGAACCTGCACCCGCTAACACGAGGCTGGGCCCTTGTAAATAATTAACCGCCTCTTGTTGGGCGAGATTGAGGCCGGGGCCGGAGCTGGACATGGGGTTGGGAAAAGGCAGAAACTAAGGAGCAAAGGCGATGGACAGGCCGAGCAAACGCTGCCCGAAAACGAAACAAGCCGCGAATCATAAGGGCGGCGCAGCGCGATTACAGGCGACAGCACGCAATAAAAATAAAAACGCATGCAATCAGAGGCTGGAGGCAAGCCGCATTTGTCAGAAAGCTGCAAATCTTGGCCCGCCCGACCTGAGACAATCAAAGCGTGTTTCAAATCCTGTTGATTACCTTCCCCTTCTTCGCCCTCGTGCTGTGCGGCTATGTGGCTGCGCGGCGGGGCTTTTTGCCGCAGGCGGCCATTCCCGGGCTCAACACCTTTGTGCTGTACTTTGCGCTGCCCTGCATGCTCTACCGTTTCGGCTCGGGCACGCCGATTGCGGCGCTGTTTGACCCTGCCCTGTTTGGCGTGTATTTACTCTGCGCCCTGATCATGGTGGGCTTCACCATAGCGGTCACGCTCAGCCAACGCATTGATTGGAACAACGCAGCCTTTGGCTCCTTGGTGGCTGCTTTTCCCAACACTGGATTCATGGGCGTGCCGCTCTTGGTGGCGCTCTTGGGCGCGCAGGCGGCAGGGCCGGCCATCGTCACTATTTTGGTCGATTTGATAGTCACCTCGTCGCTGTGCATCGCGCTCTCGCGCTTAGACGCCGCCAACAGCGCAGGCGCAGGGCAAGCGGTGAAAAACGCACTCAAGGGCGTGGCCAGCAACCCCATGCCCTGGTCCATTGTGGCCGGTGCCGTGTCGTCGTATTTTGGCCTAGAGCCCATAGCCCCCGTGAAAGCCACCATGGCCATGCTGGCCGATGCTGCATCGCCCGTGGCTTTATTCACCATTGGCGCGGTCATAGCCCGTTCTCAAATGACCAGCACCGACCCCACGCCATTGGCCGAATACGTGCCCGTGGCCATGAAAAAGCTGATCTTGCACCCGCTCTTGGTGCTCTTGGTGGGCAGCGCCGCCATTCGCATGGGGGTGCCGCTGGAGCGCTTTAGCCTCACCGTGATCGTGCTGGTGGCGGCGCTGCCCAGCGCGTCCAATGTGTCATTGTTGGCCGAAAAATTCGGTGCAAACAATGGCCGCATCGCACGGATTATTTTGGTCAGCACCGTGCTGGCTTTTTTCACGTTTTCGGGCGCGGTGCATTTGCTCACGGGGCTGTGAATTTGTATGCGTGAGCGCTTGTGATCCGCCAGTTGTTTGGCCTAGCGGCTCTTAAACCTAAACCTAAACCTAAACCTCAACTTAAACCGCAACTTAAACCGCAACTCAAACGTCAAGTTTAAAGTTCACACCCACGTCACTGGCCATTTGCCCGCCTTTGATGCCCCAGTTGTCCATAGAAGGCTCTAGAAGCCGAATAATCACATGGTCTGGCGGTATGCCCAGCGCAGCCAAATTCTTCACAATCGCTTGGTACAAATGGCGTTTGGCCTGCGCCGACCTGCCCGCAAAGGCATCAATGCCCACGATGGTGTAGAGCAGTGGCTGTGTGCAGTGCGGCGGCACAACCATGCGGTGCGGCGCATGCACACGCAGGGTCACGTGGCGGTCTTCCACCGGGATTTTGAAGCCCTCAATCAAGGCCGATTGCACGGCTTCGATGATGGCTATTTCTTGCGCCTCGGTGTAAGTGGTGCGGATGTCGATGGTAGTTAGCGGCATGGTTGCTCCTTTTTTGTATTGTGTGGTGCTTTTTGGTTTGTATTGATGCTTTTTGTTTGGTTTTTCGATGCGTTTTCCTCTGCTCTGGCACGTCCGAGCACTCCAGCGGGTTTGCCGCACTCCTTCATGCGGGCATAAGCGCTAACTTAAAATTGCCAAAAATAGTGTAATAAGCGACACTAGAGTCCTCTAAACAAGGAGCTCAGCGATGACACAAGGCGGT
>JAYTMT010000113.1:0-9507 GCA_043728315.1 Polaromonas sp. | reverse complement strand
GGAGTAGCCTGCCCTAGGCAGGCACGGGGGACAGCCGCGTAGCTGAAGCAGCACCGCCGCCCTGAGACCGTACAAGCGCCAGCCCAATGCAAGCCAAGCACCGATCAGCAGCAAATCAGATACCGCCGCGTCATGGCGCTGTCACGCATCTGGGCGATAATGCGGGCAGTTCAATTCTTACTCAAAGGCCATTTCTATGATTTCTCGCCGTAATGTCAGCGTCGCAGCGTCATTGTTCGCTATAAATAGCGTAGTAAATAGCAGTTTTGCACAAACCCCAAGCTACCCCGACCGACCCGTCAAAATCATAGTGCCCTTTGCACCGGGCGCGGGCACCGATGCCATGGGCAGGCTGATTGCCCAAAAGCTGGGCGAATTACTCGGGCAAAGTTTTGTGGTGGAAAACCGCGCGGGCGCCTCAGGTGCTATCGGCACGCAGGCCGTGGCCCAAGCTGCGCCTGATGGCTACACCCTGCTGCTGATTGCCTCGCCTTTTACCACCGTAGCCGCCAGCCTGCCCAGCGCTGGCTACGATCCGATTAAAAATTTCACGCCCGTGGGCATGGTGGCAAGCGGCCCCTTGGTATGGGCTACTAACAATGCCACACCCGTTAAAAACATGAACGAGCTGGTGAGCTTGGCTAAATCCAAGCCCGGCGCGCTCAACTACGGCTCGGCCGGTGCGGGCGGTGTGAACCACTTGGTGCTGGAATTGCTTAAATCCCGCACCGGCACATTCATCACCCATATCCCCTACCGCGGCGTAGCGCCCGCCACACTGGACATGATTTCTAACCAAGTGCAGCTGATCACAGGCACGATTCCCGCGCTGCTGCCCTTCATCAAAGATGGCCGCGTGCGGGCACTGGCAGTCACCAGCGCCAAGCGCTCGCCCGCGCTGCCCGATGTGCCCAGCATGGCAGAGGCGGGCTTGGGCGGCATTGATGTGGTGAACTACTTTGGCATCATGGCGCCGGCTGGCACACCAGAGGCGATAGTTGCCAAGCTCAACGCCGCGATTAACCGCATGGCCTTGCTGCCCGAGGTGGTAGCGCGCTTCAAAACGGACGCGGTCGAGGCGGCCACTGGTTCGCCAGCTTTGATGGGCGCGTTTTTGGAGGCCGATTACCGTGCTTGGCGCAATGTGGTGAAGACGCAAAATTTGAAGATTGAGTTGTAGTGTTTAGACGCTTTTCTTGATACCAAGCTGGTAGCGGTAGTGGTAGCTGTGGCTGTGGCTGTGGCTGTGGCTGTGGCGGCGCGTGCAGTGGGTGGCCTGATTTTTGCTCCGCTCTATTTCGCTCTGGGCTGCGATGTGTTCTGTCTGTGGACTGCGCAAGAAAGTCGCTTGGTTGCAAGGCTACTTTTTGTACATCGCGAAAACCGCTGCGAAAAATCAGGCCACCCACTGCACGCTTGACATGCTCTGGTATTAAAACCGCAGGCACGTGACTCGTCGATTGCAGGGTACTATATAAAAAATAGCACACTATGACCATATGACGCTGACATTGCCACTATTTTTCTTGAAACGTACAAATCTAAGCGCGAAACAAGCCTCCAATAATTTTTTGACGATCAAGCGGAGCAGTTTTCAAAAACCCAAACAAACAACCACCTATCCCTGCGGTTAAGCGAGTGCTGTGCCAATGCGCAAACAATCAGGGCGCTGGGCTTGGTTTTTTGAGCAAATGGGGGATCAGAGTGTTCATCTGTTTGAGGGCGAAGCCCGAGTTATGAACACTCCCCCCATTTGCTTAAAAAACCAAGCTCCCCCGAAGGGGCCAGCGATCCGTTTGCGCGTTGGCACAGCACTCGCTTAGCCGCAGCAGTGTCCAAGTTGGACAAGAACACAGAGTTAAGAAAGCGCTTGATTAGCCCCAGCGGTGATCAACTTTGCACGAACCCTTAAACACTTAGATCGAGCCTAAAGCGCGGCTAGGGCGCGGCAGCCATCGCTGTACAAACCATCACTGACTGAGCGCAAAAAATCCAACAAACTCGGTAAGTTTCAAGTTCATCAGCCGTTTGCAGCACATGCCGCCACAAGCGCGATAAAATGCAACTGTATACACATTCACCCACATTACCCTACACAGCTATGAGCGAAGTCACCAATACCGTCCGTTTTGTCCTAGATGGCAAAATTGTCGAAGCACAGGGCAAGCGCCGCACCACCACCGTGCTTGATTATTTGCGCGAAGAACTCAACCGCACTGGCACTAAAGAGGGCTGCGCCGAGGGCGATTGCGGCGCCTGCGTGGTGTTGGTGGGGCAGCTCAATGCTGCGGGCTCGGGCGTGGACTATGTGCCGTCTAATTCCTGCATGCAGCTGCTGCCCTCGCTAGACGGCAAATCTATCAAAACCGTGGAAAGCCTCAAGCGCGCCGATGGCACGCTGCACCCCATCCAGCAGGGTATGGTCGATTGCTTTGGTTCGCAATGCGGCTTTTGCACGCCCGGCATTGTCATGAGCCTCACGGGCTTGGTGCAAACCAATGCCTGCCCCAACCGCGCGCAAATCAACGATGCCCTGAGCGGCAATCTGTGCCGCTGCACGGGCTACAAGCCCATCATCGATGCCACGCTCAAAGCCTGCGCCGCACCTGCCGCATCGCTCAAAATTGAAGACGCTGCCGATGTGGCGCTGCTCAAGCACATTGCCCGCGACACCGAGCCCACCATGGGGCTGGACGGCCAAATCGTCGTGCAGCCTGTGGTGCGCACCAAAAAAGGCAGCGAATTTGTCTCGCCCAGCACCACCGACGAACTCGCGCTGTATTTGCAGCAGCACCCCCAAGCCACTATTTTGGCGGGCAGCACCGAAATTGGCCTGCAAGTGAACAAGCAGTTTGTACGGCCGCAGCACATTGCCTATGTGGGCAATATTGCCGAGCTCAAGGCTGTGGTCGACCTCAACCCTGCGGGTGCTAACACTGCGTGGCGCATTGGCGCTGCCACACCGCTGTCTATGGTGGAAGTTTTGGTGGCCAAGGCCTACCCAGATTTTGCCGAGGTGATTCGCCGATTTGGCTCACCCCCGATTCGCTCCACCGCCACGCTGGCAGGCAATATTGCCAACGGCTCGCCGATTGGCGACACCATGCCTTGCCTGATGGCGCTGGGCGCGGTGCTGGTGCTACGTATGGGCGACAAAACACGCCGCGTAGCGTTGGACAAGTTTTACTCAGGCATGAAAAAATCGGTGTTGCAAAGCGGCGAATTCATCACCGCCATTGAATTGCCCAAGCCTAAAAGCGGCGAGCATTTCAGAGCGCACAAAATCAGCAAGCGCTTTGACCAAGACATATCAGCCACCTGCTGCGCCATGCGCTACGAGCTGGTGGGCGGCAAGCTCAAAAATGTGCAAATAGCGTATAACGGCATGGCACCATCGCCCTGTCGCGCTCCTAAACTCGAAGCAGTGCTAGAGGGCAAAGCGCCCGAGAGCATTTTGGCTGTTGACATCGATGCCGCCATTACCGCCAGCTTCCCTGCGCGTGATGGCCTGCGTGCCACGTGGGCTTACCGCTCGCTGGTAGCGCGCAATTTGGTGATGCAATTTGTGGAAGAATCAACCGACAAGGAGTTCGCATGAACGCGCCCACCACACTCAAAGAACTCATGCCCGAAACTGGTCTGCCAGAATCGGGCGGCCAGCAAGGCCAAGACATCATCCATGAGTCTGCGCATTTGCATGTGACGGGCGAGGCGGTGTATACCGACGATATTCCTGAGCTGCGCGGCACGCTCTATGCTGCGCTGATTTTGTCGCCCGTGGCGCATGGCGAGTTGATTGGCGAGGGCATTGACCGCGCCGCCATTCTGAGTCAGCACGGCGTGGTGGCGGTGTATGCCGCCAAAGACATTCCTGGCGAGAACAACTGCGGCCCCATCATCCACGATGACCCGTTTTTGGCCGATGGCAAGGTGGAGTTCCTAGGCCAAGCCGTGGCTGTGGTGGTGGCCACTGACATGCTCTACGCCCGCGAGGCGGCCAAGCATGCCAAGGTGTTGGTGCGTGAACTGCCCGCACTGCTCACTATTGAAGAAGCGCTGGCCGCGCAAAGCTTCATCATGCCAGCCAAGGGCATCACACGCGGCAAACCCGCCGAAGCCATTGCCGCCGCGCCGCACCAAGTCACAGGCAGCACCTACTGCGGCCAGCAAGAGCAGTTTTACCTAGAAGGCCAAATCACCTACGCAGTGCCGCGCGAGGACGACCAACTCACCCTGTATGTGAGCACCCAGCACCCCGATGGCAACCAGCGCGAGGCCGCTGCCGCGCTCAACTTGAGCACCAAAGATGTGGAGGTGATTTGCCGCCGCATGGGCGGCGCATTTGGTGGCAAAGAGGGCAATGCCAGCATCTTCTCGCAGTCGGCTGCATTGGCTGCATTTAAGCTGAAAAAGCCGGTGAAACTGCGCGTCAACCGCGACGATGACATGATGATCACCGGCAAGCGCCATGATTTTCGCATCGACTACACGGTGGGTTTTGACGACTCTGGCCGCATTTTGGGTGCAGACTTCATGCTGGCCTCGCGCTGCGGCTACAGCACCGATTTTTCGGGCCCGGTGAATGACCGCGCCGTGCTGCACATCGACAACTGCTACTACCTGCCCAATTTGCACATTATTAGCCACCGCTGCAAAACCCATACCCAATCGGGCACAGCGTTTCGCGGATTTGGCGGGCCGCAGGGCATGTTTGGCATTGAAACGGTGATTGAAGAAATTGCGCTTAAAACAGGGCTTGACGCGCTGGATGTGCGCAAAGTCAATTTATACCAAGACCCGTCAGTCAGTGGTGATGCAGGCTCCATGACGACGCAATACAACCAAGTCATTGAAGACTTCATTGCCGACCAAGTGATTGACCAGTGTGAAGCAGAATCAGCCTACCGCCAGCGCAAACTAGACGTGGCCAGCTTCAATAAAAATAGCAAGCACCGCAAAAAAGGCGTGGCGTTGGTGCCGCTGAAATTTGGCATCAGCTTCACCGCCACCATGCTCAACCAAGGCGGCGCGCTGCTCAACATTTACCAAGACGGCTCGGTGAGTGTGAACCATGGCGGCACTGAAATGGGTCAGGGGCTGAATACCAAAATGGCGCAGGTGGCTGCTGATGGCTTGGGCATACCAGTTAAGTTCGTTCGTGTCACAGGCACTGATACGCAAAAAGTGCCCAACGCCTCGGCCACAGCAGCGTCGAGCGGTGCAGACATCAATGGTGCAGCCGTGAACAACGCCTGCGACCAGATGCGCGCGCGCCTAGCGCCCGTGGCGGCGCGTTTGCTAGGCTGCTCAGTTGATACTATTAAATTTGAAGCGGGATACGCCCATTCGACCCTGACATCGGGTGAAAATTCTTCAAAATCAGTGGATTGGAAGACCGTGGTCAAGCACGCATGGCTAGACCGCGTGGGTTTGAGTGTGACGGGCTTTTATATGACGCCCGACATCAAATACGACTTCACCACCCTGCAAGGCAAAGCCTTTTACTACAACTGCTATGGCGCAGCCGTGACCGAAGTGGAAATCGACACCCGCACTGGCGAGTGGTGGCTAAGAGCCGTGGACATCGTGCATGACGCGGGCCAGAGCATCAACCCCGCCATTGACCTTGGCCAAATAGAGGGTGCTTACGTGCAGGGCATGGGATGGCTCACCATGGAAGAATGTGTGTGGGATTTGAAGGGCAAAGACGGTGTGTTGGGACGTGGCAAGCTGCTCACCCACGGCCCTAGCACCTACAAAATCCCCGTGGCCAGTGACATCCCCGAGCATTTCAACGTGAGCTTTTTTGATGGCCAAAACGTCAAACCCACACCCTTTAGAAGCAAGGCCGTGGGCGAGCCGCCGCTGATGCTGGCGCTCAGCGCTTACTTTGCCCTGCGTGACGCGGTAAGCGCCAGCGCAGGTCACAAGGTGCGTGTGGATTTGACAGCGCCCGCAACACCTGAGAAGATTTTGATGGCCTGTGAACGCGCGAAGCAGCGTTCGTATACGTGAATACGCCGCGTGAAGTTGCGTTCACTGCCGTGACTACCCCGCGCGAAGCTGAAGTTAATCGTGCGCCCATGCAATTTGTTGATTTCGTTTTCTCCCCCACTGCAGGTAAGCAGTTGTTGCGCGCCATCGCCGAGGCGGGCTACACCAGCCCCACGCCGATCCAGTGCCAAGCAATACCCGCCATTTTGCAGGGAGCAGACGTATTAGGCTCGGCCAAAACCGGCTCTGGCAAAACAGCTGCTTTTATTTTGCCGCTCTTGCAGCAGCTCGCATTAGCCCCGGTTGAAACCCCGCGCGTGGTGCGCAGCCTCATCCTTGTGCCCACGCGCGAGCTGGCGGCGCAGGTGGGCGAGACCATTCACGCTCTGGGCAAATACCTGCTGCAAAAGCCTAAGGTAGCTGTTGTGTTTGGCGGCGTGGCCATCAACCCGCAAATGCAGCATTTGCGTGGTGGTGCCGACATGGTGGTGGCCACACCCGGGCGTTTGCTTGACCTGCTGGGCAGCAACGCGCTGGGCTTGTCGCAAGTGAAAAGCTTGGTGCTAGACGAGGCAGACCGCCTGCTGGAGCTGGGATTTGAAGAGGAGCTGGGGCGCATTCTGGCGCTCTTGCCTAAGAAGCGGCAAAACCTGTTTTTCTCGGCCACTTTCCCTCATGCTATTGAGGCGCTGGCCAACAGCATGTTGCGCAACCCTGTGCGCGTGCAGGTGCTCGAATCCAAGGCCGAAACCACCGATATTGCCCAGCGCGCCATCGAGGTAGACGCCAGCAGCCGCGCCATGCTGCTGCGCCATTTGGTCAAAACCGAAAAATGGGGCAGGGCGCTGGTGTTTGTGGCCACCAAACACGCCGCTGAAATCGTCGCGGTGAAGCTGCGCAGCGGCGGCATCAAGGCTGAGCCTTTTCATGGCGACCTGACCCAAGGCAAGCGCACGCAGGTGCTGCTGGACTTGAAAAACAGCGCCATACAGGTGGTGGTGGCCACCGATGTGGCTGCGCGCGGCCTAGACATTGCGCAGCTGCCCGTGGTGGTGAACTATGACCTGCCGCGCTCAGCCACCGACTACACCCACCGCATCGGCCGCACTGGCCGTGCCGGCGAGTCGGGCTTGGCTCTGAGCTTGGTGAGCGCCGCCACCGAAGGGCATTTTCGGCTGATTGAAAAGCGCCAAGGCTTGCAAGTGCCGCGCGAGCAGGTGGCAGGCTTTGAGCCGCAGGAATTATCTGCGCAGGAAGATGGCGTGAAAAACATGCCGTCGTCCAACGGCGGCATCAAGGGCAGCAGACCCAGCAAAAAAGACAAGCTGCGTGCTGCGGCTGCGTCGGCTTGCGCTGGCAGCGCTGCGCGCGTTTCCCACTAAGCCGCTTGCTGGCTAGGAGTGGAGCATGCACATTGCCGCCATCAGCGCCAAACTCCAAACCCGCAGCTCAGTTTTCATCCGCATCACCGCTTTTGAAGGCTCAAGCCCGCGCGAGGTGGGCGCTTGGATGATGGTGTTTGCCGACCCTGTAGATGGAGATGGCGACACCAAGCGTGGTGTAGGTGACCAAAATGCAGACTATACCGATGGAAATATCGAGGCAAACATCGAAGGAACGATAGGCGGTGGCAACTTAGAATTCCAAGCCATTGCACAGGCTCGCGCACGTCTGCGCGGGCAGGACGATGCGTGGCAAGAGACCACTATGCGCTACGCACTGGGCCCCAGCTTAGGCCAATGCTGCGGTGGCGTGGTGCATTGCCAAGCGGTGTTCATCGAGTCTGGTGATGCTATTAAAATAAAAGCAGCATATGACCATATGACGATGACGTTAGCCTCAAAATCTATAAATTTGGCGTTATTTGGCGGTGGGCATGTGGGTAAAGCGCTGGTGCGCTTGCTCAGTAGCTTGCCCTATGCAATCACTTGGATCGACAGCCGTGGCGAGATATTTCCCACCGACGTGCCCGCCAACGTGCGCTGCGAGCACTCAGAGCCGGTACATGTTGCAATACAAGACCTGACCCCAAAAAGTCAAGTCCTCATCATGAGCTTTAGCCACGCGGAGGACTTAGATGTAGTATCCGCAGCCCTGAAACGCCAAAGAGAAAAAAAAGACCTAGGCTTCATAGGCCTCATAGGCAGCAAAACCAAATGGGCCACATTCAAGCACCGCTTGGAGAGCCGAGGTTTTACCGCCGCTGAAATAGCCCGCATCACCTGCCCCATAGGCATAGATGGCATCGCAGGCAAAGAGCCCGAGGTGATAGCAGTGAGCGTGGCGGCGCAGCTGCTCAGGCTGCGCGCCGCTCAAGCGCCGCTTTCACATCCCGCGCTTTGAGCCCATACATGTCAGCAAAAGCTTCAGGGCTAGCGCCGCTGGCATCATAAGCGCGCAGCAGGGCTTCTTGTTTGGCCACCCACGCCTCGCGCTCTGCAAAGGCCTCTTCCAGCAGAGCCGTGGCCTCGGGTTCATTGGTTTGCACGCGGGCTTGGTAGTCTTGGCGGGGCAGCCCAGAGGCTTCAAACGCCTCCATCAACTGCACCCGAAACTGCGGGCGCAGATTGCCTTTGTGGTTACGCTGTCTGCGGCGAAAAAGCTCCAAAAGCGTTACGTATACATGCTCGGGCGCTACCGCTTCTACAGCAAGGCCATCAAGCCCATGGCGCGGCAGGCCAGCGGCCACCGCTTGCAGATAACGGGTTGAGCGGGCGTGCACGCCCATGGCAGTTTTGAGTGCATCTTTGTCAAAAGCATCAGGGTGGGCGGCTAGTAGCTCGTGGTAAATCCCCAATTTAAGCGGCAAAAATTGCGCACCGAAGAGTGCCGGATACAGCTCGAAGAGTTTTTCTAAAACGGGCTGGGCAGTATCGAAACGGCTGGGTTGCTTGGGGTTAGGCAGAGTTTCGGTGGCCAGAGTTTCGGTAGCCAAAATCTCGTTGGCTTCGTTAGGCGCTGGCTTAGAAGTAGATGTAGAAGCCTGCGCAGCAGTGGGAGTAGATACAAGTGGTTCGGTCATGGTGTAGAAAATTCAGGTCAACCCACTATTGTCGGTGATAAGCGCTTAAAAATGCGGCGGCAATTCATCGCGCAGGCTGCGTCCAGTGCGCACATCGCCGTCCACTGGCTGATCACGCAGATATGCCACTTCGCGTAAGAGGAGGTCAATTTGCTCTTGTTGGCGCACCACGACGCGGTCGAGTTGTTCGAGCTGGTCTTCGGTGTAGCTGGCCTTGATTTCTAGGTCGATTAGGCGCTGTAGGGTGTTGGAGGTCTCTGAGTGGGTGCTGGGTTCGTTCATGTGGCTATTGGACACTATATTGTTTTCGCACGTCAAAAGCCGTGTTTTGGCTCATTTCATTGCCTTGTTCTGGCGCGCCCGATCAGCGTTTTGACTCTCCCGACGCGCCCTCATGCGGGCATAAGCGCTAACTTAAAATTGCCAAAAATAGTGTAATAAGCGACACTAGAGTCCTCTAAACAAGGAGCTCAGCGATGACACAAGGCGGT
>JAYTMT010000112.1:0-10409 GCA_043728315.1 Polaromonas sp. | reverse complement strand
CGGCGTTTGCCTTGGGCTTCGACGATGGTGCCGTCAAGCACAAAACGGACAGTGTTGGAGGCTTGGCTCATGGGGAGGTCTTGTGAAAAAGTGACCCCCTCATTTTATCTCAGCCCTGCCGATCAAACCTTGCCAGTAGGGCTTTATGGCGTTCAGGCCAAGTGGCAAAGGTAACAGCTCTGTCTGCGCTGGGCAGGCCGCCCAGCAGGTGCATTTGCAGGTAAGCCAAAGTTAGCTCGCGTGTGGCAATTTTGATTTTGGGGTTCAGCTCGGCACCGCCCGTGCCCAAGCGGTCGGTAAACATGCTGTGCGAGCCGTCTTTAAACACCGCCAGCGCTTTGGTGGCACCGGTTTTGCCTACGGCCTCGTACACGGCAACGCGGTCTTGCGCGCCTGAGTAGTAGCCCGGTATTTTGATCTCATCGCCCGTAGCGGTGATGTGCAAGGTGGGGATGGCAATGCTGCCCAAAATGCTTTGCGGGTTGCCTTCGCCATAAAACGGCGGCGCGCTGATGAGGACAGAGGCTTTGATGCGCTTGTCGGTGTAGTCTAGTGCGCGGCCATCGCGCTGTACGCGCGCGCCAGACACCAGCAGCATGGTGTTAGCCCCATACGAATGCCCTGCTGCGCCGATGCGCGCGGCATCAATACGCAGGCCAAGGGCTTTGTCGGCCAGCAGCTGGTCTATGGCAAAAGACACGTCTTTGGCGCGGTCTATGGCCTCGGTTTCTTTGGCGGCGGTTTGCAGCCGGGTCACCATGGCCAGCGGGTTGCCAAACCAAATGTTGCGGTCGCTGCCAGCATGTTGCAGGTGCAGTGCGGCCATGCCGTTGGCCGCTAAGAATTTGCCAATATAGCTATAGCCATCGCGCGAGCCCCCAATGCCGTGCGAGAAAACCACCAAGGGCACCGCTGCGCCAGTAGCCTGTGTGGGCAGGTACAGCTTGGCCAACACGGGGCGCTGGCGTGTGGTGTCGGTCCAGGCCAGGTCAGTGGCCAGATGTGTGTCTGGTGCGGGCATGCCCACGGCATCGGCCAAGGCCTGGGTGCGTGATGTGGCACGGCTCTCCCATGCTTGCTGCTGGTTATTGGCACAGCCCAAGGTGGCCAGGCCTATTGCGCTGATTAGCAATGCGGCGCCAAGGCGGCGGCCTGATGCAACACGGCGCTGGGCTAGAAGCTGTTCGGTTGGCTGTTGAGTAAGCCGATCAGTAGGCTGGTAAGGTGGTGATGTCATGGCGGCGGGTGGGGTTGGCTGGTGGCGTGTTTTAGGCAATACCGCAGCATATGGCAATACACCCCCTGATTTCAAGGGCGCACACCCTTAAAACAGTGACAACTTTGATCCAGGCGTAGGCAAAAGTGCAGATTCTTAAGCCAAGCGCAAGCTAAGCCGCTCAGGTGGCATCAATTTTTAGGTTTTGCGCTGCCACCACGCGCTGCCAGCCGCCGTAGTCTTTTTCGATAAAGCTGGCCAGCTGGGCGGGCGAGCCATTGGCAGGCTCGATAGCGTCAGTGGCAAAGCGGGCGCGCACATCAGGCAAGGCCACCACTTTGGCCAGGGCTGCGTTCAGGCGGTCAATCGTGGCTACTGGTGTGGCTTTGGGGGCCATCAGGCCAAAATAGTTGAGCACATCAAAGCCTGCAAACCCCGCCTCGGCCATGCTGGGCACGTCGGGCAGTGCGGGGCTGCGCTTGGCACTTGTCACGGCCAAGGCCTTCACGCGGCCATCTTTGATAAATGGGTTGAGCGCAGGCACCGTGCCGGTAACCAGCTGGATCTGCCCGCCAATCATGTCCATGGTGGCTGGTGCAATGCCCCGGTACGGGATGTGGGTGATAAAGGTGCCCGTGCGGCTTTTGAGCATTTCTAGCACCAGGTGGTTAATGCCGCCTGCGCCTGCGCTGCCGTAGTTGAGCGCACCGGGCTTGGCCTTGGCCATAGCCACCACGTCGGCCAGCGTTTTAACCGGCAAGTCTTTGTTAACGGCCCATACCAGCGGGCCGCTGGCGATCATGCCCACGGGTGCAAACTGGCGCACCGGGTCGTAGCCCGCGCTGGGGATGGCGGCGGGCACGGTGGTAAACGGCGCAGCGGCCAGCAGCAAGGTCAGGCCGTCTGGCGCGGCATCAGCTACAAATTTAGCGCCTATGGCACCGCTGGCACCAGTGCGGTTTTCTACCACCACGGGTTGGCCCAAAATCTCTGCCATTTTTTGCGCTACCAGCCTGCCTACTGCGTCGGTACCTGCACCGGGTGCAAAGGGCACGATGATTTTGATGGGACGGTCTTGCCCAGTTTGCGCCCAGGTCAGGCTAGGCAGCGCTATTAATACAGTAGCTGCTTGAGCAGTATTTACAAGGACTTTGCGACGATTTATCATAAATTTCTCGGTTACGAAGCCTTCTCGAAGGTCAATAGGCTTAAGCGCATTGTGCAGCACCACCTTGACAGCGCGGTGACACTCTGGCTGGCACTGCAAATGGCTTCAACTACCCCGGTAGGTAGAGTAGCTCCAGGGCGAGCACAGCAGTGGCACATGGTAATGTTGGTCACTGTGGGCCACACCAAAGTCAATATGCACCACATCTAAAAACGCAGGCTCGGGCAGGCTGACACCACGGCTGCGGTAGTAGGCTGCCACATAGAAGCTCAGGCGATAGGTGCCTGCGCGCAAAGAGGCGTTGTCGTACAGCGGCCCGTCGGGGTTACGGCCATCGGCATTTAAAACAAACTTTTTTACGCTGCTGTAGACATTGCTTTGCAAGGTCAATAGCTCCACACCCATGCCCGCAGCGGGGCAGCCGTGCATAGTGTCAAGTACGTGGGTAGACAGGCCCATAGGGTTACCTCTTTGTAATGGCTGGCGAAACAAGTGAGCGGTTCAGACAGATGGCTCAATGAGATGATTCAAATGGTTGATTGCGCACAATAGTGTATACAATTTAACCACGTTACCCCACACCTTACTACCCAGTTCCCCGCATGGAAAACTCCAGTACGCACAGCATTGTGGCAGCGCTAACCAAGGCGATTATCGAGCATCGCCTGGCACCGGGTGCCAAGCTGGTAGAGCAAAAACTGGCTGACCACTTTGGCGTGTCGCGCACCCTGGTGCGCCAAGCGCTGTACCAGCTAGAGCGCCAACGCCTGATTGTGCTGGAGCCCGCACGTGGCGCGTTTGTAGCGTCGCCATCGATTGACGAGGCAAGCCAAGTGTTTGCGGTGCGCCGCATGATTGAGGCGGAGATGACCCGTGCTTTTGTGCGCAGCACCACACCCGCTAAAATTCGCGCCCTGCAAGAGCATGTTGCGATGGAGAAAAAAGCCATTCAAGCTGGCGATGCACCCAGCCGCATTGAGCTGCTGGGCGATTTTCATGTACGCATGGCCGAGCTGATGGGCAACCACGTGCTGGCGCAAATGCTGAGCGATTTAATATCGCGCTGCGCCTTGATCACGCTGATGTACCAAAGCACCCACGCCGCCGAGCAGTCGAACGACGACCACGCACACATCGTGTCGGCCCTGGCCAGTGGCGATGAAGACAAAGCCGTGGCGCTGATGGACTTGCACTTAAGCCAAGTGTTTGACAACCTTAACTTGCAACGCAAGCCACCCTCGCATGACATTGGCGATGCGCTGTCTGCACCGCTCAGACCATCGGCCCTGGCTGCCTAAACTGCTGGCCCACATCACACCGCACACACTATGGTTTACAACAGCACAGCCCCCTACCCCCGCGACCTTGCTGGCTACGGCAAAACCCCGCCGCATGCGCAGTGGCCCGGCAAGGCGCGCATTGCGGTGCAGTTTGTTTTAAATTACGAAGAAGGCGGCGAAAACTCCGTGCTGCACGGCGACGCGGCCAGCGAGCAGTTTTTAAGTGAGATGTTTAACCCTGCGGCTTTTGCTGCGCGGCATATCAGCATGGAAGGCATTTACGAATACGGCTCGCGCGCAGGGGTGTGGCGTATCTTGCGCGAGTTTGAAAAGCGCAAATTGCCGCTCACCGTGTTTGGCGTAAGCAGTGCATTACAGCGCAGCCCCGACATTACCGCAGCCTTTGTAGAGCTAGGCCACGAGATAGCCTGCCACGGCCACAAGTGGATCAGCTACCAAAACATTGACGAGGCCACCGAGCGCGAGCACATGCGCTTGGCGATGGAGACGATTTTAAAAATCACTGGGCGCAGCGAGGGCGAGCAGCGCCATCTGCATGGCGCGGGCTGGTACACCGGCCGCGACAGCCCCAACACCCGCCGCCTGGTAGCCGACTATGGCGGCTTTGCCTACGACAGCGACTACTACGGCGACGACCTGCCGTTTTGGATGACCGTGCGCAAAACCGATGGCACTGATGCGCAGCAGCTCATCGTGCCCTACACCCTAGACTGCAACGACATGCGCTTTGCCCTGCCGCAGGGCTATTCGCATGCCGACCCGTTTTTTCAATACATGAAAGACACTTTTGACGCGCTGTATGCTGAGGGTGACCCGAATGGTTTAAACGCCCCCAAAATGATGAGCATAGGCATGCACTGCCGCATCTTGGGCCGCCCAGGGCGCATCACCGCGCTGCAACGCTTTTTAGACCATATTGAAAAGCACAACCATGTGTGGGTGGCCCAGCGGGTACAAATTGCTCAGCATTGGCGCAAGGTGCACCCTATGAAAGCGGCAGTATGACCCCAACATCCAACATTACGCTCGATCAGCTGAACGCGGCCCCCGCCGCAGATGCACTGGCTATGCTGGACGGCGTGTATGAGCATTCGCCTTGGATAGCGCAGCAGGCTTTGGAGGCTAGGCCTTTTGCCACATTGGCAGCGCTCAAATATGCATTGACCGTGAGCCTGGGCCAAGCTAGCCGCGATGCCCAGTTGGGCCTGATTCGCGCACACCCCGAGCTGGCGGGCAAAGCCATGGTGGACAAGTCGCTCACCGCAGAATCTACTCACGAGCAAAGCAAAGCAGGCCTTACGCATTGCACCCCTGCTGAATTTGCCACTATCCAAAAGCTCAATAGCGACTACAACGCCAAATTTGGCTGGCCGTTTATTCTGGCCGTGCGTGGCCCGCGTGGTGTGGGCTTAACCAAGCAAACCATCATCGACACCTTTACCCGCCGCTTGCAAGGCCATGCAGATTTTGAGCTGCAAGAATGCTTGCGGCAAATCCACCGCATTGCAGAAATTCGCATCAACGACAAGTTTGGTGTGCAGCCTGACGTGGGCAACACGCTGTGGGACTGGCATGAAAATTTAGCGCAGCACAGCGACCCAGGTTTTAAAGAAAAAGGTCAATTAACAGTAACCTACCTGACCGACGCGCACCGCGCCTGCGCAGCGCACATAGCGCAAAACATGCGCGACTGCGGCTTTGACCGCGTTGCCATTGACGCGGTGGGCAATGTAGTAGGCCACTATGAAAGTGATAGCTGGTTGAGCAGTAAATCCTTGGGCTATAGCCCTAAATCATCTAAATATTTGCTTACCGGCAGCCATTACGACACGGTGCGCAATGGTGGCAAGTACGACGGCCGTTTAGGTTTTTACACACCCATGATGTGCGTGCAAGACCTGCACCGCGCTGGCAAGCGCTTGCCGTTTGGCATCGAGGTAGTGGCCTTTGCCGAAGAAGAAGGCCAGCGCTACAAAGCTACGTTTTTAGGCTCGGGTGCGCTGCTGGGGCAGTTCAACCCCGCATGGTTGCAGCAAACCGATGCGGACAGCATCAGCATGCAAGCCGCGATGGAGCATGCAGGGCTAAACAACCAAGACATTGCAGCACTTAAACGCGACCCAGCGCATTACCTGGGCTTTGTAGAAGTGCATGTAGAGCAAGGCCCGGTACTCAATGAGCTGAATATGCCACTAGGCGTGGTGACCAGTATCAACGGCAGCGTGCGCTACCAGTGCGAGGTAACTGGCATGGCCAGCCACGCAGGCACCACGCCCATGAACCGCCGGCGCGATGCTGCTGCTGCAGTGGCCCAGCTGTCGGTGTACCTAGAGCAGCGCGCTGCACAAGATGGCGACAGTGTGGCCACCATTGGCATGCTGCAGGTGCCCAGTGGCTCTATCAACGTGGTGCCAGGGCGCTGCCTGTTTAGCCTAGACCTGCGCGCACCCACCGATGCGCAGCGCAATGCGCTAGAGCGTGATGTGCTGGAAAATTTGAAAAGCATTTGCGAGCAACGCGGCGTGAGCTACAGCCTAGAAGAAACCATGCGCGCCGCCGCTGCCCCCAGCCATGCCGCTTGGCAACAGCACTGGGAAAGCGCAGTGCAAAAACTAGGTTTACCTGTGCACCGCATGCCCAGTGGCGCAGGCCACGACGCGATGAAGCTGCACGAGATCATGCCCCAAGCCATGCTGTTTGTACGCGGCGAAAACTCTGGCATCAGCCACAACCCATTAGAAAGCACCACCAGCGACGACATGCAGCTGTGCGTGCAAGCTTTTCATCATCTGCTAAAACAATTAGCCCAAGACCCAGTATGAACACCTACGAACAACTCGACGCGTGGATCGACGCGCACTTTGACGAGCAAGTTAAATTTTTGCAAGCGCTAATCCAAGTGCCCACTGACACTCCGCCGGGCAACAACACACCCCACGCACTGCGCACCGCACAGCTGCTGCAAGCCATGGGCATAGAGGCCGAGCAGCACACCGTGCCACAGGCCGAAGTACAAGCTGCGGGCCTAGAAACCATTACCAACCTAGTAGTGCGGCGCAAATACGGCGCAGGCGGTATAACCATAGCCCTGAATGCGCATGGCGACGTAGTGCCCCCTGGCGAGGGCTGGACTAAAAACCCCTACGGCGGCGAGATTGACAACGGCCGCATTTACGGCCGTGCAGCTGCGGTGAGCAAATGCGATTTTTCTACCTTCACCTTTGCAACCCGTGCGCTAGAGGCTGTTGCCAAGCCTACACGCGGCGGCGTGGAATTGATATTTACCTACGACGAAGAGTTTGGCGGCGAGGTAGGCCCTGGTTGGCTGCTGCTGCACAAGATCATCCAACCCGATTTGCTGATTGCCGCAGGCTTTAGCTACCAAGTGGTCACCGCGCACAACGGCTGCCTGCAGATGGAGGTGACCGTGCACGGCAAAATGGCCCACGCCGCCATTCCCGACTCGGGCATTGACGCGCTGCAAGGCGCTAACGCCCTGCTGACCGCTTTGTATGCGCAAAATGTGCTGTACAAAAGCATCAGCTCCAAGGTCCAAGGCATTACCCACCCTTACCTGAATGTGGGCACCATTGCAGGCGGCACCAACACCAATGTGGTGCCCGGCACCGTGGTGTTCAAGCTAGACCGCCGCATGATCCCGGAAGAAAACCCCACCGAGGTAGAAGCCAACATCCGCCAAGTCATTGCCGATGCAGCTGCCGCCTTTAACCAAGGCCGCAAGGATGCAGGCATTGAGGTGGGCATTAAACGCCTGCTGCTGGCCCGCGCGCTCACCCCGCTGCCGGGCAACCAGCCATTGGTCGAGTCACTCACCCGCAATGCCAGCGCAGTGTTTGGTGAGCCCATCAAAGCTTGCGGCACGCCGCTGTACACCGATGTGCGCCTGTTTGGTGAGGCGGGCATTCCCGGCGTGGTGTACGGCGCAGGCCCGCGCACGGTGCTCGAATCGCATGCCAAGCGCGCCGATGAACGGTTGGAGCTGGAAGACCTGCGCCGCGCCACCAAGGTAGTGGCGCGCACTTTGGCTGATTTGTTGGGGTAGTTAAGCTGCTAAAACAGACCATTCATTGCACGCGGCTTACAGATAAATGAGCCCACTAGTCGGGCTAATCCTTATATGTCATGGGTGGTTTCAGGGGATAATCATAATTCAGGAAAATAGTGCCAAGTCCATTGTAGATTTGGCATTTTTTTTGCATACATTTTTTTGACTACGCTTTTGTGGTTTTTCGTTGGAGTTTTTTATGAATAAACGTACTTTTACACGCACCGCTGCAGCGGCACTATTTGCCTGCACATTAAGCTATGCCCAAGCGCAAACCACCCCCATCAAATTTCAGTTGGACTGGCGCTTTGAAGGCCCTGCAGCATTGTTCCTGACACCTGCCGCCAAGGGCTATTTCAAAGATGCCAAGTTGGATGTCACGGTAGACGCGGGCAACGGCTCTGGCGGTGCAGTCACCCGCGTAGCCTCAGGTACGTATGACATGGGGTTTGCAGACATTGCCGCGTTGATGGAATTTCATGCCAATAACCCAGATGCCGCCAACAAACCCGTAGCCGTGATGATGGTGTACAACAACACGCCCGCATCGGTCATGGCCCTGAAAAAGTCTGGCATCAAAACCACCGCTGATTTGAACGGTAAAAAATTTGGTGCCCCCGTGTTTGACGCAGGCCGCCGCAGCTTTCCTATTTTCGCCAAAGCCAACAACGTAGCCAACGTGCAGTGGACCAGCATGGACCCTCCACTGCGCGAGACCATGTTGGCCCGTGGCGATGTCGATGCCATCACCGGCTTTACCTTTACCAGCTTGCTGAATCTGGAAGCACGCGGCGTCAAGGCCGATGAAGTGACCGTGATCCCCTACGCTACCCATGGTGTTAAGTTGTACGGCAACGCCATCATCGTCAGCCCCAAGCTGATGAAAGAAAACCCAGCGGCAGTCAAAGCGTTTTTAAGCGCTTTTGCCAAAGGCGCTAAGGAAGCCATGGCTAACCCCAAAGCTGCCATTGAGTTTGTCAAAGCGCGTGATGGCATTATCAATACCGAGCTAGAGACCCGCCGCTTTCAGCTGGCCATCGATACGTCGATCAACAGCCCCGATGCACGCAGCGAAGGCTTTGGCAAAGTGGTGCCTGGCCGCCTGAGCCTGATGGCCAGCCAAGTGTCTGACGCGTTTAACACCAAAACCCGCGTGATGCCTGAGGCCGTGTGGAACGCGAGCTTTTTGCCTAGCGATGCTGAACTCAATGTGCTGCCCGCCGTTGCCAAGAAGTAAGCAAAGCGTTTTTTCAAGGTGGTGGTCCATCACCTTGTACTATTAATTTTATAGCTGCTTGAGCAATAAATACTTGGACTACAAGCCTATTTGGCTATTAAAACTGTTATTTTATGACCTCCCAAGCTATAACGCCATCATCCTTTGTAGATTTTCAAAATGTCTGGCTGGCCTACAACGATGAGCTGTTGGCGCAAGGCAACTTTGCGGTGGAAGACATCACCCTGAAGGTAGGCAAAGGCGAATTCATCGCTATTGTCGGGCCATCGGGCTGCGGCAAATCTACCTTTATGAAGCTGACCACGGGCCTGAAAATGCCCAGCAAAGGCAGCATCAAAATCAACGGTGCGCCAGCGACTGGCCCACTCAAGATCAGCGGCATGGCTTTTCAGGCACCATCACTGCTGCCCTGGCGCACCACGCTAGATAACGTGCTGCTGCCGCTGGAGATTGTGGAGCCCTACCGCAGCAACTTTAAAGCCAAGCGCAAAGAATATGAGGAGCGCGCCAGCAAGCTGCTGCAGTCGGTGGGATTGGGCGGCTATGAGAAGAAGTTTCCGTGGCAGCTGTCGGGTGGTATGCAGCAGCGCGCCAGCATTTGCCGCGCGTTGATCCACAAGCCACAAATGCTGCTGCTAGACGAGCCGTTTGGCGCGCTAGACGCCTTTACACGCGAAGAGCTGTGGTGCATTTTGCGCGACCTGCATGCGGTGCAGCAATTTAACGTGATCTTGGTCACCCACGACTTACGCGAGTCGGTATTTTTGGCCGACAAGGTGTATGTGATGAGCAAATCGCCCGGCCGCCTGATGGTGGAAAAGCACATCGACCTGCCGCGCCCGCGCGACCTGGAAATCACCTACACCAAAGAATTTAGTGACATTGTGCTGGAGCTGCGTGAGCATATTGGTGCGATTCGTAAGCCTAATGCTACGGCCAACGCATCTATCAGTGCTGCAGCCCTCGCTCCAGCCCAGCCACAACCCTAAGCAAAGTACCCCACTATGAACAAAACTACAGAGCGTTTTGCCCCCTGGGTGGTCTTGGCTGTGGCCTTGCTGCTATGGCAGCTGATTGTCACGGTGTTTAACATTCCGGACTATATTTTTCCTAGCCCGTGGCAAATTGCCAATGAGTTGGTGCAGTTTAAAGAGGCGCTGCTCAAATCAGCCTGGCAAACCTTTTGGGTAACGATGGTGGGCTTTGGCCTGTCGATTGTGGTGGGCGTGCTGCTGGGCTTTCTGGTCGGCTCATCGCGTCTGGCCTACGCTGCGTTTTACCCCATCATGGTGGGCTTTAACGCCGTACCCAAGGCAGCTATTGTGCCTATTTTGATTGTGTGGTTTGGCATTGGTGTGGGGCCGGGCATTTTGACGGCGTTTTTGATCAGCTTCTTTCCGATCACGGTCAACATTGCCACT
>JAYTMT010000111.1:0-7254 GCA_043728315.1 Polaromonas sp. | reverse complement strand
GGCCCTGCGCCGTCCAAAGACAGCTACCTGAACATGCCAGCCATTATTTCGGCGGCTGAAGTGACAGACGCCGAGGCGATTCACCCCGGCTATGGGTTTTTAAGTGAAAACGCCGACTTTGCCGAACGGGTAGAGAAAAGCGGCTTTAAATTTATTGGTCCTTCACCAGAGTCCATCCGCATCATGGGTGACAAGGTGTCGGCAAAACAAACCATGATCAAGGCTGGCGTGCCTTGCGTGCCCGGTTCTGAAGGCGCATTGCCTGATGACGCGGCCACTATCAAGCGCACTGCCAAGCAAGTCGGCTATCCGGTCATCATCAAGGCCGCTGGTGGGGGGGGTGGGCGCGGTATGCGGGTGGTACATACCGAGGCCGCTTTGCTACATGCCGTGCAAACTACCAAGGCTGAGGCTGGGGCTGCGTTCGGTAACCCTGAAGTCTATATGGAGAAGTTTCTCCAGAACCCACGGCACATTGAAATTCAAATCATGGCAGACCAGCATAAAAATGCGGTCTGGCTCGGTGAGCGCGATTGCTCCATGCAGCGTCGGCATCAAAAAGTCATTGAAGAAGCGCCAGCGCCGGGCATTCCCCGCAAGCTGATTGAGCGCATTGGCGAGCGCTGCGTGGCCGCTTGCAAGAAAATTGGCTACCGAGGTGCGGGGACTTTCGAGTTTTTGTACGAAAACGGCGAGTTTTACTTCATTGAGATGAACACCCGCGTGCAGGTGGAGCACCCAGTGACGGAATGGATCAGCGGAATTGACATAGTGCGCACCCAAATCATGGTGGCTGCTGGTGAAAAGCTGCCCTTCAGCCAGCGCCAAATTGTGCTCAAGGGCCACGCCATTGAAGTGCGCATCAATGCTGAAGACCCTTACAAATTCACGCCTTCGCCAGGACGCATCACCCACTGGCATCCGCCCGGTGGGCCCGGTGTGCGCGTGGATTCGCACGTGTATACCAACTATTTCGTGCCGCCTAATTACGACAGCATGATTGGCAAAATCATTGTGCACGGCGACACCCGCGAGATCGCATTGGCACGCATGCGCACCGCGCTGGGCGAGACCGTGGTGGAAGGCATCAGTACCAATATTCCCCTGCACCGTGATTTAATGGTCGATGCCAAATTCATTCTGGGTGGTACAAATATCCATTACCTAGAAGAATGGCTGAAAAACCATAAGCGCTGATGCCCAGCCCCGCGTCTGCCACTACATGTGCTACGCTAGCCAACATGCATGAACTGACACTGCACTGTCCCGAAACCGCTGTGGAGGCCATCAGCGATGCACTGGACGCGCTTGACGCATTGAGCGTGAGTGTGGAGGATGCCGATGCGCAAACCCCCGCTGAGCAGGCGCTGTTTGGCGAGCCGGGCATGCCCGCGCCCGCCGATGGGTGGCAGCGCAGCACCATCAAAGCGCTTTTTGCCAGTGAATCGGCAGCCAAAGAAGCTGCCAAGTTGCTCGCAGCGCAAGACTTTTTTGACGACAGCAAGCTGCTCACGGTGCAGCCCGTGCAAGACCAAGACTGGGTGCGCCTGACGCAGTCGCAGTTTGCCCCCGTAGAGATCACGCCGCAGTTTTGGATTGTGCCCACTTGGCACGCCACACCAGCGGGCGCGGTGAAAACCATCACGCTCGACCCCGGCTTGGCTTTTGGCACCGGCACGCACCCCACCACCCGCATGTGCCTGCGCTGGATAGCCAGCCATGCCAGCCAGATGGGCACCCGCGTGCTCGATTACGGCTGCGGCTCAGGCATTTTGGCCATTGGCGCAGCCCTGCATGGTGCGCTTGACATTGACGCGGTAGACATAGACCCAGCGGCCGTGCAATCCACGCGGGAAAATGCGGACGTGAATTTAGCCAACAGCAGCGCCAGCCTGCGTCCGGGCTTGCCCGATGCAGCCAAGGGCCAATACCACACCGTGCTGGCCAACATTTTGGCCACTCCACTGCGGGTGCTTGCACCCTTGCTGTCTGGGCATGTGGCAGATGGCGGCTATTTGGTATTGGCAGGCATCCTGGAGCGCCAAGCCGATGAACTCAAAGCGGCTTACGCGCCCTATGTGCAACTGCAAGTGGCCGACACCGAAGACGGCTGGATTTTAATGACGGCCAAAAAAAGCCTGCCTTTGGAATAATTTTCCATGCAACTCGTTACCCGCTGCCCATCCTGCAGCACTTTGTTCAAGGTAGTCCCCGACCAACTCAAAATCTCTGAGGGCTGGGTGCGCTGCGGCCAATGCAGCCATGTGTTTGAGGCCTCAACGCATTTTGTAAGCGAGCCCACGGAATCTAAGGCCATTGAAAACACTACTAAAAACGCTACTAAAAATATAGCAAACAATGACCATATGACGCTGACATCAGGCAAATTTTCTGAAAAATCAGCAGTTTCACGCTCTGTGGACGTGCCAAAGACTGGCATCGACCCAACACCGGTTTCAACACCAGTCTCAATATCGGTCTCAAAACCAAGCTTTGAGTCAGCCTCAACCCCCTCCTCATCCGCTAGCGCTCCCTTGGCTGCGGCCACGCTGCCTATGCCTGCATTGGCAATTGCACCTGTTTCTGCGGCTGCACTTACTGGCGCTGATGCTCTAGTTTCGCCCGTTTCTACCGCCGCACCGGACTTGCCAGACCAGCCAACCCCCGATTTTGTGCGCCAAGCACAAAGCGCTGCGCGCTGGCGCAGCCCTTGGGTGCTTGCCATGCTGGCTGTGCTGGCGCTGCTCGCCCTGCTGGTGTTGGCTGCCCAAATAGCTTTGCAAGAGCGCGCCCGCTTGGCAGCCATAGAGCCGCAAACCAAGCCATGGCTAGAAAAACTCTGCCAAATCGAGCGCTACACCCAAGGCGCAGCCTGCACGGTAGGCGCGCTCCAGCAAATTGAATCCATCGTGGTCGACGCCTCCACCTTCAACAAACTGCGCTTTGATGCCAGCAGTGAAACCTACCGTTTGGCCGCCAGTTTAAAAAACACCAGCGCCCTGCCACTGGCCATGCCAGCGGTGGAAGTGTCGTTCACCGACAGCCAAGAGAAAGTGCTGCTGCGCCGTGTGCTCAGCGCCGCAGACTTTGGCGCCGGTCCGGCCCAAGCCCAAAGCCTTGCTGCGGGCGCAGAGTTTGCGGGATCAAGCACCTTGCAGGTCAATTTGGCAAGTCTTGGCGGTGGCAAAATCACCGGTTACCGTTTGTTGGCTTTTTACCCCTAAAAGCGTCTTATTTTCATTAACTACCATTCAAAACATGTCTTCTATCATCTGTGGCTCTTTGGCTTTTGACACCATTATGCATTTCGAGGGTAAATTTGGCGACCAAATTTTGGCCGACCAAATCCACAAACTCAATGTGTCCTTTTATGTGCCCAGCATGCGCCGCGAGTTTGGCGGCTGCGCTGGCAACATCGCCTATGCCCTCAAGCAACTAGGCGGCACGCCCCTGCCCATGGCCACGGTAGGCAGCGACGGCGCAGACTACGTCAAGCGCTTCCAAGCCTTGGGCATCAGCTGCGAATACGTCAAGCAGCTCGATGACAACTACACAGCGCTAGCCAGCATCATGACCGATGCCGACCACAACCAAATCACTGCCTTTCACCCCGGTGCCATGGCGCAAGCCCATTTAACGAAAGTGAGTGCCCGCTCAGACGTAAGCTTTGGCATCGTTTCCCCCGACGGCCGCGATGCCATGCTGCAGCATGCCGAGCAGTTCAAAGATGCGCAAATTCCCTTCGTGTTCGACCCCGGACAGGGCCTGCCCATGTTCAACGGCGACGAGCTCAAGGCCTTCATTGCCTTGGCCGATTACGTAACGGTGAACGACTACGAAGGCGCGATGCTCTCTGAACGCACAGGCATGTCGTTTGCGCAAATTTCCCAGCAAGTCAAAGGCTTGGTGGTGACTTTGGCCGAGCACGGCTGCGAGGTCTGGCAAGGCGGCGAAAAAACCGTGGTAGCCCCTGTCAAGGCCAGCGCCGTGGTCGATCCTACAGGCTGCGGCGACGCATTTCGCGCTGCGCTGCTCTTTGGCCTAGAAAAAGGCTGGCCACTAGAGCGCTGCTGCGCTTTGGGCAACCGCCTAGGCGCACTCAAAATTGCGCAGCGCGGTGGGCAAAATTACACCCTGAATTTACAAGAAATTCCTGAAATGTCAGCGTGATATGGTCATTGTTTGCTGCGTAAAATGTAGCGATTTTTGCCTGAATGCTCGCTAATTTAGGATTCCTCGTTTAGCGCTTGGTTTCTTTGATTTGGATGTCTCCGGTGAGTAAGCGGTATGCCGTCCAGCGTCATACGGGGGTAGCCTTGCATCCTTGGACGGCACACCGCTTACTCGCCTGCGACTTTGCTCGCGCGGAGACCTTAAGGTAATTTTCAGCGTCTCTGTTTACTACTCTTTTTGTAGCGCATTATGACCATATGACACTGACATTGCCGCTATTTTTTTTGAAAAGCGTAGCTCTCACAGCCGCGAACAAGCATTTGTACTCGCGGTAAAGCGTGGGGCGGGGCTTACCAGTCAACCCTTAGCAACCCCTTCATATGCGGCAAACTGGTTTCCCTCTTGCCTTAAAAGCGCCATCAGTTTGGGGTGAATAAACAGCTTGTCACGGCCCACCTCGGTGGCGGTCAGCACGCCAATATCTACCAACTGCGCCAGATACACCGATGCCGTTTGACGCTTGGCAATACCCGCGTCCACCAGATCGGTGATTCTGCAATACGGCAACCTGAAAATCAGGTTTACCAGCTCGTAGCTGTAAATCTTGGGCGCACGCCGGCGCACGTACTCTACCGTTTGCTCCGACAAACTGCGAATCGCGGCAATTTTGTCGGTCGTCCATACTGCCGTCTCTTCCACCCCTTTAATCATAAACAGCAGCCATGGCTCCCAGGCCTGCTGGCGCGTCACGTCCAGCAGCAAGCGGTAATAGTCAGCCTTGTGCGCAATGATGTAGCGGCTTAGATACAAAATCGGCAGGGTCAGCAACTCTTCCTGAATCAAAAACAGGCTGTTGATAATGCGCCCAGTGCGGCCATTGCCATCGGTAAAGGGGTGGATTGCTTCAAACTGGTAATGCCCTACCGCCAAGCGCACCAGCGGGTCTAGCTCGGTCCGGTCGTGCATAAAGCGCTCCCAGTTGGCCAGCATATCGCGCAACTGCGCCTCGCCCTCGGGCGGCGTGTAAATCACCTCGCCCGTCTGGTCATTCACCAGCTTGGTGCCAGGCACGCGCCGCACCGCCATCTCAACCCCCTTTATCAACGTGCAAATACCTTCCGCTGTCCGCGTGCTCAGCGGCCGCACACCCAGCGCCTGAAAGCCGCCCAACAAAGCGCGGCTGTAACGCAGCGCCTCCTTGGTGGCCGCATCTGCCCGGCCCTCGTTGTGCACATGCTCAAAAAGCTTGTCGGTGCTGGTCACAATGTTTTCAATCTCCGAGCTCGACTTGGCCTCCAAAAGCGGCAGGGTATTGATCAACACCGACGGATTAGGAATCAACAGCGCCGCCTGCTTGAGCGCCCCCAGCCCCGCCCGCGCCAATATGCACTGGCGCAGCACCGCGCGCGATTCAAGCTCTTGGGCAGGCGGCAAGCCAGGCAACGCGTTAAAAGGCCGGTCAACTTGCCAAGGAAGTATATTCATGTTTATTTTTCACGTTTTTATCGACGGGTTTTGACTTTATGTCGATTGGATCAATATGTCAAGGATTTATGTCGATATTTATGAATTTCATCGACATGATGGCTGGATAAGTTGATCGGTCAGGTATGAAGACCACTATCCATGCTAGGTGCAAAATGTAGGCGCTGTGCACCAACGTCAAAGCACCTTGGTAGGCGAGATAGACGCTCAGATATAAAGTTAGGTCTATCGAGCAGCCTACAGTATGATTTATCGTTTGGAACAAGCTGGCAACTAAAAAATTGCTAGTGCGACATGAAAAATGTATTTCCCGAAACATAAGAAGCATGCATGACAACTATCAAAAGCCTTGTGGTATCGAACTTTAAAAAATTCCGGCAATTGGAACTGCTGTTTGACGAAAAACGCAACATACTCATTGGCGACAACGAATCAGGGAAAAGCTCTGTACTGCTGGGCATTGATTTAGTTTTATCAGGAAGCCGTAGCAAAGTTGAGACCATCGGTCTTGAAACGCTTTTTCACAAAACTTCTGTGGACGAATTTCTCAAAGGTCCAAAAACTTTTGCCAATCTTCCCAAGCTATCTATCGAGGCATATCTATCAGATGAAAAAAATCCCGATATCAATGGCAAAAACAACTCCAAGAAAATTGAATGCGATGGACTACGCATGGATTGCGAGCCACTAGCCGACTACAGCAAAGAAATCCTAGAAGTTCTCAAGCATGATCAAGCAAACTTTCCCTTTGAGTTCTATTCGATCAAATTCACCACATTTTCAGGCGAAACCTATACCGGTTTTCGGAAATTTATCAAGCACCTGGTGCTCGATAGCTCCCAGATTAGCAATGACTATGCCGCTCGTGAATACACAAAATCAGTTTACAGCTACAACACTTCACTGATTGAGAGAAGTAAACATGAGAATGCTTACCGCATGCATAAAAGCACATTCAGAGACGGCACCCTAGCCGAAATGAATGGGAAGCTAGCGGCCTATAAGTTCGGTGTCCGTTCAGGCCCTAAGTCGAATCTGGAGTCAGACATCGTAATTACCGAAAACGGCATTCCCATTGAGAACAAGGGGAAAGGAAAGCAGTGCTTTATAAAAACTGAATTCGCACTCCAGCGCAATCAAGTTGGAAACCGCCTCGACCTACTGCTACTAGAGGAACCAGAGAACCATCTTAGCCACGGGAACATGAAGCGATTGGTTCAAAAAATTGGAGAATCGGCGGAGAAGCAGCTAATCTTAGCCACACATAGCAGTTTGATCAGCTCACGTCTTGACTTGCGTAGGGCAATCATTCTTAGCCCTAAATCGTCTATTGCTACGTCGCTAAAAGATCTAGATATTGATACGGCGAACTTTTTCATGAAGGCACCTGACAACAATGTATTGGAGTTTGTCTTATCTCAAAAAGTATTATTAGTGGAAGGTGACTCAGAGTTCATTTTGCTTGACGCACTGTACAAGACGGTGTCTGGCGGCTCAACACTCGATGCAGACAACGTTCATGTGATTTCGGTAGATGGGACAAGTTTTAAGCGTTATCTCAATTTAGCCAAACTTTTAGGCATTAAAACTGCGGCG
>JAYTMT010000110.1:0-6920 GCA_043728315.1 Polaromonas sp. | reverse complement strand
CCGGATTTGACGTGACCGCCAATGCGCCGCATGCTAAAACCAGCAAGTCTTTGCAGCACATGGTTGACCATTTCAAAGCCATAGTGGACGCGGTAAGCCCCAACGCACCTGTTACTCTGCTGATTCACGACTGGGGCTGCATATTTGGATATGAATTCGCCGCGCAACACCCCAGCAGAGTCTCGCGCATAGCCGCCGTTGACATTGGCGACCACAACAGCGGCGCGTTTTTAAACGGGCTATCCGCCAGCTCAAAATTCGCCATGCTAGGCTACCAATTGTGGCTGGCCATTGCTTGGAAAATTGGCGGCAATTTGGGCAATCGCATGAGCCAATACATGGCCAAAAAAATGCGCTGCCCAAGCGACCCAGCCCACATTGGCTGGCAGCAAAACTACCCCTATGCCATGCAGTGGCTGGGCTTGCATGGCGGCTTCAAAGGCGCAGCAAAAGTCAAGCCCACGCACCCCATGCTCTACATTTATGGTGCGCGCAAGCCATTCATGTTCCAGTCGCAAAAATGGCTAAATACATTAACGCAGCGCCCCGATTGTCATGTTGAAAGTTTCCCCACAGGCCATTGGGTAATGAGCCAAGAGCCTGCGCGCTTTAACCAAGTGGTGGGGGATTGGTTAGGTAAGGTTTAAACGAAAAATCCAATTAACCGCACGATAAACAGTACGACTAATCACACTATAATTAGGCTTTTAATACATGCGCTTCTCAGCAAGCAAAGCCCGCCATGCAAAGCCTCACTGCCAATGATTTGAAAACCCGTGGTATTGCCGCCATTGAAGCCATGCTTGCCAACCAGCCAGATGGCATGCTGTCGGTGCGTGGTCAAGACCGATTCGTGGTGATGCATTTGGATCACTACCATTATTTGCGTGAGTGCGAGCTAGATGCTGCATTGGCGCAAAGCCAAGCCGACGTGTCAGCTGGGCGTTTTGTGAAAGAGTCAGCCCTAGCGCATGTCAACCGAATAGTGCCAACCCGCAGCACAAAAAGTGCAGCTAAGCCCCCAGTAAACGCCAAAGCGCCGAAGGCAACAAGCGTTTCAAAAGCGCTGGCATGAGCTACCAACTCATTTTCACGGCGCAATACACGCGCCGGGCAGAAAAGTTTTTAAAACGCCATCCAAATTTGCAGCAGCAATACCTCAAAACGCTGCAACTGCTGGAGCTAAATCCGCAGCATCCAAGCCTTCGCTTGCATGCATTGTCTGGCAACTTGTCGGCATTGCACTCGGTGTCCATCAACCTGTCGTACCGCATCACGCTAGAGCTGCTGATTACTGACCAAGAGATCACGCCCATCAATGTGGGCGACCACGACGCGGTGTATTGAAACTTTTAGCCCATCAAAATCAAGCTAAGTGCAGCTTAAAAAACGCCATAGTCCGCTCCCAAGCTAGCTTGGCCGCTGCGGCATCGTAACGCGGCGTGGTGTCGTTGTTAAAGCCGTGTTGTGTGCCTGCATACACATGCGCTTCGTGCTTGATATTGGCCGCTTTGAGCGCGGCCTCGTAGGCTGGCCATGCCGCGTTGATGCGCCCGTCAATACCCGCAAAATGGATTTGTAGCGGCGCTTTCACTTTGGCTGCGTCTGCATCAGCGGGGTGGTTGCCATAAAAAGGCACAGAGGCGGCCAAGTCTGGCACCCGCACCGCCAGCATATGGGCAATACCACCGCCATAGCAAAAGCCGGTTACCCCCACTTTGCCTGTGGTGTCTGGCCGTGCCTTGAGCCATGCGGCGGCGGCCACAAAATCCTCGCGGGCTTTGGCTTGGTCGAGCTTAGCAAACTCAGCCCGTGCCTTGTCTTCATCGCCCGGGTAGCCGCCCAGCGGTGTGAGCGCATCGGGCGCAAAGGCCATGTAGCCGTCTAGCGCTAGGCGGCGGGTGATGTCTTCAATGTGCGGATTCAGCCCACGGTTTTCATGCACCACCAAAATCGTGGGCAGCTTGGCAGAGCCCGCAGCCGCAGGCCGCGCCAAATAACCCTTGATCGTGCCATAGCCTTGAGGCGACGCATACGACAGCGTTTCAATTTTCAGCCGCGCATCGTCTTTGGCCACCTGCTGGCCCATTGCAAAATTTGGGCTCAGCGCTGCCAGCAGGCCTGCTGCGGTGACCCCCGCTTTGGCAAACTTTTCTGCCCCACGCAGAAAGCCACGCCGGTCAATACCACCGTGCACATAGGCATCAAACAGTACCAGCAGCTCTTGGTCAAAATCTTGCGCGGTCAGGCGCTTGGCGGGCAGGGCAGACATCGTGTTTTCCTTTTTAAAAACTACAGCATAGCGCCAAGCTGTGCTGCCTGCAAGTGCTTTATACGTCAGCTTGCAGCTAAGCAAGCATCAAAGCTAAAGCACATCCCGCAGCAAAATTCGGGCATTTCTCCAGCACAATGGAGGCATCGCTTTTTACACCTCAAACCATCATGACATCTCCCCTGCAATTTGCCTCCCGCCTAGACAACGTCAGCACCTCTGCCATCCGCGAAATTTTCAAGCTCTTGGGTCGCCCCGGCATCATCAGTTTTGCGGGCGGTTTTCCTGATCCTGCGCTGTTTGACCTAGATGGCATACGCGAGGCCACTGCTAAAGCCATGACGGACGAAGGCCAGTGGGGCGCACGCGCCATGCTGCAATACGGTCCCACCGAAGGCTGGGGCCCGCTCAAAGAAGCCATTAGCCAGCACATGGCTACCAAAGGCATAGCAGTGCAGCCAGACGGCCTGATCACCACCACCGGCAGCCAGCAAGCGCTAGATTTGATAGCCACCACCATGATCTCGCCGGGTGACAAGGTGATTGTGGAAGGCCCCACATTTTTAGCCACCATTCAGTGCTTTCGCCTTTATGGCGCAGACTTGGTGAGCGCCCCCATTGATGCCGACGGCGTGAAAGTAGACGAGCTAGAGCGCCTGATCATCGAACACAAACCCAAGCTGGTCTACCTGATCCCCACCTTTGGCAACCCCAGCGGTGCCATGCTCACGCTGGAGCGCCGCAAGAAAATATTGCAACTGGCCGCGCAATACAAAGTGCTGGTGGTAGAAGACGACCCCTATGGCGAGCTGTATTTTGGCGCGCCGCCGCCGCCCACCATCATGGCGCTTAGCAAAGACCTGCCCGAAGCCCGGCCGTATTTAGCTTACTGCGGTAGCTTTAGCAAAGTGCTCAGCCCAGGCCTGCGCGTGGGCTGGATGATTGCACCCACCGAGCTGCTGGCCAAGGCCACCATGTGCAAGCAGTTTAGCGATGCCCACACCAGCAACCTCAGCCAAGCCATAGCCGCCAACTACATGGCGCTCACCGACGGCGGCCAGCGCCGCCTAGATAAATCGCTAGCGGTTGTGCGCAGCACCTACGCCCAGCGCGCCCACACCATGGCCGCCGCCCTACAGCGCCACTTGGGCGACGCACTAACCTTCAGCCAGCCCCAAGGCGGCATGTTCTTTTGGACCCGCCTAACAGGCAAACCAACCCCCGCAAGCAGCGCAGCCACCAGCCAAGATGCCACCGCCTACGCCAAACGCGCCCCCGACCACGGCATAGCCTTTGTGCCAGGCGCGCCGTTTTTTGCGAACAACCCCGACAACGCCACTCTGCGCCTGAGCTACGCTACATCGGACTTGGAGAGGATTGAGGAGGGGGTGGCGAGGCTAGCTCGGGCGCTGCCATTGTGATTGACCCATAAAACCAGCAAATCGAATGCCATTCATATGAGCCAGCTCACCACCAGCTTCACCGAAATTGTCCAACTGATTGCCGCCGCCAAGCAACGGGCTATTCAGGCGGTGAACACCTCGTTGATTGACCTGTATTGGCAAGTGGGCGAAATCATCAGCCGCAAGATAGCAGCGGCAGAGTGGGGCGATGGTGTGGTGAGCCAGCTGGCAGATCATATTGCCCGAACCCAGCCGGGATTGCGTGGTTTTACGCGTCCAAATCTGTTTCGGATGCGGCAGTTTTATGAAACCTACCAAGGCGATGCAAAAGTCGCGCCACTGGCGCGACTTTTGTCATGGTCACACAATATGGTTATTCTTGGGCAAGCAAAACGGCCTGAAGAGCGGGAGTTCTACTTACGCATGTCAATTCAGGAAAAATGGGGCAAACGCGAGCTCGACCGTCAGTTCAAAACGGCACTTTTCGAACGCACAGTCTTAAGCCCTGCAAAAGTCTCGCCAGCGGCGCGACTTTTGCATCCCAGCGTATTGGGTGAATTCAAGGACGCCTATATGCTCGAATTTCTGGGCCTGCAGGGCAACCACAGCGAATCCGACCTGCACCAAGGCCTACTCGCCAAGCTCAAAGCCTTCCTAGGCGAGCTAGGCCGCGACTTTTGTTTTGTAGGCTCCCAGTTCCCCGTGCAAGTAGGCGGGCGCGACTTTGCGCTAGACCTGCTGTTCTTTCACCGCAGTCTCAACTGCTTGGTAGCCATCGAGCTAAAAGTAGGCCGCTTTGAGCCCGAATATCTAGGCAAGCTCAGCTTCTACCTAGAAGCCCTAGACCGCGACATCCGCAAACCCCACGAAAACCCCGCCATCGGTGTGCTGCTGTGCGCCAGCAAAGACGACGAAGTAGTCGAATACGCCCTAAGCCGCACCGCGTCCCCCGCCTTAATTGCGCAGTATGAGACGCAGTTGCCGGATAAGGCGTTGCTGCAAAGCAAGCTGCATGAGTTTTATTTGCAGCACTCGAAATTTGAAGGCAACTAGAAATGACTATGGTGGAGTTCGACATCGCGTTTTTTAGTAACTGGGGTCACTTCTAGCCCAAGCTGCTGAGTAATGATCCATTGAGGATTCTCGGCTGAAGGGGTGATTCGCAGGTTTTAGAAAAGACTTATCATCAAAAATCTGAGCTTTGCACTTGCTTCGCGATAATTAAATACTATATCTATCAATATCAAATATGACAACTACATCAAAACTTGATCACTTAATAAAATTTTTTAAAGGCGGTAACGCGGAAGCTGAAAAAGACATACGCGGGGAGATTTTCGTAAAACCTGAAATCTTTGATGACTTGCTTAATTTTGATTTCCACAACAGCGTTATTTTATTGGGGAATAAAGGCGTTGGAAAGACGATTTTCGTGACAGTTTTGCATGAAGCATTTCTTAAAAATAAAGAGCTTTCCTTACTTCTCACGCCCGATGACATTAAATGCGATGATATTCTTGGCAAAAAAACACTGGCGGATAAAAAAAGCGTTGCTTACGGTCAAATCTTAAATGCAATGGCTGGCATGATTGGTAAATACTCAGTGAAAAGCGAGATTGGAGTGGGCGCAGATGTTGTGGCCTTACAGCAGTTAGCAGTAAAGGAGGGCTTTATTAAAGCAGATTTGATTTCGAAATTTGCCTCGATATTGAGTAAGGTTACTCCGCATGGAGGAACTATTGCGAAGGCCTTACTCGATGAGCAGGGCAGAACTCTCAGCATGAACAATCTGACCGATGTTATAGGCAACTATCTACAAGATCGTAACAAAACAATGTGGTTGTTTTTGGATGATATTGATGCGGCAGTTGCCGGTAATTTTCAAACTACTTTCGACTATGCTGCTTGCTGGGCAATTGTTTCAGCAGCAATTGAGTTGTGCGAAGATATTTCAGGATTAAGGTGTGTAGTTTCCGTAAGGTCTGATATCTGGCGTCTCATGACCCATGTGCATAAACATGGTGTAGAAAGAAGGGATAAGCTTGGTAATGTGCAAGAGCTAAAGTTTACTGAGGGCGAGCTAAAAAATATTTTCAAACGTCGGATTCAATTAGCTGCTAGCAGTGCATCTTCGAGTTATGGATTAAAAACTTTTTTTCAAGACGATAGCGTTACATTGCCTGGATTTAAAGCGGAAAAGAGAGACTGGGAGCAATGGGTGGCTAAGGTTTCTAGAACAAAGCCGCGTGATTTAGTAAAACTTGTTCAAGCGCTGATAAAGCAAACGAAAAAAGATAAAGCTAGCTTGATTGGTAACCAGCAAGCGCATTCGGTAATCGCAGAATTTAGTACGGAGAGAGTGCAAAACATAATTGACGAATACTCTGGAATTTGTCCGCAAATAGCTGAAGTTATAAAAGACCTAACAAAACAAAATACGTATACATTTACTGAAATTATCGGAATCCTAAAGTCAGCACCTGCAAAACGAGCAATTCATATTGATGGAATTGCAGCACAGCAGACGAACGAATCTGCAATAAATTTGTTGCGATTGCTTCACATGGCATGCTTCATCAACCCTAGAGTTGATACAGATGATCTTTATGTTCATCTGAATCACGCTGAACATCCTAATTTAGTTGATATAACTAAATTCAACGATCTACAAAAATATTCATGGCAAATTCATCCGACCTTTCATTCGTATGCTGCGAACGAAAAGAATAAAAATGGATTTTTTTAAGGTAAATAAAATATACTTTTTACTGCTCTACAAAAACTCACTGTGCCACTCAGTTCTTTAAATTTCGTCACATGAAGAGTCGCACCCTGGTTTACTACACCAAAACGCGACGAATCTGCCCCGATTACTGCCAGCCTGTGGCGCAGTGCCAGTGCGCGGCTAACAAGCGTGCCTTGGCTACAGCCAGCGGCGCGGCGGCGGATGGGGTGCTGCGGGTGCAGCGCGAGACTAAGGGTCGGGGCGGCAAAATCGTGACGCTGGTGCGCGGCTTGGCGCTGGATGCATTGGCCTCAGCATCAGAGGGCGAGAAATGAGTGAGTCGGATAACCATCCTGAATCCCGCGTGGCTTTGTTCCAAAGCCGGGAAATCCGGCGCACGCTGCACAACGATGAATGGTGGTTTGTTATCACCGACATTGTGGCCGCGCTGACGGATGCCGCCGATCCGTCGGACTACTGGAAGAAGATGCGCAGGCGTGACCCCGATTTGAGCCTGGAC
>JAYTMT010000109.1:0-12549 GCA_043728315.1 Polaromonas sp. | reverse complement strand
CTATCCCGACGCGCCCTCATGCGGGAGTACCCTTGCATCGGTCGGTCGGGATAGCCAAAACGCTGATCGGGCTATGCTCGCTTTTAGGTTTTAATACCGGAGGCACGCTGCTCTTAGAGTATCATTTACTATATAAAAAGTAGCTAACTATGACCATATGACGCTGACATTGGCACTATTTTTCATAATAAGAGTAAATCTAAGCATGAAACAGTACGCCCGCATGCTGTAGCCCCTGAAGCTGAGCAGTTTTCAACCCACTCCGAGCAATTACCTCCCGCTGCGGCTAAGTGAGCGCTGTGCCAATGCGCAAACAATCAGGGCGCTGGGCTTGTTTTTTTGGACAAATGGGGGATCAGAATGTTCATCTGTCTGAGGGCTTTAGCCCGAGTTATGAACATTCCCCCCATTTGTCTAAAAAAACAAGCTACCCCGAAGGGGCCAGCGATCCGTTTGCGCGTTGGCACAGCGCTCGCTTGGCCGCAGAAGTGACCACCTGAGACCGAAACAGGTAGTAGCAAAGCGCATAGTGACCCAAGCCCATTCAGCGTGAATTGCCTCAATGCCCTGCCGCCAGCAGCGTGGCATTTCCCCCCGCCGCCGCTGTGTTGACTGTTACCGTTTGCTCGGTGCAAAAGCGCTGCAAATAGTGCGGGCCGCCGGCCTTGGGGCCTGTGCCGCTTAGGCCTTGGCCGCCAAAGGGCTGACTGCCCACTACGGCGCCAATCATGTTGCGGTTGATGTATACGTTGCCAGTATTCGCGGCTTGGGCCAGCGCTGCGGCGCGCGAGTCGATGCGGGTTTGGATGCCCAGCGTGAGGCCGTAGCCCAGCGCGTTGATGCGCGCGATCACGGCCTGCGGGTCGGCCAAATCGCCGCTGCCCCAGCGCAGCACCTGTAGCACGGGGCCAAAAATTTCGGCTTTCACCGCATCGATACTGCCCACTTCAAAAATACTTGGCACTATTGTATTTATAGTATGCTTTGACCATTTGACGCTGACATTGGTCTGTTTTTCTGTAAATTGCAGGTTTTTCAGATGTTTTTGGATATTCTCAAACGCTTCTTCGTCAATCACAGCTCCCACATCGGTTTGCATCAGGCTGGAGTCGCCGCACACCAACTCATTAGCCGCGCCTGCCACCATTTCAAGCACTTTGTCGGCAATGGCCTCGTGCACGCAGAGCAAGCGCAGGGCCGAGCAGCGCTGGCCTGCGGATTTGAAGGCGGACTGGATCACCGCATCACACACCTGCTCGGGCAGGGCGCTGCTGTCCACCAGCATGGCATTGATGCCGCCGGTCTCGGCAATCAGCGCGGCAATGGGGCCGTCTTTGGCGGCAAGGGCGCGGTTGATGGTTTTGGCCACCGGTGTGGAACCTGTAAAAACCACGCCCGCTATGTTTGGCAGAGCAACCAAGGCAGCACCCACCGTCTCGCCTGCCCCATGAAAGCACTGGAGCAGCTGCCTAGGTACACCGCAATCGTGCAGAATTTTCACCATTTCAAAGGCGATTGCAGGGGTTTGCTCGGCTGGCTTGGCCAGCACGGCATTGCCCGTGGCCAAGGCCGCTGCCACTTGGCCTGTGAATATAGCCAGCGGAAAGTTCCACGGACTGATGCACACCCATGTGCCGCGTGGGCGCAGGCTTAAAGTGTTGGTCTCGCCTGTGACGCCTTCGCACACCACTGGCTGCATCAGCAGCTCGGCTTGCAGAGCGTAGTAGCGCAAAAAGTCCACCGCCTCGCGCACCTCGCCCAGCGCGTCACCCCAGGTTTTGAAAGCTTCTTTGACCAAGAGGGCGCAAAACTTCGGGGTTTGCAATTCCAACAGTGTGGCTGCGCTGCGCAGTATGTTGGCGCGCTCAGTTACCGCCATATTGCTCCACTTTTTATAGTGCACTATGTCCATATCACGCTGACATTGCATGTTTTTTATGCTGATTTCATCTGCAACACTGACCAAAGGCAGCTGCGTGTTGGCCAGCGCTGCCAAAAAGGGTGCGCGCATGTCTGGACAGGCCAAGTCAAAGCCCGCGCTGTTTTGCCGCGCTGCGCCAAACAGCGCGGGGGGCAGCGGCAGGCTTTGCGTGCTGTTGGCATGCAGCGGCGAGGTGAGCAGCAAGTCCATGCCCACCGATTCGTCGGTAAGCTGGTGCACAAAAGACGAATTCGCGCCGTTTTCTAGTAAGCGGCGCACCAAATAAGCCAGTAAATCACGGTGCGCGCCCACGGGGGCGTAAATGCGCAGCGGCACTGCGCTGCCCTGCATCGCCTCGCGGTACACGCCTTCGCCCATGCCGTGCAAGCGCTGTAATTCGTAACATGCCCCCACGCTTGCCACTGCGTGTGCTGCGCTGCCCCCCGAGGGGGCTCTCGCGCCTTGAGGCGGCTCGGCGGCGCTCGTTGCCCCCACGCTTGCCATCTGCGCAATCGCGGCGATGGTGCCGGCGTTGTGGGTGGCAAACTGCGGGTAGATGCAGTCTGGCGCAGCCAGCAAGGCTCTGGCGCAGGCTAGGTAGCTGGCATCGGTGTGGTTTTTGTGGGTGAAGACGGGGTAATGCGCCAAGCCCAGCTCTTGGGCGCGTTTGATTTCTGCGTCCCAATACGCGCCCTTGACCAAGCGGCACATCAGCTGCACACGGTGTTTGCGCGCCAGCGTTATCACGTGGTCTACCAGCTCCACGGCGCGGGTTTGGTAGGCTTGCAGCGCCAAGCCAAAGCCTGTCCACTGCGGGTAATGCGCTGCCACACGTTCTAGCAGCGCCTCAAACACGTCCAGCGAGAGCTCCAGCCGCTCCACTTCTTCTGCGTCAATCGTCAGGTTAATCCCCGCCCGTGCGGCGCACTCGCACAGCTGCCACACGCGGGGCACCAGCTCGGCCATCACGCGCTCTTGCTGGCTCCATTCGTAGCGCGGGTGCAGGGCAGACAATTTGATGCTGATGCCGTCACGCTCGCGTGGCCGCAAATCAGGCTTTTGCGCCCCGGCTTCTTGTGCAGAACTAACATTTTGAGTTTTTGAACCTGATGTCAGCGTCGTATGGTCATATACAGCTATTGATTCAATAGCATTTAAGTACGACGCAAAATATGTATCTGCGTCTTGCTGGGTGCGCGCGCCTTCACCGAGCATGTCAAAGCTGTAACGCAGCGCTGGGCTGCTTTGCGCAGATTCACGCGCAAAGCCTAGGACGGATTTTTTGCGCGAAGCGGTGGCCACTTGCAGCGCCTCGTGGATGTTTTGCCCTAATACAAACTGCTTGCCCAAGAGCTGCACCGCCCGCAGAGTGGCAGCCACCACGGTTTTAGCACCCAGCTTGGCCATGAGGCCAGGCGCCGCCTCGTTCTCTGGCAAAAAGTGCTTGCCCATTTGAATAGCAGCGCTGGACAAGCGCGTCAGCACCGCCTCGGATGCGCCGCCAAAGTCAGCCCTGCCCAGCTGGTCAGCGGTGAGTGCAATGGCGGTTTGCGCATCGGGCACGCGCAGCAGCGCCTCGGCCAAGCGCATCAGGGCTAGGCCTTCGGCGCTCGATATCGGGTATTCCTTGAGCAGGCTTTCCATGGCCCAAAAAGGCGCAGGATTGCGCCGCACCGCCTCCACCCATGGCGTGGCCATGCGTTGCACGGCTGGCCAGTCCAGCGCAGCACCGGCAGCGCTATCAGCAGGCTCGGCCGATGCGGCGCTGGCGCGCAGGGCCTCCAAGCACTTTAGTACAATAGTTAGCTCAGATCGGTAGGGGTTTGGCAGGCGCTGCATGGTGTGTTTTTTCCAAGTTAATTAAAACGGTGCGATTGCTTATTTTTACGCCAAATTACCAGCTTAATTCACTAAAAATTTAGTATTTATTGATATTATTCACTATAAATTTAAAATAAATGGATTTATCCACTGCTTCATATGCGCACAATTGCATCCGTTTACCAGCAGACCCCTTTGGGCTCTCGCGCAGCGCAAGGTGCTGGCGAGCATCTGGACACTGGGCTTACTGGTGTTTTGCAGGCCATTGACGGCAAACGCAGCTCGCGTTTGCTGGTGATGCGCTTTGCCTTTTTGGGCGATGTGTCGGCGCTGCTGATTGAGCTAGAAAACAAGCGCCTGATTGTGCAAGCCGACCCTGCACAGCTCGCGCCAGCGCAGCAGCAACCAGAATTTGCAGACACCCATGCGGGCTCATACCCCGCAGAGCTGCACGAATCACAATTTCCCCAAACCTCTTCTATGAGGCTGCACGAATCGCAGTTTCCCCAGACGACTTCTATGGGGCTGCACGAATCGCAATTTCCCCAAACATCCTCGATGGATCTGCACGAATCGCAGTTCCCCCAAACTACTGCGCAGGGGCTTTACGCAAACGATTCATTGGATGTGTCCCCTGCCAAAGCCTTGCAAAACGTGCGCACCCGCGAAGTGTGTGATTTTTTATCGGACTTCATCATCAAGCACTTGCCAGCGCTTGCTTTTGAGGAGTTGGCCGATTTGGAGCGCATTGAAACCGTGGGCCATTTGATGGCCTATTTGTCGCATTACCAAGAGCTGGTGCAACACGCAGGCGCAGCCGGGTCCAGGCATTTGGCCGATTTGGACATGCGTATTGAAGAACTGCTGAGCACCCTATGACTGACACCAACGACGCACTGGACAAGACCGACAGGCGCATTTTGCAAGCGCTGCAGGCGGATGGCCGCATGAGCAACCTGCAGCTGGCCCAAACCGTGGCGCTCTCCCCCACCGCAGCCTTGGCGCGCACCCAGCGCTTGCAGCGCAGCGGCTACATACTGGGCTACGAGGCGCGGCTCAACCCTTTAAAACTGGGCTTAGGCCTCACCGTGTTTGTAGAAGTGCTGCTTGACCGCACCACGCCCAATGTGTTCCATGCCTTTGCAGCGGCCGTGCAGGCGCGCGACGAAATCATGGAATGCCACATGGTGGCAGGTGGCTTTGACTATTTGCTCAAGACCCGCATGCACGACATGGCCGCCTACCGCGAATTCGCTGGCAGCGTGCTGTGGCAACTGCCCGGCGTGCGTGAAACCCGCACCTACGCGGTGATGGAAGAGGTGAAAAGCGGCACACGTTTGCCAGTTTAGGCGCTACAAAGCGGCCCTCTGGCTTATGCCCCTGCTGCATTGCGGTTATCGCGCATGCAAGCTTATTGTTTGGCCATGTCGATCTCTATTTGTTTCGCAAGTGCGTTTTATCACTCCGTTGACTCGGTTTAAAGCCGCGCCACTGCATATGCCACCACCTCAGCTCCGCTCCTGAACCCAAGCTTCTTTTTGATGCTGGCGCGGTGTAAATCCACCGTGCGGGGGCTCAGATCGAGCGCATAGGCAATTTCCTTGGTGGTGCGGCCACGGCCAATTTTCTCTAGCACCTCTAGCTCGCGCAAGCTCAGCGGGTGGGCGCGCCCCGCGTCTGCGTGTCTGCGCGGTGCAGCCATGACAATGCGGTGAAGCAGCTGGGCACTCACGCGCGGGCTTACCCAGCGCTCGCCCAATAGCAAATTGCGCACCACCTGTAGCAGCAGTTCTTGCGCTTTTTCTTTCATCAAATAGCCCTGCGCGCCTTGGCTGAGGGCCTGCTCTGCATACAAAAGCTCGTCATGCATTGACAGCACTAAAACAGGGCGCGGAGCTTGCACCGCCACCACGGCGCGCACCGTGTCTAGCCCGCGTGAATCTCCAAGCGACATGTCGGCAATCACCATGTCGGGCTGGATATGGCTGATTGCGGTGAGCGCAGACTGCAAATCGGGCACGCAAGCCAAGACCTTGTACTCAGGCAGACTCTCCAGTAGCAATTGCAAACCAAAGCGCACGATATCGTGGTCGTCTACGATAACAACAGACTTAGTGGCAATAGGCATAGCTAGCAAATAAAATGAAGCCAAAGCAGGCTACTGCAACCACGCGCGCCAGCACAGCAGTGCCTCACAGGTAGGAATGAACAGAGATTAACAAAAAGCACGCAATTGAAGTCTAGTACTTCTATCAACTCGCTTATGTATAAGTACGTAGCCTAAATAAGCATTTAACCTCTTACGCACCAGACAATTGCACATAAGAATACCTGCATGCATTCAGAGACCCCCTATATTGTCCAGCCATCGGACAGCCTAAACGCCACACAGTTGCTGCATATTGAACCATTTGTGTCAGCGCAGCTAGAGGCCTTGCGCACAAGCATCGCACGGGAACTGCACGATGCGCTGGGCGCGCAGCTGGCTGGCGTGGCCATGCTGCTGGGCCATTTAGAAACCAGTTACCAAGCAAACCCCAGCTTGGCCCGGCATTTGGCAGCCATCAGCGCGCAAGTGCACGCCGCCGTCGCCACCACACGCAGTATTGCGCATGGCCTGATGCCGCTGGGACCCGAGCCCGATGCGCTGTGGCGCGCACTGGAACATGTGGCGGCGCAATGCAGCGAAACTGGGCGCTTGCCCTGCTATTTTGTCAAAAGCGGCAATTGCTGCGGTTTGCCCCAGGATATGGGCAACCAGCTGCTGCGCATTGCCCAAGAAGCCCTGCGCAATGCCGTGCAGCACAGCGGCGCGCGCAGCGCACGGATAGCTCTGCACTGCCAAGCGGCGGCTGGCAGCTTGCACATCTCCGACAATGGCCACGGATTCAACATGCGGCCAAGCACCACAGCAGCGGCCAAGCGCGGCCTAGGGTTGGCAAATATCCGCGCACGCGTCCAAAGCATTGGCGCCGAGATCAGCATAGACAGCAGTGCACAGCAGGGTACCAGCCTGCGTGTGGCCTGGCAGGGGCTGCCTGCGCACAAACTACCTATAAGTGATACTACCTATCAGCCGCAACCAATATAGCGAGCCAGCCTGCGCAGAATGCCATCAAACTGGCAGTTCGGTTTGCCGTATGAAACGGCATTTTCTATAGCCAAGTCAGGAATGCGGGATGAATCAAATGACAACCATGCACAAAACACATCCTTTGTATGTACGCACGCCTCGCGGGCGCATGGTGGCTTTCGATGGCGCTTCTAAATACCGAGCAGAACTGAAAAATGTGCTGTTCACGATTGACGGCAAAACGCCCACGCACACCCTGCTTGCAGAGTTGCAAGGATTTGACGACCCCTCTGGACTGCTGACCGAGCTTGAGTCTGAAGGACTGATAGAGGCTAAAGGCTTGCTCCAGCGCGCCACTCCCAGAACAGAGTATGACGATGCCATTTGGGGGGCGCAAAGTGCTGCGTTTGCAGAGTCTTCTTTGGAAAATATTTTGCCCAACAGCGGCTTTGATGCCACAGCGCCTGCGCCCCTGTATGGTGCCCAATCGGTACCCAATGCCCAAAAAGTCCTGGAAAACCTGACGCGGCAAATCACCGACGCCATGTCTAGCTTTATCTTGGTTCACCTGCCGCAGCATGCGTTTGACATGCTCGGCGAGCTTGAGCGGGTGCGCACGCCAGAGCAGTTACGGTTGGTTTTGCCAAGCTACAGCTTTTTGGTGCAGTCCACCGGAGCAGAAGGCGTGCGCCACCTGCGCAATGTGCAGGATTTCATTGCGCAGCGGCTATAAGGCCGCTTGCGCGGGGTCACGCAATCCACGATTGCGTGAAATAAGTTGCATATTGCCCGTTTTCTGGCCATTATTGTTACAAATATACGACGCGCATCGGTTACATTCCGCCTAGGGATTGCCAGTAGAACAGCATCTAAAGCCAATCTTTAGATTTCATCTGCCAAACAAATATCCACAAAAGTACTCTTAATTAAAAAACGGGCTTGGTAGACTCGTCCCCGTGTTCTGGTTGATGTGCTCGGTAGGGTGTTTGGCTGGTTCTGAATCTTATAAGTCCACGCCCGACCCCAATGACTGTACCCGCCAGCTCCCAAGCCCCGTTGATTTTTATTCGCCCCATCGGCTTCAATGCCGCTGAGTCGATGGCCATTGTGGCGCAGCTGGGCAATTATTGTGGCACTTTGGTGCGTTGGCGGCTGCCGCCACAAGGCGTGCCGCCAGATGCCTACATTGCCCACATCCGCTGCCTCATGCACACCGCGCAAATGGATGCGCCGATTACGCAAACAGCCGCCGCCTTGGCCATTGGCAAAGCGGCCGATGAGTTTTACCCCTTAGACAGTGGCGCTTGGCGCAATCGGGCCCAAGAATCGCAGTCTGCTGCTTTGCCACTGGTGGCCAGCATCACCCAACCGGACATGCTCTCTACCTTCAGTGGCACCACCTATGCGCTGGCTGGCTTGCATTTAGACCCCAGCCACCTGACCATGCAGCCCCAGCCCTACTACCGAGGCCTGCCTTTGTGCCTGGTGGGGGACGAGTCTGACACAGAGCAAACCTGGGCACAAATCAGCGCCCACACCTACAAAGATTTATGCGCCGCTCTGGACGAAACAGCGCCACTGCTCGACCATCTGCGCATTGCCTTTGCTTTGGGGCAAATTGCACTGCAACACCGCAACTCATGGGGCGAGCAGCAGCTGCTGGTACAAGACGGCGACCACACCATAGCGGTGATCCAAACCAAATACTGGCAAATTTACCTGAGCCCAAACGCCAGCGCACAGGCCACCGAACGCGCCATCGTCAAGCGTGTGGGCTTGCTGCCCGCCATAGAACCCTTGGGGCATGAGTTGCTGCCGCTCGAATCTGTGCTGTGGGTGTATGTTCAGCGCTGCAGTGAAGCGGCTTTGCTTACGCTCACAAGCCCTGCCCTGCTCAACGCCAAGCTGGTGCTGCGCCGCCCACCCCTGCTGTCCAATGCGCAAATGGGACGCCACAGCACAAGTATTTTGCGCCGCATCGACATGCAAGCCCTGTCGGCCAATGAGCTGCAGGTCATGCTGCGCCTAGAACGCCCCGCCCTCTTGCGGGCCATCGTCAGCTTGGCCATCACACGGGTGATAGCCCCAGAATCGGGCCCATTCATTGGCTCGGGCTGGTGGCAACGGGTGCAGGCATGGTTTTCTCGGGCGTTTGGCCCACGCGAGCACCAAAAATAGCCGTGCCCACGCGCACCATGGTCGATCCTGCGGCAATCGCGTCCGCCATGTCGCCGCTCATGCCCATCGACAACGTGTCCAACTCAATGCCAGAGCCAGTTATTTGGTAAAAAAGCCGTGATGTCATTGTGTGCTGGACTTTAAGCGCTATGGATTGCGCAGCAATATCCAAACTCAAATCTGGATCGGGAATCGCCATGAGCCCGCGCAAATTCAGGCGGGGCAGCTTTTCAATGGCACGCGCCAGCTCCAGCGCAGCACCCGGTGCCACGCCCGACTTGCTGGCCGCGCCGTCAATATTGACCTGTATGCACACCTGCAGCGGCGGCAAATGCACGGGGCGCTGCTCGGAGAGGCGCTGGGCAATTTTGAGGCGGTCCACCGTCTGCGCCCAGTCAAAATGCTCGGCCACCAGCCGCGTCTTGTTGCTCTGAATGGGCCCGATGCAGTGCCACTGGCTGCCGCTAGGGATCTCGCCAGCGGCTTCCCAAGCGCGGATTTGCGTGATTTTGTCCACCGCTTCTTGGATGTAATTCTCGCCAAAAGCGCGCTGCCCAGCGTTGATGGCCTCGCGCACAGCCGTAGCAGGCATCATTTTGCTCACTGCCAGCAGCGTGACTGCTTGCGCCGTGCGCGGGTTGGCCGCACGCGCCGCGTCAATTTGCCGCAGCACCACTGCGATATTGTCCGAAATTTTGCTCATAATGCGTATAGTACCTTCGCGTCCCTAAAAGAGAGCCCCACCATGGATATTACCCAACTCCTAGCCTTCAGTGTCAAAAACAAAGCCTCAGACTTGCATTTGTCTGCGGGTTTGCCGCCCATGATTCGCGTGCATGGCGACGTGCGCCGCATCAACGTGGACCCGCTAGACCACAAGCAAGTGCACGCCATGGTGTACGACATCATGAACGACACCCAGCGCAAGAACTACGAAGAGTTCTTAGAGGTGGATTTTTCGTTTGAAATTGAAGGTTTGGCGCGTTTTCGGGTCAATGCCTTTAACCACAACCGTGGCGCGGGTGCGGTGATGCGAACCATTCCATCAAAAATCCTCACCCTTGAGCAGCTCAACGCACCTAAGATTTTTGGCGAATTGGCACTCAAACCGCGCGGCATGGTCTTGGTCACCGGCCCCACCGGCTCGGGCAAATCCACCACACTGGCCGCCATGGTGAATTACCTCAACGAAACCGAATACGGCCATATTTTGACTGTGGAAGACCCGATTGAGTTCGTACACGAATCCAAAAAATGCCTGATCAACCAGCGCGAGGTGGGCCCGCACACCATGAGCTTTGCCGCCGCGCTCAAATCTGCCCTGCGCGAAGACCCCGACGCGATTTTGGTGGGCGAGATGCGCGACCTAGAAACCATCCGCCTAGCCATGACGGCCGCTGAGACTGGCCATTTGGTGTTTGGCACGCTGCACACATCGAGTGCCGCCAAAACCATTGACCGTATCATCGACGTGTTTCCCGCCGACGAAAAAGAAATGGTGCGCGCCATGCTGTCTGAATCGCTGCAAGCGGTGATCTCGCAAACCCTGTGTAAAACCAAGGACGGCACGGGCCGCGTGGCCGCCCATGAAATCATGATGGCCACAGGCGCGATCCGCAACTTGATCCGCGAGGCCAAGGTGGCGCAAATGTATTCGGCCATCCAAACGGGCAGCAGCACGGGCATGCAAACGCTGGACCAAAACCTCACCGATTTGGTGAAGCGCAACATCATCAGCCCGGCTGAGGCGCGGGGCAAGGCCAAGATTCCTGAGAACTTTGTGGGATAAAGTTGTAATCCTTTTTTTCTCTCTATTTCTCTATTTCTCTATTTCTCTTTAGCTCTTTAGCTGTTGCCTTGCATTTTTTAGCTACTGCCATTGCAGGCGACTTGGTTTTTTTACCCCCCCTATCCCCCCCCGCCCCCTATCCCCCCCCTGCTGGGGCGGAAAGGGGGAGCCTGATTTGTCTTGTAGCTTCTTGGCCAGACGAACCTGCCCTAGGGTCGCTGTGCGTTTGCTCGCTCCTAGACTTATGCCCTTGCGGTCGTACCTTGATTCGGTGTTTTTGTGGTCGGCTGCTACTGCCTTCGCTGCGCTGGGCAGGGGAGAGAGAGCTGATTTGCTTGCCGCCTTACATATGCAACCCCGTTCGGGCTGAGCTTGTCGAAGCCTTCGCGAAGACTTCGACAAGCTCAGCCCGAACGGGAGTTGGTGTCTGTGAGGGGTATTTTGGTGGCGCAAGCGAATCAAAGTCAAAGCAAACCAGTAACTCTCGCCCCTGCCAAGCGCAGCGAAGGCAACCGCAGCCAACTACCAAAACACCGAGTCAGGGTACGACCGCTAGGGCATAAGTACCAGCGCGCAACAACGCACAGCGGCCTCAGATGCGGTTCGTCTGGCCAAGTTAATACAAGACAAATCAAGGCTCCCTTCCTCTGCCCCGGCGGGGGGCAGAGGAAGGGCGGGGGGATGGAGTGGGGGGCAGCGAGGCCCACGCCAGTGGAAAGGCAACTTACCCTGCAATGGCTCAACCACAGCGCTACGCAGTAGAAGAGAATTTAAACAAGCGATAATGCAGATCAAACACGGATGCTTATATTATGGAACGCGATCAAGCCTCGAAATTCATCACCGATTTACTCAAGCTGATGCTCAGCCGCAATGGCAGTGATTTGTTCATCACCGCAGAATTTCCACCCGCCATGAAGGTGGACGGCAAGGTGACCAAGGTGTCGCCCCAGCCGCTGTCGGGGCAGCACACGCTGGCTCTTGCGCGCTCAATCATGAACGACAAGCAGTCCAGCGAATTTGAGCGCACCAAGGAGTGCAATTTTGCGATCTCGCCGCCCAGCGTGGGGCGCTTTCGGGTGAATGCCTTTGTGCAGCAAGGCAAAGTGGGCATGGTGCTGCGAACGATTCCCAGCATATTGCCCACCATTGACGGCCTGGGCGTACCGCAGGTGCTCAAAGATGTGGTGATGAGCAAGCGCGGCTTGTGCATCTTAGTAGGCGCTACGGGATCTGGCAAATCCACCACCATGGCCGCTATGGTGGATTGGCGCAACGAGCAGTCTTATGGCCACATCATCACCATTGAAGACCCGGTGGAATTCGTGCATGCGCACAAAAACTGCGTGGTAACCCAGCGCGAAGTGGGGCTGGACACCGACACATGGGAGTCGGCTCTGAAAAACACCCTGCGCCAAGCGCCCGATGTGATTTTGATGGGCGAAGTGCGCGACCGCGAAACCATGGAACACGCCATTGCCTTTGCCGAAACCGGCCACCTGTGCATGTGCACCCTGCACGCCAACAGCGCCAACCAGGCGCTCGACCGCGTGATCAACTTCTTCCCGGAAGAGCGTCGCCCCCAGCTGCTGATGGACCTGTCTCTCAACCTGAAGGCCTTCATCTCGCAGCGCCTGGTGCCCAAGCAGGATGGCAAGGGCCGCCGGGCGGTTGTTGAAGTCATGCTCAAGTCACCGCTGATCTCCGACCTGATCTTCAAGGGCGAGGTTTCCGAGATCAAGGAAGTGATGAAGAAGAGCCGCCAGG
>JAYTMT010000108.1:0-7006 GCA_043728315.1 Polaromonas sp. | reverse complement strand
GCTCAAGGTAGACAACCCGCTGGTCGTGCCAGTGAACAAAAAAGTGCGCGTGATCGTCACCGCCGTGGACGTGATCCACGCCTTCATGGTGCCCTCATTTGGCATCAAGCAAGATGCGATTCCCGGCTTTGTGCGCGACACTTGGTTTCGTGCAGAGAAAATCGGTGACTACTATGGCCAATGCGCCGAACTGTGCGGCAAAGAGCATGCCTACATGCCCATTCACGTGAAAGTGGTGAGCGCCGAGGACTACAGCAAATGGGTAGGCGCAGAGCAGAAAAAACTCGCCGCCAAAGCCGATGACCCAAGCAAAGTCTGGACACTGGACGACATCAGCAAGCGCGGCGAAAAAGTCTACGCGGCCAACTGCGCCGCTTGCCACCAAGCCACTGGCAAGGGCGCAGGCCCGATCAAGGCGCTGGACGGCGCTGCTGTGGTGCTCGATGCTGATAAATCCAAGCAAATTGCTATTATGCTCAACGGCCAAGGCAACGGAGCTATGCCCGCTTGGAAGCAACTGTCAGACACCGACCTCGCAGCGGTGATGACATTCACCAAAAACAGCTGGTCCAACAAGACTGGTCAAGTAGTGCAGCCCGCCGAAGTGTTGGCAGCCCGCAAGTAATTTCGTTTTTAGTTTTTGAGCATTTTCTCAACGCCAACCCCCGTTTAAGCAAGTAATAAGGCACAAGACAATGAGCGCAGCAACCACCCATGACCTCGCCCACGGCGCAGCCCATGACGACCACGCACATGACCACCACGGCGCGCCTAGCGGCTGGCGTCGTTGGGTCTACGCCACCAACCACAAAGACATTGGCACACTGTATTTGCTGTTTAGTTTCACCATGCTGATCATCGGCGGCCTTTTGGCCATGGTGATTCGCCTAGAGTTGTTCCAGCCGGGCTTGCAATTTGTCAACCCTGAGCTGTTCAACCAGTTAACCACCATGCACGGCATCATCATGGTGTTTGGCGCCATCATGCCGGGCTTTGTGGGCTTTGCCAACTGGATGATCCCCCTGCAAATCGGCGCGGCCGATATGGCCTTTGCCCGCATGAATAATTTTTCATTCTGGCTGATGATTCCAGCGGCCTTGATGGTGGTGAGCAGCTTCTTCTTGCCCGGCGGCGCTCCCGCTGGCGGCTGGACGCTGTATGCGCCTTTGTCATTGCAAATGGGCCCTGGCATGGACAGTGCGATTTTTGCGCTGCACATTCTGGGCGCTAGCTCCATCATGGGCTCGATCAACATCATCGTCACCATCCTCAACATGCGCGCCCCCGGCATGACCCTGATGAAAATGCCCATGTTCTGCTGGACATGGCTGATCACCGCTTACTTACTGATTGCCGTGATGCCTGTGCTCGCTGGTGCCATCACCATGACGCTCACTGACCGCCACTTTGGCACTACCTTCTTCAACCCCGCTGGCGGCGGTGACCCGGTGATGTTCCAGCACATCTTCTGGTTCTTCGGCCATCCTGAGGTATACATCATGATCTTGCCAGCCTTTGGCATTGTCAGCCAGATCATCCCCACCTTTGCGCGTAAAAAGCTGTTTGGCTACGCCTCTATGGTCTATGCCACTTCGTCAATTGCCATTTTGTCCTTCATCGTCTGGGCGCACCACATGTTCACCACGGGCATGCCAGTGACTGGTCAGTTGTTCTTCATGTATGCCACCATGCTGATTGCCGTGCCCACCGGCGTGAAAATCTTCAACTGGATTGCCACCATGTGGACGGGCTCGATGACATTCGAAACCCCTATGCTGTTTGCCGTGGGTTTCATTTTCGTGTTCACCATGGGCGGCTTCACAGGCTTGATTTTGTCGGTGGCCCCAATTGACACGCAGGTGCAAGACACCTACTACGTGGTGGCGCACTTCCACTACGTGTTGGTGGCAGGTTCGCTCTATGCCATGTTTGCAGGCTACTACTTCTGGGCCCCTAAGTGGACAGGCGTGATGTACAACGAAACACGCGGCAAGATCCATTTTTGGTGGAGCTTGATTGCGTTCAACGTCACCTTCTTCCCCATGCACTTCTTGGGTTTGGCTGGCATGCCGCGCCGCTATGCGGATTACCCCATGCAGTTCGCTGATTTCAATGCGTTGGCCTCCATCGGTGGTTTCGCCTTCGGCTTGGCACAGGTGTATTTCTTCTTCTTCATCGTGCTGCCCACCATGATGGGCAAAGGCGAAAAAGCGCCTCAGCGCCCTTGGGAAGCGGCTGAAGGCTTGGAGTGGGAAGTGCCGTCACCTGCGCCGTTCCACACCTACGAAACCCCGCCTAAGCTGGACAAAACCGCTACCAAAGTGTTGGCGTTTTAATTTACCCCGGCTTAAAAAACAGCTACTCAAACCATGACTCCTGAACAAAAAAAGAAAAACACACGCACTGGCCTGATTCTGGGCTCAGTAGCCGTGGTGTTTTTTATTGGTTTCATGGTCAAGGTGCTGGTTTTGTCAGCGGTTCGTTAGCAGCAGCACTTGCACCATGCGCAAAGTCTCTCAAAACCTCAAAATGACCGGCAAACTGCTGGTCATTACCCTCGGGATGTTTGCCTTTGGCTACGCATTAGTGCCCATATACAAAGCCATTTGCGAGGCCACTGGCATCAATATTTTGTCTCTGGGCGACAAGCAAATTCCCGGTGCAAGCACCAAAATTGCACCCAACACACAGGTGGACAAAAGCCGTACCATCACCGTAGAGTTCGATGCCAATGCGCGCGGTCCTTGGGAGTTCAAGCCCGCTTTGCGCAGCTTGCAAGTGCACCCAGGCGAGCTGGCCACCGTGATGTACGAGTTTCAAAACGTGCAAAACCGTGTCATGGCTGCGCAGGCTATTCCCAGCTATGCCCCCAAGCAAGCAGGCATGCACTTTAACAAGCTAGAGTGCTTTTGCTTTCAGCAATACACCCTGCAAGCGGGTGAGAAAAAACAATGGCCAGTGGCTTTTGTGATTGACCCCAAATTGTCCAAAGACGTGACCACCATCACGCTGTCGTATACTTTTTTTGAAGTGGGTGGCAAAACACCACCAGCGCCCACTGCGGCCCTAGCCCCCTTCCCGGCGGCGCGCACCACACCCGCCCCGTATTGGCCGGTAGCGCCAATGGCGTACTTAGCACCGGCTTGGCCTGTAGCGCCGTATTCCGAATTGGCTTGGTTTTCCAATATGCAGAGCCCCGTTTCCATACTGCCCACTAAGGAGGCCGTATGAGTGCAATTGCAAAACGCCGCAGCGCGTCTTTGCTGCGCACCGTGCAGGCGGTGTTGTGGTCATTTGTGGGCCTGCGCCAAGGCGCGGCCTCCCGTGAAGATGCGCAAACATTGAATCCTGTTCACGTGGTTTTGGTGGGCATTGCAGCCTGTTTGGCTTTTGTAGTGGCTTTGATTTTTTTTGCACAGTGGGCGGTTAAGGCCGCTGCTTGAATAGATTTGTATTGAGGAGTTTTACCCCATGAGTTCAGCATCGCACAGCGGCACACCGCATTATTTCATTCCCGAGCCGTCGCGCCACCCAGCCTTTGCGGCCTTTGGCCTGTTTTGGGTGATTTTGGGTGCTGGCCAGTGGATCAATGGCTCTGATTGGGGCAAATACGCACTGGCTTTTGGCATGATTTGGTGGCTGTTTGTGCTCTACCAATGGTTCAGCGAGTCAGTCAAAGAAAGCCAAGGCGGTTTGTATGGCTACAAAATCGACCTGTCCTACCGCTGGAGTATGAGCTGGTTCATTTTCTCTGAGGTCATGTTTTTCGGTGCGTTTTTCTCGGCATTGTGGTGGGCGCGTTCGCACTCGGTGCCAGAGCTGGGTAGTCTTGACAACGCATTGCTATGGCCGGGTTTCAAGGCCGATTGGCCTAGTATGGTGGCAGGCGCTACCACTTCACCCGCAGGCATTGTGGAGGCCTTTCAAACCATGGGGCCTTGGCCTTTGCCTACGATCAATACGGCCTTACTTTTGACTTCTGGTGTCACCATCACCATCGCACACCATGCCTTGATTGACGGCAACCGCAGCAAGACTATTAAATTCATGTGGGCTACCGTGCTGCTGGGTATTACCTTTTTGGTTGTGCAGGGTTATGAGTATTACCACGCCTACGCAGACTTGAATCTCAAATTGACCTCGGGCATCTTTGGCTCTACCTTTTTCATGCTCACTGGTTTCCACGGTTTCCATGTGTTTGTGGGCATGCTGATGCTGCTGTTCATTACCCTGCGCTTGCAAAAAGGGCATTTCACCAAAGACAAACATTTTGGCTTTGAGGGCGCTGCTTGGTACTGGCACTTTGTGGACGTGGTGTGGCTGGGCTTGTATATTCTGGTGTACTGGTTCTGAGCGTTTCAATCGACAGCCATGCAAAAAAGCCGCTTAGCGGCTTTTTTGTTAATTGGTTAGTGTGGATAGGGGTTTTAATCGGGCGATTTGGGTGCTATTTATTGCCCAGGCTTGATACCAGTAGGATGGATATAGCCCAACTGCCATGCGATCAGCAAACATATGAAGACCACCACCGACACTCCTATGCGAATAGACAGCGCGCGTGCCATGCCTTTGCGCTTGGCGTCGGCATCGGCCAGGTCTTCAGAGCCGCCGCGCAGCATGAAAAACAATGCAGTGCCTAAGCTGCCCAAGATGGCCAAAAATGCGAGTGGGATCAAAATGTTCATAAGTGAGATTATCAGGTGAATACACGCATGCGTGCTTGGGTGGTGGTGTTGGCCACGGCCAGTGCCATGGCATTGACAGCAGGGCTGGGTTTTTGGCAACTGGGACGCGCGCATACTAAAATAGCGCTGCAAAACCGTATTTTAGAGAAAAATACACAAGATGTCAGCGTCAATGCGTCATTAATTGCTATCAATAGTGAAGCAAATTGGCCAAACATGTTGCACCGCTCGGTGCGCCTTACTGGCCAATGGTTGACCGAGAAAACTGTGTATTTAGACAACCGCCAGATGGGGGCGCGCCAAGGTTTTTTTGTGCTTACTCCTTTGCGTTTGAGTGGCAGCGATACGGTGGTGGTGGTGCAGCGCGGTTGGATTCCACGCAATTTCCAAGACCGCACGCAATTAGCCGCGGTGGACACGCCAACTGGCGATGTGCTGCTGAACGGGCGCATAGCCGCTGCGCCGTCGGCTATTTTTGAGCTAGGCAGCGCAGGTGCACAACCCCCAGCCAATGCCCAGCCAAAAACACAAACCAATGTGCAGCCTATGCCAGACACTGGCACAGACTCCCGTTCAAGCGCCGCTACAAACGACAGGGCAGCCGCAATTGCGCAAAATATGGACATGCAGCGCCTTGGCGCATCTCTGAGCGCCGCACATCTGCGTTTGCTTCCTTCTGTGGTGCTGCAAACGGATGCTGCCTCAGAAGGTTTGCTGCGCGACTGGCCTGTGCCCAGCTCTGGCGTGGCCAAGCACTATGGCTATGCTTTTCAGTGGTTTGGATTGTGCGCTACCGTGCTGGTACTGTATGTGTGGCTGGTCTGGATAGCGCCGCGCAGGCGCGCTGCTAAAAGCCTAGCGGCGGCCTCATGTGCGGATACAACAGAAGACACCAGCCCTGCAGGCACCAGCCCAGCAGAGACCCGCGCGCAATAAGCGCTTTCCAAGTGCGAGACAATACATGCCTAGCCGATCTACGCACGCATACCCATGAGCCAGCCTCCTAAACCCACGCCAACGCCCACCCCTGGGCCCACGCCAGCGTCAGCAGCAGCCCCAACCGCGCAGCACGCTGACCAGCCGCTGGAGATGACGGTGCATTCGCTGCCGCGAGCGGATGCGCCTGCCTACAGCCCTGCGCAAGCCAAACGTGGCCGCTGGAAAATGCTGCTGGTGATGGCTGCCTGCGCAGCACCCGTGCTAGCCTCGTATTTCACCTATTACGTGGTGCGGCCCAACACGCAGCAAAATTATGGCGAGTTGATTAACCCCGTGCGCGCCTTGCCCGACCAAGCAGGCGTGGCCATTGATGGCAAGCCCGTGAAGCTGCGCAGCCTCAAAGGCCAGTGGCTCATTGTGACCACTGCGGGAGGGGCTTGCGATGCCACGTGCGAGGCCAATTTGTATGCGCAGCGCCAGTTGCGCGAGAGCCTTGGCCGCGAGAAAGACCGCATTGACTGGGTCTGGCTGGTATCAGACGCTGCACCGATTCGGCCAGAACTGCTTCCTGCACTGCAAAGCGCCACCGTGCTGCGCCTGCCGCAGGCGCAAATAGATGCATGGCTAGCGCCGGGGCCTGGCCACACGCGCAGCCAGCACTTGTATTTGGTAGACCCGCAAGGCAACTGGATGCTGCGCTGGCCCGTTAAGCTCGATGCTGGCAAGGCCAAACGTGACATGGACCGCCTGCTGCGGGCTGCCTCTAGCTGGGACAGGGCAGGGCGCGAATGATGCCAAACACGCAGGCCTTGTACGATTTTTCTCCTGTGCTCCAGCTGATGCTACTGGGCGCAGTGCTGGCCGCTTTGCCACTGGGCTGGGTATGGTTGCGCCACCGAAAAGCCAGCGCCACGCAGCGCCTCAAGGCACTCGCATTGGTCACCTTGTTTTTAACCTTCGATTTGGTGCTGTTTGGCGCGTTTACCCGCCTGACTGACTCAGGGCTTGGTTGTCCTGATTGGCCCGGCTGCTACGGCCAAGCCAGCCCACTGGGTGCGCGTGCGCAAATCAGCGCAGAGCAGGCAGCCATGCCAACGGGGCCTGTAACGCACAGCAAGGCTTGGATTGAAATGGTCCACCGGTATTTGGCCAGCGGCGTGGGGGTGTTGATTGTGGCACTGCTGGTTGGCACATGGCTGCAGCGCAAATCAGCAGGCTTTGAAGCGCGCAAGCTTGGGCTTTGGTTGCCCAGCGTGACCCTGCTTTGGGTCTGTATACAAGGCGCTTTTGGCGCACTCACGGTCACTATGAAACTGTTTCCTGCCATTGTGACTTTGCATTTGCTCGGTGGCATGGTGCTTTTGGCGCTGCTGCAGGCGCAA
>JAYTMT010000107.1:0-17677 GCA_043728315.1 Polaromonas sp. | reverse complement strand
AAAAAGCGCTGCGCCGTCACGGCTGCGCGTCTTTAAGCGTGCCGATGTATAGCCACAACCATGCAAAGACTCTTTGATGGCGCGAATAGTTAGTACGCCATCTTTGACAAAGGCGTTGCTGGCATTGGCGGTGTAGTATTGGAGCTCTTCATTGCCCCAGCCAGCTATCCAAGTGTGGGTTTTGTAGTCAAAAAAACCATTGCCGATGTCAAAATCCCATTTGCTTGCATCGATGGTGTTTCCTTGAAATTCATCGCTCCAGACGAGTTTCCATCTGGGTTTGGGTTGCTTGGTAGCCAAAATACGATCCTTATTAAGGCATCAAGCGGCCATTTGAGTCAAACACCAAGGCCCATGCCGCGTCAGGTGCAAGTCCAAGCATTTGCCCTGCTTCAATGCTGCGATTTTGCGCAGTGCCGATTTTGGCGCTCACCAGCTCAGTGACACCTTCTACACGGCAATGGATGATGGATGAATCACCAAGATGCTCAGCTAACACGACGGTAGCGGGCACGCCCTGCCCTGCGGGCACAATTTGCATGTGCTCTGGGCGCAGGCCAACACATTGCGCATCAGCAGTGACTTGGCTGGCCAGTAAAACCCATAAAGCCTGATGCGCCTCTGAAGCGGTTTGGTTTTGCGGTTTAGGTATCAGATTAACCTTAGGAGCACCGATAAAAGTGGCTACAAATTGATTCACAGGGCGGTTATATAACTCCAGCGGTGGCCCGAGTTGCTCAACGATTCCTTTGTTGAATATCGCGATGCGATTGCCCAGCGTCATGGCTTCCACTTGGTCGTGTGTGACATAAATCATGGTGGTACCAAGCTCTTTGTGCAAGCGCGACAGCTCGATGCGCATATTCACACGCAGGGCCGCGTCTAGATTAGACAAGGGCTCGTCAAACAAAAATACCTTGGGCTTGCGCACAATAGCACGCCCAATGGCAACCCGCTGGCGCTGACCGCCTGATAACTCTTTAGGATAGCGATCTAATAGCTCAGTCATCCGAAGAATTTCCGCTGTGCGACCCACCTGCTCGATGCGCTGCGCCTTAGAAACACCGGCCATTTTTAATGCAAAGCCCATGTTTTCTGCCACGGTCATGTGAGGGTACAGGGCATAGCTTTGGAATACCATGGCAGTTCCACGGTCAGCAGACCGCATGTCATTGGCGCGCACGCCATCAATAAACAGATCACCTGCCGTCACGCTTTCTAGACCTGCAATCATGCGCAGGGTAGTCGATTTACCGCAACCCGATGGTCCAACGAACACCAAAAATTCGCCGTCCTGCACTTCCAGATCAATGCCTTTGATGATGTCGACATTGCCGTAGCTTTTACGAATGCCACGCAAAGATACTTGTCCCATACTAAGCTCCTATCATGTCGACGCAGCGTGTAGCTGCTGGCTTGTTTGCTTGAATTGGCTCGCTGGCAAGGCGAGCGGCTTTTTGTCGTTTTAAAAAACTCTGGTACCACAGGGCACTGTTTTTCAAGGTGCGTTGCTGGGTGTTGTAGTCCACATGAACGATGCCAAACCGCTTTTCATAGCCCGAAGCCCATTCAAAATTGTCCAGCAAACTCCATACCATGTAGCCCTGCATGCGCACGCCTTGCTTCATGGCTTGAGCCACCGCAGAAATATGGCGCGCAATAAAATCCATTCTAGGGGTGTCGTTCACACGGCCGTCAACCAGATGGTCTTTGAATGCGCCGCCGTTTTCGGTGACATACAGCGGTGGCACTTTGTAGTCGCGGTCTAAGCGCAGCAGCAATTCTGTGAGTCCTTCGGGGTAGACTTCCCATCCCATGTCGGTGATTTCGCGGCCGCTTTTGTGCACGTCCCATGGGCTTTCTGCGCTGATAACTGAGCGTGAGTAATAGTTAACACCCAAAAAATCCATGGGCGTGGCGATGATCTGCATATCGCCTGCATGAACCAGCGGCTGGTCATCACCAAGATGGTCAAGCACGTCTTTCGGGTATTGCCCTTTGAACAAGGGATCCATATACCAACGAAGCAGCTTCCCATCTTCTAGCTCGGTTTTAATTAAATCCGACTCAGAATCTGAGGCTGGATGCATGGGAGAAAGATTCAAAACAATGCCCAGTTTGCTCTTGCAGCCATTCGCTCGCATAGCCCGCAGCGCCATGCCATGGCTCAAAAGCAAATGGTGCGAGACTTGGTAAGCAGTGGCACGGTCTTTGATACCGGGCGCAAAAATACCTGTCTCGTTGCCCAATATAGCCATCACCCAAGGCTCATTGTGCGTGGTAATTGACACTACCCGATCTCCGAGTCGACTCGCTATGCCCTCTGCATATTCAACAAACCGATGCACGGTGTCGCGGTTGGCCCAGCCACCTGCATCTTGCAATGCTTGCGGCAGATCCCAATGGTTGAGCGTGAGGTAGGGCTTGATATTGCGTGCAAGCAATCCATCAACCAATTGTTCGTAAAAAAGCATGCCTTTATCATTCCAATCGCCTTTGCCTGCGGGTCGTACCCTAGGCCAAGATATTGAAAATCTATAGGCATCCACTCCTAGACTGGCGATTAAATCTAAATCGGCATCTAAGCGGTAGTAATGCTCACAGGCTATATCACCGTTGCTGGCATCAGCAATGGTGCCGGGGCTGCGGCAAAAACTGTCCCAAATCGAGTCGCCCTTGCCATCGTAAGCGGCCGCTCCTTCGATTTGGTAGGAGCTAGTAGCCACACCCCAAACAAAATCAGCAGGGAAATGGGTGATCAAATCGGAGGGTTCGTAAGTGGTAAATGGCATTGAAATTGTTTATCAATTTAAAAATAAGTCGCTTGCGTGCTGCGCTTGCCCATCGAGCAAAGCATCACTTCACAGCACCGGCAGTCAGACCAGAAATCAATTGGCGTGAGGACAGCAAGAACAGAATAACCAAAGGGATTGTGGCAATCGCCGAGCCTGTCATGAGTGCGCCCCATTCGGTATTCACTGGGCTTTGCAGGCTACGAAGCGCCAGCGGCAGGGTGTACATATCTGGAGACCGCATGACCACCAGCGGGCCGATGAAATTGTTCCAAGACGCAATGAAGGTGATGAGCCCAAGCGTGCCAAGCGCTGGCTTGAGCAGTGGCAGCACGATGCGCCAAAAAATTCCCAGCTCGCTGCAATTGTCCATGCGTGCCGCTTCAATCAAGTCTTTGGGGATGGAAGTGCTCACAAATTGCCGCATTAAAAAAATACCAAATGCGCTGGCGGCTCCCGGGATGTACAAAGCCCGCGGTTCGTCTATCCAGCCGAGCAAATCCATGATGATGAAGGTGGGAATCATGTTCATAAACGATGGCAAGAGCATGGTGCCCATGACAAGTCCAAACAAGGCGTTTTTGTAGCGGAACTCAAACAAAGCGAAGGCATAACCACCCATGGAGCAAAACAACAAAGTGAGCACGGTTGAGGCAATGGCCACGTACAAACTCCAGCCTAGGTTGCGCCAAAAGGGCATACGCTCCGTGAGTATCTTTAGGTTATTAAAAAAATCATCGCCAAAAAACATGGGCGGCGGGAGGCTGAAAATCTCGGTGCGTGAATGCGTGGCAAACACAAACATGAAATAAAAGGGCGCTAACATGATGACTGCGCCTATGCCTACTAGGCCATATGCCGCCCATGGAGCCAAACGATCTGCGGTGATTTTCATGGTTTAGACCTGCGTGTTATGCGGATGGACCACGGGGAGCAAAGGCTTTGTTCGTCAGCCATGTGAGTATGGCAACGATGATAAACAGCAGCCACGACATGGCGCTGGCTGCACCAAAATCATTGAAATCAAAGGCGGTGCGGTATAAGTAAATAGCCGTTGTCATGCCTGCTTGGTCGGTGCCGCCACGGCCTCCGGTAAGAATAAAAGGCTCTTCAAAAAGCTGAAGACCACCAATCACGCTCAGAGTCACGCCGAAAAAAATCATGGGTTTTAAGCTGGGCAAGGTGATGAACCAAAACTGCTGTAGCCGCCCTGCCCCATCCATGGTGGCGGCTTCGTATATGTCGTTAGGAATTGTTTGCAGCGCGGCAAGGTACAACACCACGTTAAACCCAACATAGCGCCAAAACACGATCATTGAAATGGCTGGCTTGATATTGGAAGGCTCGTTGAGCCAATCGACAGGATTTTGCGGGAAAAACCATCCAATACCGGGGATTTGGGCTAATGCTTGTAGGCCTACATTGATGAGACCAAAATCAGTGGAGAGCAATGAACTAAACAAGATAGATATGGCCACTGTGGAGGTGATGTAAGGCATGAAATACGCGCCCACCACCCCGTTGCGCAATCGCTTGAACGATGAATGGATGAAGTAAGCCAAGGGAATAGCCACCACATGCTGGGGCACGCCAGACGCAAAAGCTAGCCAAGCGGTGTTGCCTAGCGATTTCCAAAACCATTCGTCTTGCAGTGCAAATGCGTAATTATCAAACCCAACAAAGGTCATGGCACCAAGGCCGCTGGTTGGCTCCCATGTTTGAAAGGCCAAATACAAAGAAAATAGCAGCGGAAACAGGCCGAATACTGCAAATAGTATGAGAAATGGACTGATCAGGACATAGGGAGTCCACTGGGGAGAAAGTCGCAGGACAGAGGGTAATTTCATGGTGCGTGTCGTGTGCGGTATGTGCGGCATTAAGATTGATTTTTAACGATGGGCGCGCTGCTTGAGCAGCCGCTCAGCATCTAGCAATGCGTTCTCGATACTTTTGCCGCGGTCTAAGACTTTGTCTAGCTCAGTGTTGATTACCTCATCGGCAAACGCATCTTGTTTATGAACCGCCACCGCAGTGATTTGTGCAACCGATGTGCGCCAGCCCTTGCGCGCAGTTTGTCCGCCCAAAAATGCGATTGGCAGCTCAAAAAACGGGTCGTCATAGGTTTCTAGCAGCGCTGGAAAAGCATCTTGTGACTTGAACGCGCTGAGCTGAACCTCGCGGCTGAGCGTCATCATTTTGATAAATTCCCATGCCATGGCTTTGTGCGCATCAGGGGCGCTGCGCGGAATGGCTAGAAACGTGCCCCCGTAAGCGGCCATCGCGCCTTCGGGCAGTTGTGCGGCGCGCCATTTGCCAGCCGTTTGTGGGGCTAGCCAATTGTTCATATGGCCAGCAAGCCACGCACCCGTCATTTGTGTGGCGATAGTGCCGCGCTTGAAGCCTTCGGACCATTCATTAGACCAAGCTGACACCTTGGCATCGAGTTTTTGCTGGCGCACTTTGCGGGCAAGCTCAAACGCGCGAACAAAGCGCGGCGAGTTGACTAACACGTTGGATTGGCTGTCAAAATACAAGCCCTCTCCCGGCTTGATGCCCGCCCGAATCACAATGTCTTTCATGTCTCTGGCATGCGCCATGAGGTATGCGCCTGTGCTGGCTTTGATTTTGGCGCCAGTGGACACGTATTGGTCCCAGGACTGGGTTAGCTCAGCCTCGCTAACCCCCGCTTTTTGAAGAATATCGGCGCGGTATAGCAGGGTACCAGGACCGATGTCGGTGGGGGCTGCAATCACCGCCCCTTTTTTGTTGGTGGCTTGCTGGAATGCATAAGGGACGAAGCGCGACTGGAATTGCTTGATGTTGTAGGCAGGCGCAGATAAATCCTCTAGCCCGCCGCCTTGCGCAAAACGCCCCACATAGCCCACCTCTAAGGCCATCACATCTGGCAAATAAAAGGAGGTGGACAGCGCAGTCGTCATGGCCGTGTGGTGGTCGGCAAACTGGCGGCTGACTACTTTGATATCTACATTGGGATGGCTTTTCTTCCACAGTGGTATGGCGGATCGCACCACATCGTCCACGGCGGGATATGCCGCAATGACGAGCACTTTTTGGGCATGTGCGCTAAAGGATGTGCAGGCCAAATATGCCAAAGGAAGGCCATATTTAACCAAGGCACGCAATATTTTGCCTTGGTTTAAAGTGGGGGATTCAAGTTTTGAAAGCGCTTTCATAACTTTATTATAGGAGGCGGAAGCGAAATACCTACTAGGGAAATCCCGTGTAGGTAAATTTAGCCTGCAATACGCCGACTCGACTCGCGCGATATGAGGCGGGGTGCCGGTATAGCCATAGACGGCTGCTTGCCTGCGAGCAATTCAAGTATGGCCGCCGCTGCAAGGCAGCCTAGTTCGTAGGCGGGCTGGTGAACGGTGGTAAGTGGTGGATTTGCATAGACTGAGCTGGGCAGATCGTCAAAACCGATCAAGGAAACATCATCGGGCACGCGCAGACCATGGCGCTTGAGGCCTAAGGCTGCGCCAAAAGCCATCTGGTCGTTGCCAGCAAAAATAGCCGTGAAATGCTGCCTTCCCTCCAAAAGATGGTCTACAGCACGCAGACCACTCAATTCGCTGTATTCGCCTTGCACCACCAAGCCTGGATTGAAGGCAATACCCGCTTGCTCTAAGGCAAAACGGTATCCCCTCAAACGCTCAGTGGCATCTGGGTGTGCAGGATCACCCGAAATATAAGCGATTTGGCGATGGCCTTGGTCAATCAGATGCTCGGTTGCCAACCGTCCGCCTTCAAAGTTGTCAAAATTAAGGGAATACAAGCCAGACGCAGTCAGTTCACGGCCAGTCACCACGATGGGCGTGGTTTTGGCAAAAGTCACTAAAGTTTGATCAGGCAGTCGCCCGGTTAACACAATCACGCCATCCACCCTGCGCGAGCGCAAGACATCTAGGCAGCGCGACTCGGCTGCTTCGCTCCAGTGCCCGCTTACAAAAAGTGGGCTGTAGCCGCGCGGGTCAAGCGCATCCTCTATGCCGCGCAGCGCGGTGCCATAAAAAGGACTGTCTATGGCTTGGGTGATGACCCCAATGCTGAAAGTGCGGCCTCCAGCCAAACCACGCGCCACTGGATTGGGCACAAAACCCAGTGTTGCAACTGCCGCAGCTACCGCTTGCTTTTTATCATCACTGACTATCGCTGTGCCATTGAGAATTCTAGATACGGTGCTGGGCGACACCTTGGCCAGCTGCGCCACCATTTCTAGCGTGACAACTCCGTCTTTTCGCGTTGAGGAGGCTTTTTGTTCGGTATTTTTTTTTGTTTTTATTTGCATCAATTGCCTTTGGCGGGTGCTTAATCAAATCTGAAAATTCTAATAATGGCGAATCTAAACGCCATCCATACTTGTGCTAATTTTTTAATGGCTCTCTAGCAAAACACCGCTAGTTGATCAAAAAAATATTGTATAGATATTAAATGTTAGTATCAAGACAAATCTTGGTCAAGCTTGTAGCCAATCTAAGCGCACAACTAAAAATTAGACCCTTGTAAGCGCCACCAGCATCAGCGCCCCAATCAGCACCGGCTGGTGCACCATGTAATAACTCAAGCTCCAGCGCCCCAGCATTGCCAGCGGCGCAGCCCGCCCCACTGGCGCGCTGAACCACGCTGGCCTGTGCGCCAGCACCCACTGGCCGGCGGCCATGCCCCACCACATCACGCCCAGCCAAGGCACGAGCGGCACATAGTCTTCGGTGATCGGTTTGACTGCAATCAGCCCCAGCCAGTTGAGCGCCTTGGAATGCAGTAAAACACTCATATTTAAGGAAAAATCACCCAATGTCATCGTCGAAAGGACATATGTTGCTATGAATTTTAAAGCAATGGCGCACGCGCCCAGCAGCCAAAGCCATTGACCCCAAGCCGCCGTGAGCCGCACAACAATCAGCATCAGCGCTATGCCGTGCAAAATACCAAAGTAAATAAAACTCTTGGGATATATCACATAAGAGCCCGCGCTCACCAAGAGCGCGCAGCCAGCCACCATGGCCCAGCGCCGCCAAAAACGCGGCCAACTCTGGCCCTGCGCCGTAGCCACCGCCTGCCCCATGCCCGCGCACAGCAAAAACAAGCTGACGATTAAAGCCCGCTGCCACGTCCAGACAGGGTCGGTATAAAAGTTTTGCGTGAGCCAGCCGTAATGGTTCAAGTCAAAGCAAAAATGAAACACCGTCATCCACAGCATGGCCAAGCCGCGCAGGGCATCGAGTCGGTCAAAGCGGGGGGATGGGAGCATGCGGGTTGCTTAAAGCCGTTGTTGCAAGAATACTGGCAATGGTAACCTGCGCCGTTAGCCTAGTTAGGCTAGGCTCTGGCCTAGAATCGCCCCCAACAAGCTGTATACCCAACCTACCCCATCACCCCCCATGCTCACTGGCGACCTTAAAAACAAAATCGACACCATTTGGAACGCCTTTTGGACCGGTGGCATTGCCAACCCCATTGAAGTGATTGAGCAAATCACCTTTTTAATCTTCATGCGCCGCCTAGACGATGCCCAAAGCCTAGAGGAAAACCGCGCCGCCCGACTGGGCGAACCCATCAGTCGCCACATATTTCCAACGGGCAACGACCCCAAAGGCCGCCCCTACAGCAGCCTGCGCTGGAGCCGCCTGAAAAACGCCGCGCCAGCCGAGATGTTTAGCGTGGTGGGCGAGCATGTATTCCCGTTTTTGCGCGATCTGGGTGGCGACGGCAGCACCTATGCCCACCACATGCGCGATGCCCGCTTCACCATACCCACGCCCGCCCTGCTGGCCAAAGTGGTGGACTTGCTTGACGCACTGCCCATGGACCAGCGCGACACCAAGGGCGACCTGTATGAATACATGCTGGGCAAAATAGCCAGCGCTGGGCAAAACGGCCAGTTTCGCACCCCGCGCCACATCATCGAGCTGATGGTAGCGCTCACCGCGCCCACCCCGCAAGACGTGATTTGCGACCCCGCCAGCGGCACCTGCGGCTTTTTGGTCGCCGCCAGCGACTATTTGCTGCAACACCACCCCAAGGCGCAGCACGACCCCCAGCTTTTGGCGCATTTTCACCACCAGCAGTTTTGCGGCTACGACTTTGACAACACCATGCTGCGCATCGGCAGCATGAACATGATGCTCCACGGCGTAGACAACCCCCGCATCACCTACCGCGACAGCCTAGCCCAAGACCACGCCGACGACGCAGGCGCTTACAGCCTGATACTGGCCAACCCGCCCTTTGCCGGCAGCCTAGACTTTGAAAACACCGCCAAAGACCTGCTGCAAACCGTTAAAACCAAAAAAACCGAGCTGCTTTTTTTAGCCCTGTTCTTAAAACTGCTCAAACCCGGTGGCCGCGCCGCCGTCATCGTGCCCGACGGCGTGTTGTTTGGCTCAAGCAAAGCCCACAAAGAGCTGCGCCAACTGCTCGTTGTTGGCCAAAAGCTAGACGCGGTCATCAGCCTGCCCAGCGGCGTGTTCAAGCCCTACGCAGGCGTGAGCACCGCCATCTTGCTGTTCACCAAAACCAACAGCGGCGGCACCGACCATGTGTGGTTTTATGACATGCACGCCGACGGCTGGAGCCTAGACGACAAACGTCAGCCATTGCTGCCAGAGGATAAATTAGGCGTTTTAGGAGCAATGTCAGCGTCAAATGGTCATAGTGCGCTATCACAAGCAGAGCATGCTAAAAATAACCTGCCCGATGTATTAGCCCGCTGGCAGCAGCGCGCAGGCGCAGAGCGCCAGCGCCCCCGCACCCAGCAGAGCTTCTGCGTGCCAGTAGCCGACATCGCCGCCAACGGCTTTGACCTGAGCCTGAACCGATATAAGGAAGTGGTGCATGAGCAGGTGGAGCACCGCGCGCCGGAGGAGATTTTGAAGGAGTTAAACGATCTGGAAGCTGAGATTGCAAAAGGCATGAAATCGCTGGCGGGGATGTTGAAGTGAGTTTGATTTCAATGATTCCGTTAGCTGAATTGATGGTCTCCCGAGGCGGCAGCGTTGATCCCTCACGCTATCCTGACGAAGAATTCGATCTTTACAGCATTCCCGCGTTCGATGCTGGAACACCTGAGATTGCTAAAGGCAAAGAAATTGGCTCAACCAAACAAATAGTTGCGCCAAACGATGTACTGCTTTCAAAAATTGTTCCGCATATTCGACGCGCCGGAGTCGTGGGCGCGCTACGTGGTCGACGTCTCATCGCCTCAGGCGAGTGGATTGTTTTTAGAAATTCTCGTGCATCACCAGACTATCTAAGGCAGGTACTTGTAGGCGACCCGTTCCATTCACAGTTTATGCAAACGGTTTCTGGGGTTGGTGGTTCACTCTTGAGGGCAAGGCCTGCGTACGTCGCAGAAATTAAGATTCCCCTCCCACCCCTGCCGGAACAACGCCGAATCGCCGCCATCCTAGACCAAGCCGAAACCCTGCGCACACAACGCCGTACCGCCCTATCCCTCCTCGACACCCTAACCCAGTCCATCTTTCTAGACATGTTTGGTGATCCGGTGACGAATCCGAAAGCTTGGCCACTCGTGTGCCTAGCCGAAATGGGATCACTAGACCGAGGCGTATCAAAACATCGCCCTCGCAACGCCCCCGAATTGTTAAACGGCCCATACCCGTTGGTGCAAACTGGCGAAGTGGCCAACTGCGACGGCTACATCCGTGCATACAAAAACAGTTATTCAGAAATTGGTCTACGCCAAAGCAAGATGTGGCCAGCGGGCACTTTACTCATCACCATAGCTGCCAATATTGCAAAAACAGGCATCTTGACCTTTAACTCCTGTTTCCCAGACAGCGTGGTGGGCTTTCGCGCCAACGACCCAGCTACTGTCGAGTTTGTAAGGGTATGGCTTTCGTTTCTGCAAAAAGCACTTGAAGACGCAGCGCCTGAGTCAGCGCAAAAGAATATCAACTTAGCCATCTTGCGTGATTTACGTATCCCCGCCCCTTCTCTTGCCCTTCAACAAACCTTCGCCACCCGCATTGCAGCCATCGAAGCCCTCAAATCCACCCACCGCACCGCTCTAGCCCAGCTCGATGCGCTGTTTGCGTCGCTGCAACACCGCGCGTTCAGCGGTAATTTGTAAAAGCCTTCAATTTTTGCACTGACCAAAGAACTATAAAATATATAGCGGTATATGACCATATGACGCTGACATTGGCCTATTTTTCTATCGAACTGCTGTTTTATAGACTTTACTGACTCTTTGCCCACTGATTCAGCATCTTGCGCAGGCAGTGCTATACCACGGGGTATGATTTATGGTGCTTAAACCGATTTAATTGCAAATAGTCAATGTTTTTTGCATGAAAAATGCAAAAAAGCGAATAAGAATGTAAACTTCGGCTATGTTAGTCGAATTCTCAGCCACCAACTACCGTTCCATCTTGGAGCGCCAAACGCTCAGTATGGCAGCGTCTTCCTACTTTAAAGAGTTGGAGGACACGAACACATTTGATGCGGGCTTGTCTGACAAAGCACCGCGCTTGCTGCGCTCCTCGGTGCTGTATGGCCCGAATGCTTCGGGTAAAAGCACCTTGATTCAGGCACTGGCGTTCATGCAAGACCGTGTCTTGAATTCGCAAAAAGGCACGCAAGCGGGTGATGAAATTGCCACAGTTCCATTCAAGCTGACGGCTCTTTCGCGCCAATCTGACAGTGAATTTGAAATCACTTTTGTAGAGCAAGGCGTGCGCTATGAATATGGCTTCAAATGCAATGCGGAGCGATATACCGAGGAATGGTTATTTGCCTACCCTAATGGCCGTGTGCAAAAGTGGTTTCACAGGGTGTTTGATCCAGCAGCGCAAAAAGACATGTACAGATTCAGCGCATTTTTTGAGGGCGACGGTCTGCGCAAAATCTGGCAAAGCCAGACGCGGCCGAATGCACTGTATTTTTCTACCGCAATTCAGCTCAATAACGCGCAATTACAGCCTGCTTTTGACTGGTTTAAAAAACGTCTGCATGTTGTACCTCATTCTTTATCAGCTAACTACACGGTTAAACGATGCACTAACCAAGCAGATAAAAAGCAAATTCTTGCGTTTATGAACTCTGCAGATTTGTCGATCTCTGACATCTTATTAAAGACCACCTCGTTTTCACAGGACGCACTGCCATTGGATTTGCCCACACCAATGAAAGACGAGCTATCGCGTCAATTCAACGGAAAAGAACTCATCGTCGTCAAGTTTGTACGCCATGATCTACAAACGCAGGAGCCCATTGAGTTCACCGAAGCAGAGGAGTCTGACGGAACGACGGCTTTGTTTGCTTTTGCAGGCCCATGGCTAGATGTGACTGAAAATGACCGTGTATTGGTGGTGGACGAGCTCGACACCAGTTTGCACCCTTTGCTGGTACACCGTTTGGTCAAGCTGCTGCACCACAGCGGGTCTAAAGCGCAGCTAATTTTCACCACCCATGACACCACCCTGCTGAGCCAAAAGTTGCTGCGCCGTGACCAAATTTGGTTTATGGAAAAAGACGATTCACGTGCAACACGCTTGTATCCGCTGTCTGACTTTAGCCCGCGTGAAAACGAAGCGGTGGAGCGTGGCTACCTCAATGGACGCTACGGCGGTATTCCGTTCCTCAAAGAACTGGATTTTTATGGGCTCGGATGACCTGTTTAAGAAGCGCAAAGCGCGTAAAAGCGCCGCGCTAGCCAGACCAAAAAACACGCGAACAGCCTACCAGCGCTATTTAATAGTGTGCGAAGGCACTAAAACGGAGCCCTATTACCTGCAAGAGTTGGTTCGCGACCTGAATATCAGACACCACACCGTCAAAATTGAGCCCAGCGATGGTTCGTCGCCCGACCGCGTTGTTGCCCATGCAGTCAAGCTTTATACCGAAGACGCACTGAGCGGCGATAGTTTTGACAAAGTTTTTTGCGTGTTTGACCGCGATACGCACACCACTTTTGACGCGGCTGTGCAATCTATTGACAGATTGAAGGCTGGTAAGCACCCCAAACCGTTTGAATCCATCACGTCCAGCCCATGCTTTGAGTATTGGCTGCTGCTGCATTTTGGCTTTACTGACCAAGCTTTTCTCGCCGCAGGCAAAAAATCAGTGGCAGATCAAGTGGTCTCCCTACTCAAAACCAAGCCGGGCTTCGCAAATTACAGCAAAGGGAAAGATGATATTTATAGCTTGCTGAAAGATCACACTAGCAAGGCGATGACGCACGCCAAACGTGGGCGAAAGAACGCTGAAAAGACCGGTCAAATTAGCCCACTAACCAATGTTGATCTACTGGTGATGGCTTTAATGGCTCTGGGCAATCACCCGTAGAGCAGCGACAGTGACCTGCACTGCTCAATACCAATGTCCGAAATTCACCGCATTTTTCGGACAATTGATCTTCATTTTTGTTAAAAATAGACACTTGTTTTTTTAACAAAAATATCCCACAATAGGGCTATGAACACCCGCCCAGCCTCAAAAACTGCAACTCAGCCTGTGCCCAGCACCAGCTTGGGTGCGCTGATGGCGCAGCGCCTTGCGCGCGCAGGGCGCAAGCATCCAGCCAAGGTGTATACCCCTTCTGATTTTTTAGACCTGGGCACGCCGCATGCGGTGGGCATGGTGCTCTCGCGCATGGTGCGCGCTGGCACGCTACGGCGGATAACGCGCGGGCTGTATGACGTGCCGCGCACGCACCCGCTGCTGGGCAGCCTGCTGCCGTCTACCGATGAGGTGGTCAAGGCCATTGCCCGGCGCAGTGGCGCGGTGGTGCAGCCGCTCGATGTGGACGCTACTAATCTGCTAGGCCTGAGCGAGCAGGTGATGGCCCAGCCGGTGTATGAGACCAATGGCCCGAGCCGCAAGGTGCAGGTGGGCAACAGCGTGATTGAGTTTAAGCACCGTAGCCCGCGCAGCGTGACGGCGGCGCCAGAGTCTAGCAACTTGGTGTTTGCAGCGTTGCGGGGTTTGGGCAAGCAGCATGTTACGCTGGCACGGGTGGCGCATTTGCGCAAATTGCTGCCCGCCAAAGCGCGTGCGCAGTTGCTCAGTGACTTGTCGCTGGCTCCAGCGTGGATGCATCCTTTTTTGCGGCATATTGCAGGCGGCGATATGGCTAAACCCCCCGTTTCACGCACAAGGAAGGTGGCTTGATGGCCAGCTTGGCGCTGCAAAGCGTGGCTGAGCGGCGCGTGCTCTTTACCGAGGCTGCAGCACGCCTGCGGGTGGCTGAGCTGATTGTAGAAAAAGATTTTTGGGTGGGCTGGCTGCTGGGGCGCTTGTTTGCCATGCCCAGCCTCGCGGGCAAACTACAGTTTAAGGGCGGCACGTCGCTGTCGATGGTGTTTGCTGCGGTGCGCAGGTTTTCTGAAGATATTGACTTGGCCATCTTGCCTGCGGCCTTGGGGTTTGAGGAGCGCTACTTTAACGATGCGGCATCGGCCAGCCAGCGGCGCAAGCGCATGGCCGAACTGGCGCTGGCCAGCGAGGTGTTTGTGCAGGGTATTCAACCCAGGCTAGAAGCCGAAGTATTGGCTGTCTTGGGCAAATGTACGGATGCTACAGGTTGGTTTAGCTACGAGATTGATGCCAACGCGGGCACACCCAATCTGTGGTTTAACTACCCTAGCGTGACAGCGCAGCGCAGCGCAGCAGCTATGTGGCCAAGCGCATCAAGCTGGAGTTTGGCTCGCTGACCAACCAACAGCCCAGTGTGCAAGCTACGGCGCGCACACTGATAGCCAGTGTGCTGCCAGCAGGCGCTTTTGACGACACGACAGCGCCTGTCGTGGCGCTAGCCGTGGCGCGCACTTTTTGGGAGAAAGGCACCATTTTGCACGCGGAGCACCACCGCCCCGAGCACCTGCCCGTGCGTGACCGCTTTGCGCGCCATTACTCTGACTTTGCTTCTCTGTGGCGGCAAGACGCTGCGCGCACTGCCAGCTTGGGGCGTTTAGATTTACTGGCGGACGTGGCATTGCACAAAAGCCGTTATTTTGCCTCTGCTTGGGCAAGTTATGGCTCAGCGCAGCCGGGCAGCTTTAAACTGGTGCCTCCGGACTACCGCCAAAGCGCGATTGCGCAAGACTATGAGAAGATGCGGCCTATGTTTTTAGATGAGCCCATTGCATTTGTCGATCTGATGAAACAACTTGCAGTTGCTGAAAACGCGATTAACCAGCTTTAGCACATTGAAAAACGCCTCAAACTTCGCTTTTTTGCACACCGAGTGGCCTGCGCTGCAGGCCGAGGCATTGCGGGCGGAGCACGCAGCGCTGGCAGACCCGCGCACAGCCTGCTTTTATGCGCGGCGCACGCTAGAGCTGGCGGTGGCGTGGCTTTTTCAAGCCGAAGGTGGGCACGGGGGCAGCCTGCGCATGCCCTACCAGCCGGATTTGTCGGCGTATTTGTTTGAGCCTACTTTTAAAGCGCTGGTTGGCGCTGGCCTGCATGCCAAGATGGAGGTGGTGCGCAAGCTGGGCAACCAAGCGGCGCACAGCCCGCGCGCCATGAGGGAGCAAGACGGCGTGGCGTCGGTGCGTGAGCTGTTCCATGTGATGTATTGGCTGGCGCGCACTTATGCGCGCCAAGTGGCTGCGCGGCCGGATGCGGCGGTGCAGTTTCGCGCGGATTGGCTTCGGCCAGCTGCTACCACAAGCGATGGATCTGGCGCATTGGCAGCCAGCGCTAAATCGCAGGCTCTGGCGCAAGAGCAGCTAGCCAAGCTGGCGCTGGAGCTGGCTGCACGGGACAAAGCATTGGCGCAAGAGCGCCAAAAGTCAGAAGCGCTAGACGCAGAGCTAGCCAGTTTGCGCGCTGAAGTGGCTGCCGCTAAGCCGCTGAACGCAGCGGTGGCTGACACCCACGACTACAACGAGGCACAAACCCGCGATTTGTTCATTGACGTGTTGCTTAAGGAAGCTGGCTGGCCGCTGGCAGACCCGCGTGACCGTGAGTTTGAGGTGGCAGGCATGCCCAATGGCCAAGATAAAGGCTATGTGGACTATGTGCTGTGGGGTGACGACGGCAAGCCGCTAGCCGTGGTGGAGGCCAAGCGCAGCCAGCGCGAGCCCGAAGCGGGCCAGCAGCAGGCCAAGCTGTATGCGGACTGCTTAGAAGCGCGGTATGGCCAGCGTCCATTGATTTATTACACCAACGGTTTCGAGCATTGGCTGTGGGACGACCTGCGCTACCCGCCGCGTGCAGTCCAGGGTTTTTACACCAAGGGTGAGTTGCAGCTGCAGATACAAAGGCGCAGCAGCATGCGCCCGCTGGCGGGTATGTCGATTAACCCCGCTATTGTTGAGCGGCACTACCAGTTGCGCGCTATTCGCCGTGTGGGGGACACTTTTGAGAAAGACCGCCAGCGCAAAGCCCTGCTGGTGATGGCCACAGGCGCTGGCAAAACCCGCACTGTGATTGCACTGGTAGACATGCTGCTGCGGGCGAATATGGTCAAGCGGGTGCTGTTTTTGGCCGACCGTGTGGCGCTGGTGAACCAAGCAGTAAACGCTTTTAAGTTGCACTTGCCTGATGTGTCTGCGGTGAATTTGGTGACCGAGAAAAACACCGATTCGAGGGTGTATGTGTGCACCTACCCGACCATGGTGGGCCTGATCAATGAAACGATGGAAAATGCGGCCAACGGACAGCGCCGCTTTGGGGTGGGGTATTTTGATTTGGTGATTGTGGACGAAGCGCACCGATCTATTTACCAAAAATACCGCGCTATTTTTTCGTATTTTGATGCGCTGCTGGTGGGATTAACGGCCACACCCAAAGACGAGATTGACCGCAACACCTATGGGCTGTTTGACCTAGAGGACGGTGTGCCCACCGATGCGTATGGCCTAGAAGATGCGATTGCAGAGGGCTATTTGGTGCCGCCACGCACGATGTCGGTGCCCCTGCAGTTTCAGCGCGAAGGCATCAAATACGCCGACCTGAGTGAGCCAGAAAAACAAGCATGGGACGAGTTGGATTGGGATGATGAAGGCCAAGCCCCTGATGAGGTGAATGCTGAGGCGGTGAACCAATGGTTGTTTAACGAAGACACGGTAGACAAGGTGCTGGCGCTGCTGATGAAGGAAGGGCTGAAAGTAGCTGGCGGTGACCGATTGGGCAAAACCATTATTTTCGCAAAAAATGCGCGCCACGCGCAGTTCATTACCGAGCGCTTTGATGCGAACTACCCCGATCACAGAGGGCAGTTCGCAAGGATGATTACCTATGAAGTGGGCTATGCGCAAAGCCTGATTGACGATTTTTCACAAAAAAACAAAGCGCCACATATTGCGGTGTCGGTAGACATGTTGGACACGGGCGTGGATGTGCCCGAAGTGCTGAATTTGGTGTTTTTTAAAGTGGTGCGCTCCAAAACCAAATTTTGGCAAATGCTGGGGCGCGGCACGCGGCTATGCAAAAACTTGTTTGGGCCGGGCGATGAGGCTGAAAACCACAAGCGCGAGTTTTTGGTTTTAGATTTTTGCCAAAATTTGGAGTTTTTTAGCCAAAATTTAGAAGGTATCGGTAGCATTGCATCTGCCCCGTTGAGTCAGCGCTTGTTCAACGCCCGATTAGAGTTGCTGACCGCGCTCGATGCAAAGCTGGCACCTTCCGAGCGTGCAGTGTATGACGCGCCAGATTCGTCCGTCACGCCCACCGATGCCACCCTGCGCCACGATACCGCCATGCTCTTGCATGGCATAGTTGCGGGCATGCAGATCGACAATTTCATGGTGCGTCCAAAGCGGCGCTGGGTAGAAACTTGGAACAAGGCCACTGCTTGGCATTCGGTTAATGCAGAACAATGCGCCGACTTGGAGAATCACTTGTCTGACCTGCCAAGCACAGTGCGCGAAGACGACGAAGATGCCAAGCGCTTT
>JAYTMT010000106.1:0-14985 GCA_043728315.1 Polaromonas sp. | reverse complement strand
GCACTTGGCTTGGACGGCGCAGCGGCATAAAGGAGGAGGCCGCAGGCCGGGGGACAGCCGCGGAGCCGTCCAAGCCAAGTGCCGTGGCGTACAAACACACCTCTCCCAATGCCTGATTTTCCAACCCCCAGCACGCCACACAACCCCAAACCACAGCATGCTTTGATTTAGTCACCCATTGTGCTTATACTGGCACCGTCAGCCACTCGTTTAATCTGGAGAACAGCATGAAACCCATCACCGAACTGCTCAAAAAACGCGACTCTAACCTGTTTCAGGTAGCGCCACAGGTGGCGGTGTTTGACGGCCTCAAACTGCTGGCTGAATACGGCGTGGGCGCTATGCTGGTCATGGAGCAAGGCAAGCTGGTAGGCATATTCTCCGAGCGCGATTACACCCGCAAGGTGGCCTTGCAGGGCAAAAATTCCAAAGAAACCACCATTGCCGACATCATGACCCGCAACGTGGTGTCTGTCACGCCTAGCACTGGCACGCGCATGTGCATGACCCTCATGAGCCAGAAAAAAATCCGCCACCTTCCCGTGCTAGACGGTGACAAAGTGCTGGGCTTGATCTCGATCCGCGACATCATGGACGACATCATCGCTGACCATGAGCAGACGATTTCGCAGTTGCAGACTTATATTACGGGCTGAGGCGCTTAGCCCATCTCCCGCACATCCGCCACCGCATCGCGTCCAAAATGCGGCAGCGCCAAATAGGCAATCAAACGCGCAGCTGCATCGTGCGGACTGGTGAGTGCGCCGCTGGTTTTCATGCCTACGAAGGCGGCTTTGTCTGGGAAGGCTGCGTCGGCTGCGGCGCGCAATTGGATTTGCATGTCGGTGTCGATCACGCCGGGGGCTAGGGAGCAGACTTTTGCACCATGGGGTTTGAGGGCTTCTTCTAGGGCGACGCAACGGGTGAAATGGTCCATGGCGGCTTTGGCGGCGCAGTAGCCCGCTTGACTGGCCATGGCGCGGCGGCCTAGACCTGATGATATGTTGAGCACTTTTTTAGGCACTGCCCAATCTGCCGTGGCTTGCAGGAAAGCGCTGGTCAGCAGCATGGGCGCTTCTGCGCCTACGCGCATAGCGGTGCTGATGTCATGCGCGGGCACATCAGACACAGGCGCAATGGCGGGGATCATTCCCGCGTTGTTCACCAAGGTGGCGCTGGCAAAGTCTGCGCCCTTGCCTTGCAGCCAAGCGCCAAGGCGTTGCGCTGTGCTGGCGGCGTCGCCCAAATCCGCCTCCCATTGGGTGAGCGCTGCGCCATGGGCTTGGGCATGCGCGTGCAGCGCAGTGTTGCTTTGGCGCGATATGCACAGCAGGCTGTGGCCAGATGCAGCCAACTGCTGGGCCAGCGCCAAGCCCATGCCGCGTGATGCGCCGGTGATGATGGTGAGATGGGTGTTCATGCACCGCATGGTAGCGCATGGTGCCACTGCTCGTTTGGTTTGCTTCATTCGCTCTGAGCCCAGTTGACGGGTTCATGCCCAACTTGGTCACGCTGCTATTTGGCGATCGCTCTGTGTTGGTCACGCTGCGGCTAAGCGCGTGCTATGCCAACGCTCTTGCAGGTTCGCTCCTAGTTGCTCACGCTGCGGCTAAGCGAGCGCTGTGCCAACGCGCAAACGGTCGCTGGCCCCTTCGGGGTAGCTTGTTTTTTCGAGCCAATGGGGGGAATCGGGCAAACTCGGGCTTCGCCCTCAGACAGCGCCCGATTCTGATCCCCCATTGACTCAAAAAAACAAGCCCAGCGCCCCGATTGTTTGCGCGTTGGCACAGCACTCGCTTAGCCGCAGGGTGAGATGGTTGGGTGTCCTGGCTGTTTAGCGCGTCTGTTTGTATATTTATGAAAAATCGTAAAAATGTCATAGCTAAGTGGTCATAGTGTGCTACGTTTTTCGTAGTATTAAGTAATTGACGAGAACGGTATCCGGTATTCAAAAACCTAAGCACAGGCATAGCCCGAGCAGCGTTTGGGCGCTTCCGTCCGACCGATTTCGGTGTACCCACCGCATGAGGGAGTGGCGGGAGCGCCCAAACGCTGATCGGGCGCGACAGCCTAAGCGCTACAAACCAGGATGCTCGGGCGCGCAAGAAAAATAGCTTCAAAAGCTAAACAGAACCACTCTACAAGAGCATTATTGAATGGCCAGCGCCCGCTGCACAATGGCCGCTGCATCCACCTGAAAATAGGCACGCAGCGCTGCCCGCGTGTCGCTGCGGCCAAAGCCGTCGGTGCCTAGCGTAGCGTAGCTGCGGCCAGCGGGCAGGTAGGCGCGCACGCTCTCGGGCAGGGCGCGCACGTAGTCGGTGGCGGCTACGATGGGGCCACTGGTTTGGCTAAGGACTTGCTGGAGCCAAGGCTTGGTGAACCCTTCGACAGGCTCAGGACGAACGGGATTGGGAGCGGCAAAGGAAGTGGCCGTGGCAACTGGACTGGCGGCAGTGCTAGCAGCCTCGCACGCAGCCCCATCACGCGCCAGCTCACTCCAGCTAGTCACGCTCACCACGTCCACCGCGTAGCCCAGTGCCTCCAATTGCGCGGCGGCTTTGACCACTTCGGTCAAAATAGCGCCCGAGCCTAGTAAAGTGATGTTTTTAAGGTTTTTAGGGGCAATGTCACCGTCATATGGTCGTAATGTGCTGCTGTATTTATAGCATCCACGGATCACACCTTGGTGCGCCTCGGGCAGCAGATTGGGCTGCGCGTAGCTCTCATTCATCAGGGTGATGTAGTAAAACACATCGCGCTGGTCCACCAGCATGTTGCGCATGCCTTGGTCTAGTATCACGGCCAGCTCGCCTGCAAAGGCGGGGTCGTAAGCTTTGCAATTAGGAATCGTGGCCGCTACTAGGTGGCTGCTGCCGTCTTGGTGCTGCAAGCCTTCGCCGCCTAGCGTGGTGCGCCCAGAGGTAGCGCCCAGTAAGAAGCCGCGTGCGCGCTGGTCGGCGGCGGCCCAGATGGCATCGCCCACGCGCTGAAAGCCAAACATGCTGTAGTAAATGTAGAAAGGCAGCATAGCCAAGCCATGCACGCTGTAGCTGGTGGCTGCGGCCGTCCAGCTGGCAATAGCGCCTGCCTCGCTGATGCCTTCTTCTAAAATTTGACCGTCTAACGCCTCGCGGTATGAGAGTACCGAGCCAATGTCTTCAGGGGCATAGCGCTGACCCACGCTGCTGTAAATACCCACTTGCTTGAACAAATTGGCCATGCCAAAGGTGCGCGCTTCGTCGGCCACGATGGGCACGATGCGCGGGCCCAGCTGCGCGTCTTTGAGCAGGCCACCCAGCATACGCACAAAGGCCATGGTGGTGGACATTTCTTTGCCGTTGGCATGTAGGGCGAAATGGGCGTAGCTGTTAGCAACGCTACCTACATTGCTATTGCCAGCGCCGCTGCCTGTATTTGCGGCAAACTCTGCCATCGCACCCTGCGCTGCGGGCGGCATGAGCGGCGGCACGGGCACAGTGTTGGCCGCTGTATAGCGCTTGGGCAAATGCCCGCCCAGCGCGGCGCGGCGCTGGCGCAGGTACTGCATCTCTGGGCTGTCATCGTCCGGCTTGAAATAGCAGAGCGTTTTGGCTTGTTCGTCGGTCAAAGGCAAGTTAAAGCGGTTGCGATACGCTATGAGTTCGTCTTCGTCCAACTTTTTCTGGCTGTGCGTGGTCATTTTGCCTTGGCCTGCGTTGCCCATGCCATAGCCTTTTTTGGTGTGGGCCAATATCACCGTGGGCTGGCCGCTGTGGGCAGCGGCTGCGGCATAGGCGGCGTGGATTTTCACAATGTCGTGGCCACCGCGTTTTAAGCGGTCAATTTGCTCGTCCGTCATGCCTTGGGCCAGCGCGGCCAGCTCGGGGCTTTGGCCAAAGAAGCTGTCCCGGTTGTAGCGCCCGTCTTTGGCGGCAAAGGTTTGCATTTGGCCGTCTACGGTGCTGGCAAAGGTTCGCGCCAGCGCGCCAGCAGTGTCACGGGCAAACAGGCCGTCCCAGTCGCTGCCCCAAATGAGCTTGATCACGTGCCAACCCGCTCCGCTGAACAAGCGCTCCAGCTCGTCAATGATGCGGCCATTGCCACGCACCGGGCCATCCAGCCGCTGCAAATTGCAGTTCACCACCCAGACCAAATTGTCCAGCCCCTCGCGTGAAGCCAGTGTGAGCGCGCTCATGGATTCGGGTTCGTCCATTTCGCCATCGCCAAACACGCCCCACACTTTGCGCTGCGAGCAGTTGAGCAAATTGCGGTGCGTGAGGTAGCGCATGAAGCGTGCGTGGTAAATGCTGCTGATGGGACCGATGCCCATGGAGCCTGTGGGGAACTGCCAAAAATCGGGCATGAGCCAAGGGTGGGGGTAACTCGATAGGCCACGTGCACCGTGCTGCGGGGCTTCGATTTCGCGTCGGTAAAAGTCCAGATCTTGCTCTGTGAGGCGGCCTTCTAGGTAAGCGCGCGCATACACGCCGGGCGAGCTGTGGGGCTGGAAAAACACCAAATCACCCAAACTAGCCCCCACACTTGCCACTGCGTGTGCTGCGCTGCCCCCCGAGGGGGCTAATTTTTCTAAGGGCGGCATGTCGAAAAATTGCCGCGCATTGGTGTCTATTGGGTCAACGCGCCCTCTGAAAAAATGGTTGTACCCCACCTCAAACAAATCCGCCGCGCTGGCGTAGCTGGCAATGTGGCCGCCCAGCTCGCTGGACCCACCCATCTCGGCGGCATTGGCCTTGGCCACCATGGCCAGCGCGTTCCAGCGCATCAGCGAGCCCAGTTTTTCCTCTATGGCCAAATCCCCAGGGAAATTTGGCTGCTGGCTCACATGGATGCTGTTGAGATAGGGCGTGGTGAGCTCTGGCTGCCAGCCCACGCGCTGCTCGCGTGACAAAACCACCAAGCTGTCCAAAATATGCCGCGCCCGCGCAGTGCCTTGGGCTGCCACCAGCGCTTTGAAGGCATCGTGCCACTCCTGAGTTTCCTGCGGATCGGAGTCTGTGCCAGCCGCTCGCTCTGGGCTGCTCACAGGGTGAGCGGCGGCTTCGGGCATGGCTAAAAGATGGGCGGATGTTGCTGCGTTCATGGCCATGAATATAGCCAAAACGGCTTGGTATGTGCTGCTTTTATACGCTATTAAATGCACGTTTATCAGCATAAAATGCTTTAAATTTGCAAAACAAAGCAGTTAACCATGACATATGCCCTAGACGCCGTAGATATACGCATACTCGACGCCCTGCAACGCGACGGCAGCCTAAGCAATGTGGAGCTCGCCCGCCGCGTCCACCTGAGCCCATCGCCCTGCCTAGCTCGCGTCAAAGCGCTGGAAGCCGCAGGCGTGATCAGCCGCTATGTGGCGCTGGCAAGCGCTGCGGCGCTGGGCTTGGGCCTCAATGTGTTCATCAACATCAGCCTCAAAACCCAAAGCCGCGAGGCGCTGGCCGCCTTTGAAGCCCGCATAGCCGAGCACGACGAGGTGATGGAGTGCTACCTGATGACCGGCGACAGCGACTACCTGATCCGCGTGGCCGTGGCCGACATGGCCGCGCTAGAGCGCTTCATCATGGACCAGCTCAGCCCCATCGCAGGCATCGAGAAAATCCGCTCTAGCTTCGCGCTCAAGCAGGTGCGTTATAAAACAGCATTGCCGTTGCCTGTTGTTTGACTCTATGACCGAAGAGCTTTTTCGCAAAGAAAGTTATTTGCAGCGTGCAGTGCCCGCGTGATGGACTCGCGCATGGCTACGTGTAGTTGCTAAGCAGTCAATCAACCCAACGAGGCGACACTGATTTCCAGCCAAGCCGTCCCCGCCTGTTTCTCTACCGTGATGGTTTCACCGCGTAGCTTGTAGGTCAAATGGCAGTTGTGGCGAGGCGATGACAGTACAGCAGGGTTAAGGATCGCATAGTTGTCGCCTTGCGGGCGGCGCGCTGAGCGTGCGACCAATCCTGGATGCCCCTCTTTGTTCAAACGCGCTCCAATTGCTTGTGTGGCGCTGTAGTCAGACGCGTGAATGAGGCTCGGGTTGCGCTCGGCCTCAAGCCGCAAATCAATCAGCGCAGCATCACATCGCACGTTATAAATTTTGCGCTCTGCGATGATGCCAACGCCTTGCGTTGCGTCATGCGATGCCTCAAAGCCTGCATCGCGCAATACGCCATTGAACCAGTGGTATGCAGTCTCGTACGCCGTTGTCTCAACAGATTCGCTGCCATACCAAACACCGAAGCTACCATCAGAAAAACGGCTGGCTTGCCAATGCTTGAATGGCCAGCCAATGGCATTGAACCACTGCGCGTCTTCAAACGGGCGGTGAATGATGGGTTGGTTTGATTGATAGGGCTGCGGCTTCACCTCATCTTCTACCTGTTGGGCCAGATGCCACTCTTGGGGGTTGCTGCTCAAGTCGTCAAACAAATCCTGCGAATCATGGACAGTGACGATGTTGCGCAAGATGTCTTGGTGTGTATCGACCAGCTGGAGATGCGCAAACAGTTGATCCATGTTTTTAAATGCCTCGTGCGCGGTCAAGATACGCGCGCACCATCAGGAGCCCAGCAAAGCCCCATTCCTTGATCGTCTCAACGGGTGTTAAGTTGTCAAACGCTCGGTTGCGCGTGGTCATCCAGCGATAGACGAGGTCACGATTTTGGGGAAACAACAAACGCAGATTTTTATGAATGCCCAGCAGATGCCCCACGCGCTCGAACTGGTCGCGACTCGTTCCAATCGCCTCGCCTTTGCGGTAGCGGCCTAAGGCTGCGCGGTTGCTACTTGCCAGCCCTAGTAATGCGGCTTGGTCTTCAGTTGGTAAGCTCCAATGCGCAAACAAAGTCATGGTCATCTTGGCCAATGCGCCACGGTCTTGCTCGCTAGGTGTATGGGTGGATATATTAGGTAGAGCTGACATGAGAACTCCTTTAAATTCGACAATCTTCATAGGTGTCATACCTTGAGTTGACGACGGTTATAGTATATCAAATTGTTTTTATAAAAACAATTTATGTTTTTATAAAACTTTAAATGCAAATTGCCTAGCACGACAAAGTAATGGAGTGCTACCTGATGACCGGTGACAGCGACTACCTGATTCGCGTGGCCGTGGCCGACATGGCCGCTCTTGAGCGCTTCATCATGGATCAGCTCACCCCTATAGCAGGCATCGAGAAAATCCGCTCTAGCTTCGCGCTCAAGCAGGTGCGCTACAAAACCGCGCTTCCATTGCCAAATTTACAGAAAAATTAACCAATGTCACCGTAATATGGTCATAGTTTGCTATGAAATACATATTGATCATTGGAGTTATTGTCACTCGAAATCATTAAAAGAATTCACGATGGCTTGGACAAGCTCAGCCCGAACGGGATGGGTGTATCCACACAGTATGGGCTGCACTGCCCGTGCTACAGTCCGCGCTCGATAGATTCTTTATAGGACTTGCATGTTACCCAGCTACTCACTCCATTTGATTTTTCACGGCGCTGTGGTGCTGCTTTTTGGTCTGCTTCTGGGCGGCGCATATGGCCGCGCCATCAGCCAAGGCGCGCCGGCGCATGTGGTGAACTCGTGGCGCGTGGCACACGCCAGCTTGCCCATGGGAGCTATTTTGATGCTGGTAGTAGCCTTGGTGCTGCCCGCGCTCGCACCCTTGGCATGGCTGGCATGGGCTGTGGTCATTAGCTTGGTGCTATCGTCCTACGCCTTTTGCATAGCCCTGCCCATAGCCGCCATCACAGGCCAACGCGGCCTGAGCAAAGGCCAGGGCTTGGGCAGCTTGGCTTATATCGGCAACATTGTGGGGGCAGGCACTTCCCTGCTTGCGGCGTTTGGGCTGCTGGTGTTGGCGTTTTTGGCTTTGCTGAAATAACTATACTATTTATAGCGCACTATGACCATATGACGCTGACATTAACCAAATAAATCATAAGCTCCGCTCAATCAAAGCCCCCGTAAACAGCACCGGCCCGGTGGGCCCGCCTGCACTGGGCACGCCGCCCAGAGGCTCCAAGCTCACGGCCAAGGTGGGCACGCCTTGGATTTGCTTGGCATCCGCTGCCAGCTTGACCAGTTTGTCGGGTTTGAGCACGCCCAGCGACTGTGGCGCACCAGAAGGCGGCAGCGTCCACAGCTGCAGGGAGCGGTCAGCGGCTTCTTGGTAGCCGCCCACGCGCTGCAGGCTCAGGCGCTTAGACACGGGGTCAAACGTGACCAAGACTTGTGCGGCGGCTTTGTCGTTGGACAGCACGGCCACGAATTGCACCTGCGGGGCGCTGGCTACTTGGGCTTGCAAGCGGCCTACCTCGCCATCGAGAGAGCGCGTGGTTTGCACGCCCACCACCACGGCGGCCAGCGCGGCCAAGCCACCCGAGAAGGCGGCAAAGCGCCAGCGGCTCAGGGCTTTTTGCAAGGCTGCAAGACTGGCCTGCCAAGCGTTTTGTAGCGAATCCGCGTTGGGCATTGCGCCCAAGGCGCTGGGCAGCAAATTCTCAATGCGCTTCCATACGTTGGGACTGGGTGTTATCTGGGGGGCGAGTTCGGTCATGGCATGCATTCTTTCCTGCCAAAGCAAAGCAGCAGCGCGCACCGTGGCGCTTTGGCGCGCCATGGTTTCAAAGCGGCGGCGTGCGCCTCCGCGCAGTGTGCCCAGCGCGTGGGCGGCGGCTAATTTATCGAGCAATTGGGGGTGTTGGGCAATATTCATGCAAACCTCGCCATGCAGCCGCGCAGTTGTTCAATGCTGCGGCGTATCCAAGTTTTGACTGTGCCCAAAGGCATTTTGAGCTGTTGGGCCAGCTCGCCGTGGCTCAGGTCTTTAAAGTAGGCCATGGTGAGCACCTCGCGCTGAGGGCCGTCGATTTTGCGCAGGCATTCGTGCAGCGCCCACGCCTGCTCGCTGGCCGAGCTGGTATCCATCGGGTTGGCCGCGTCGCCAGCAATGGTTTGCGACAGCTGCTCGTCCAACTCGGGCCCGCCCAGGCTACGCTCCACCTTGCGTCTGCGCAAAAAATCCAGCGCCCTGCTGCGCACCACCACACCCATCCATGCCATGGGCGGGCTGAGGCTGGCACGGTAATCAGGCGCAATGCGCCAGATGTTCAAGTAAGCGTCTTGCAGCACGTCTTCAGCATGTTCCTTGTTGCCCACCACGCGCATGGCCACGCCATACAGCTTGGAGCTGGTAGCGTCGTAGAGCGCGCGCAGGGCCAGCGCGTCTTGCGCGGCTACGCGGCTGATTAAGTCCATTAATTCTGAGTCGTCAAGCATGGGGTTTCCTGAAAGTGTCTTGGCATCTTATAGCGCTTCGCTGCTTGCTGGGTTGTTTTAAATACGCTGCATTTAGAAGAGTAGATTCAGTTTCAGGCCAAAAAAGTTGAATCCACTCGCTAAGCAGGTGCGTAAACCAGATTCAAGCCCCTCATTAACTGGAGAATGTATGCGATTTAGCCCTTTTTACATGCCCTGCGTGGCACTGGCCGCAGCTGCTTTGGCGGCTCCTGCCTTTGCCGAGACTGGCAAACTCCTGCTCACAGGCGGTGTGAGCACCATCGACGGCGCGGCCGGCGGTGGCCTCACGCCATGGGCCGTGATTGCCAGCAATGCCAGCGCAGGTGAGACAGGTGCCACCGCCCACATCACCCGTGTGAACACGCAAGACTACGGCCTGACTGCTTTTGGCGCGGCCGTGGGCATCCACGACAAATACGAGCTGTCAATTGCTAGGCAAGATTTCAACACCGGCATCACCGGCACGCTGCTAGGCTTGTCCGGCCTGCATTTGAAGCAAACCATCATTGGCGGCAAAATCAAATTAGCGGGTGACGCAGTGCTGGACAGCGACAGCCTGATGCCGCAAATTGCTGCTGGCATTCAGTTCAAAACCCTCGATGGCAGCGGGCTAGACGGCACACTGGCTGCGCTGGGCGCTAAAAAGAATGGCACTGACTTTTATGTCAGCGCCACCAAGCTGTTTTTAGCGCAAGGCATATTGCTCAATGGCACACTTCGCGCCACCAAGGCCAACCAAAACGGCCTGCTGGGCTTTGGTGCCACGCTCAATGGCGCTAATGACAACTACGAACTCGTGCCCGAAATGTCAGCGGCTATTTTGTTGCGCAAAAACTTGGCCGTGGGTTTTGAAATACGCGGTATGCCCAACAAGCTAGAAGCCGCTGGAGGCGGAGCGGGCCTAGGCAATGGCCTGCGTGCGCAGGCGTGGAAAGACATTTTCATTGCATGGGCTCCCAGCAAAAACCTCTCGCTCACCCTGGCCTATGTGGACCTAGGCACCATCGTGCCCGCCACCACTGGCCAGCGCAAGCAAACCGGCACGTATCTGTCGGCACAAATCGCTTACTAAGCCCCACATTCACCCCAATACACACTGGAAAATCATGAAAAAACTACTTTCTGCCCTCTTGGTTTCTTGCGGCTTGCTGTGCTCAAACGCCGTTTTTGCAGACGACATGCTCTACAAAAGCCTAGGCGAAAAAGCGGGCTTGGTCGCGCTGATGGACGATTTTGTGCCGCGCCTAGTGGCCGATGCGCGCATGAAGCCTTTCTTTGAAAAAAGTAACCAGCAAAACCTCAAGGCCAGCCTCACCGAGCAAATTTGCCAAGTATCGGGCGGCCCTTGCGTGTACAAAGGGCCAGACATGAAAACCACCCACCGCGAGATGGACATCACCAAGGGCAATTTCAACGCCTTGGTAGAAGTGCTTCAGCTGAGCATGGATGCCAAAGGCATCGGCTTTCGCACCCAAAACCAGCTCTTGGCTTTGCTAGCGCCCATGCACAAAGACGTGATTACTGTGAAGTGAGCGCTGCCGCAACGCTTGTTTCGGTCTTGCTTTGCCACAGCCTGTTTCGGTCTTGCTTGGTCACTTTTGCGGCTAAGCGAGCGCTGTGCCAACGCGCAAACGGATCACTGGCCCCTTCCGGGGTAGCTGGTTTTTTCGAACAAATGGGGGGAATGTTCATAACTCGCCCTACGGGCTCAAACAGATGAACATTCTGATCCCCCATTTGTTCAAAAAAACCAGCCCAGCGCCCTGATTGTTTGCGCGTTGGCACAGCACTCGCTTAGCCGCAGGGATAGGTGCTTGCTTGGAACGGGTTGAAAACTGCTCAGCTTCATTGTCAAAAGCATGGTTGCGCTCGGTTTCACACTTAGATTTGCTCGTTATACGAAAAATAGTGGCAATGTCAGCGTCATATGGTCATAGTGCGCTACTATTTGTATAGTATTTAGCAAACAACTTGTGACGTGTCTGCGGTATTAAAACCTAAAAGCGAGCATAGCCCGATCAGCGTTTTGGCTAGCCCGACCGACCGATTTCGGGTACTCCCGCATGAGGGCGCGTCGGGATAGCCAAAACGCTGATCGGGCGCACTAAAACTTTGAAAACGCGCAAGACAAGCATCCAAGACTCAACGCGAGCAACATCGGTGTGCCGCGCTGATCGGACACCCAAAACCCGTAACTTCAAAAGCTCAAACTTGCTCAAACCAAAAGAAAGCAGCATCCTAGCGCAGCCCAAACGTGACAGCGTATTGTCAAACACAGCGCTACACTCCAAAGCAAATTTTTGGAGTACGCCATGACCTGCTTTGCCATCACCGAACAAAACCACATCGCCCACCTAGTGCTCAACCGCCCCGATGCCATGAACACCATGCATCCCACGTTTTGGAAAGAGCTGGACGACATCCTCACCCGCATCCACAAAGAAGGCACTGCCCGTGCGCTGGTGATTTCGTCTACGGGCAAGCACTTCAGCGCGGGCATGGCGCTCGATACGTTTGACAGCGCCATCAGCATGCAAGACGACAGCCCCGAGGGCCGTGCGGCGATTTTTGATTCGCTCACCAACATGCAGGCCACCTTCACAAAAATCGAGAATTTGCGCATTCCCGTGATTGCGGCCATTCAGGGCGGCTGCATTGGTGGCGCGGTGGACATGGTGACTGCATGCTGCATCCGCTATGCAGTGGCCGATGCTTTCTTTTGCATCCAAGAGATCAATATTGGCATGGTGGCCGACGTGGGCACGCTACAGCGCCTGCCCAAGCTGGTGCCCGAGGCCGTGGTCAAAGAATATGCCTACACTGGGCGGCGCTTGCCCGCTGCCAAAGCGCTGGGCTATGGATTAGTCAATGAGGTGTTTGCCACGCAAGATCAGATGCTGGCCGCCGCCATGCAATGCGCTGCTGAGATTGCCAGCAAACCGCCGGTGGCCATATGGGGCACCAAGCAGGCCATCCATTACACCCGCGACCACAGCACCGAAGACGCGCTCAAGCAAATGGGCTGGTTGCAAGCGGGCATTTGGAGCAATGCCCATGTGCGCGAGGCAGTGGCCGCCATGAAGCAAAAGCGCAGCGCCGAGTTTCCTGCGTTAGCCCCGCTGCATTACTTCAACGATGCAGTGTGAATGGAGCCAATGGGCACGGTCAACGCAATGCTGCTCCATTGAATCCGTTCGCCCTGAGTAATCCGTTCGCCCTGAGCCTGTCGAAGGGTTCGCGCAAGCCTCAACTAGCTGTGCCCGAACGGCAAGCTAATCATTCCCCCAAGGCAGCATCAGCGTCACCACACTGAGCTTGGCAAACTCGGGCTCAAACTCGTCAATAATGGCCTGCGGGTTGGGGCACAGACCCTCGTCGGTGATCAGGCCAAACTGCACGCCACCGCCATAGGACAAAATGCTCACGCCCACGCCCACGTCGCCGCTTTGGGGTACCCAAAACATGTTTTCTTCCAGCGTAGCGCCGCAAAACTTGAGCTTCTCGCGGGGACCCGGCACATTGGTCATCACCGCCGTGGTCTTCTTGCCAAACAGGCTGAGCATGGCCTCTTGCGCAGGCTTGATCAGCATGCCCGCCACCGCCAGCAAGCTAAAGGCCAAGAGCGGCTGGTAGCTGCCCTTCATCTCGTTCATGCGCCGGCGCACCTCGTACACACGCTCAATCGGGTTGTCGACACCAATGGGCAGCACCAAGGGCGCTAGGCCAAATCGGTTGCCCAGCTTGTAGGCTTGGTCTAGCGGGCGCAGGTTGACTGGCACCATGGCGCGAATCTCTTGGCCCTTGGTGTCGTCGCCCAAATTCTTCAAATACGCGCCAATGGCACCGGCCACGCAGCTGAGGAGCACATCGTTGAGCGAGCAGTTGAGCGCCTTGCCCACGGCTTTGACTTCATCGAGCGGAATCGGCTGGCACCAAGCTACTTTTTTAGTCAGGCCCGTTTTGCCTTTGAGCCGTGTTTTGGAGTCATCAGGCATCAAGGCCAGCGAGGCCAAATCCCCCACCAGCTTCATGCCCAGTTTGGCAATGTCCATCGAACCCGACATGCCTTTTTGTGGGTCAGACAGCATCTGCATCGACTTGGCTGCGCCCTGCCCAGCCGCACCAAATGCCTTCACGGTTAAATCCGTAAACGGCTTGAGCAGGGTTTCGGTGATCCAATCTTCTGCGCCTGCGGGCGCGTCTTTTTTCTTGCGCTCAGGCGGCGGCAGACCACCGTCCACCAGTGATGTGGTCACCGAAATCAGCGCGATGCCGTCTGCAATGCAGTGGTGGATGCGCACAATCAGGGCGCAGCGCTTTTGCCCGGTTTCGCTGTCGTATTTTTCAATCAAATGGAATTGCCACAACGGCTGGCGGCGGCTTAGCGGCGTGGTGGTGAGCAGGGCCACGCGGTCTTGCAGGGCAGACTGCATGCTTTGGCCTTTTTTGGGCGTGAGCTTTTCTGTGACTACATGGTTTTTAATGTCGAAATTTTTATCGTCCACCCATGTAGCGCCAGCCGCGTCTTCCACCACACGCTGGCCAAAGCGGCGGTATTTGAGCAGGCGGTCTTGCACGCGCTCGCACAGCGCAGCGTGGCTGATGCTGGGCGCTAGCACCCACACGCCCACAATCATCATCAGGTTTTGTGGCGAGTCCATGCGCAGCCACGCAGTGTCCACCTTGGTCATGCGCTCGCCCGATATGCCCAGCGTGCCGCTCACGGCGCGTTCTACATTTTTTTGCACCACTTTGGCTGCGGCTTGGGCGCTATTGGCTGCATTAGTGGTTTGTTTTACTGCGCGTCGTGCAGTTTTACGAGCCGATTTAGCCACAGATTGCGCCACTTGGGACACGGTGTCTTCCACTTGAATACGGGTAACCATCGGTAGCTCCTCTTGGGTTGGCCCCTGCTTGGGGTTTATGCCCCCTATTTTGAGGCCAAATTAGGCCTTAAGATAACGGGCACAAACCCTCGTTTTTCTCACTATTTAGCTGGAGCACCCTATGGCAGACCTGAAAAAAGCATTTGAAGCCGCAATGGCTGATTCAAAAAACCTCACCGACCGCCCTGACAACGCGACGTTGCTCAAAATTTATTCGCTGTTTAAGCAAGGCAGCGTGGGCGACAACACTGAGAAAAAGCCCGGTTTCACCGACATGGTGGGCCGCGCCAAGTGGGACGCATGGAATGGCCTCAAGGGCACGTCTAATGACGACGCGATGCAGCAGTATGTGGATTTGATTGCGTCGCTTAAGTAGACTTACATGGCTCAAAGCTTGCTTGCCAAGCTTAGTCACTGCTGCGTCTAAGTGAGCGCTGTGGGGGGATCATGTACTCTCCGTTTGCCCTGAGCTTGTCGAAGGTTTCGTGCAAAGTTGATCACTTCTGCGGCTAAACGAGCGCTGTGGTGGTCATGCACTCTCCGTTTGCCCTGAGCTTGTCGAAGGGTTCTTGCCTTGCTTGGTCACTTCTGCGGCTAAGCGAGCGCTGTGCCAACGCGCAAACGGATCGCTGGCCCGCTTCGCGGGGAGCTGGTTTTTTCGAGCAAATGGGGGGAAGCGGTCTAACTCGGGCTAAAGCCCTCAGACAGAGCCCGCTTCTTGTATCTTCAATCTCATGGACATTTCCACCAATCCTGTCATAGTACATACTGCCGTGAGGTTGGGCTGTTGGGGGTGGGCGCGTAGCGTCCATCC
>JAYTMT010000105.1:0-7093 GCA_043728315.1 Polaromonas sp. | reverse complement strand
CCCTCTGCCGCTAAGCTAAGCGGCAGCAACAACCCTGCTTGGGCAGCGGCCTGCTGCAAGTTTTGCAAAATACAGCCCGCATCTACTGTCATGGTTAAGTTATCAGTGTCTAACGCACGCACCTTGTTCATGCGCTGCAAGCTCAGCACAATTTGCAACCCGCTGGCGTCTGGCGTAGAGCCCACCACCAAGCCCGTGTTACCGCCCTGCGCCACGATACTAACTTTATGCTCAGCCAAGGCTTGGGTGTTATGCGCACAGCAAGCCTGCACTACCGCCGCTACCTCTTGGGTAGAGCCCGGCCGCACCACCGCCAGCGACTTACCCTGCATGCGGCCACGCCAGTCGTTTTCATAGGCACTCAAATCTGTATGCGTGCTGCGCGTGAGCACATAAGCTGGGCCCACGATGCGGCGCAGATTGTCTAGTAAAGATTCCATAGAACTATCTTACTCAAGTAATGGTGTGAACCAGCCGTGCAAATACGCCCGTGCTATTGAGACTTATTGTGTGGCAAATGTGCAATGTACTGCAGCGCTACTAGGCGCGACACCACCAAGGCGATATACATCACACCACTGAACATTTGCAGCGCCGCCAGTACACGCGCTGCAGGCGTGAGCGGCACAATATCGCTCAAGCCCGTGCCCGACTGGATGCTAAAGCTCAAAAAAATCAGCTCCAGCCACGTTCTGGTTTCATTGGGTGTGGTGTTGAAACTGCCCGGGTACCACACTTGGCACACGCTGTATAAAAAAGCAAAGCCCCAAGCTAGCAAAGTAAACACTGCTGCTGCGGCAAACAACTCATCGCGCGTGAGGTATTCGTCTTCAAACATATACATCAACAAGCCCGCTGCGCCGTAGAAGTAAGCTACCGCCTCGATCAAATGCAAGGCCACTTGTATTTGCGGCGAATCAAAACCCAGCAACACGCTGCTGGATAAACCTAAACCCAAGATCACAAAAAACAAGCCAAAGCCCGTAAAGATAGGGCTGTTGCGAATAATGGTAGCCAGCAACAACAAAGCCAGCGCGCTTAAAGACCACGATATAGCGTGACTTGTCACGCTGTCGTTAGTGAGTGGTGCCAGGATCAAAATCAATAGCTGCACTAATAGCAACCATGCGGATGGCAGACCTGATAGGTGATGCCATGGGAGGAATTTTTTTAAGTTCATAGTGCAATAATTTTGTCTTAGCTGGCTGCTTTGTGCCAAGTGCCTCGGCCCGTGCCATGTTGAATAAGATAGTCGTAAATATAGCCATAAATAACCATAAAGCTAGCTAAAGAGTTTTATCAGCGTTCAAAAATACGCACAAGGAGGCCAACTGTGCCGGGCAAGGAGCTAAGCAACTCTAGCTGCAGAGCCAGAGTTAGGGTTAAGGCTTGCAGATCTGACAATACTTCTAGGAGCACCATTTATTACGGCACAATAACTTGGGTCAATATCGAAATTTACGTTTTCTGTAACTATGCTGTCTTTCACCCACAAAAAGGCCCACTGATGGCTAAAGCGCCCACTAAAAAGAGCGATTCCAGCGCCACCATCGGCTTTGAGGCCAAGCTCTGGCTGGCCGCCGACAAGCTGCGCAACAACATGGACGCCGCCGAATACAAGCACGTCGTGCTCGGCCTTGTCTTCCTTAAATACATCTCCGACACCTTTGAAGAGCATCGCACCAAGCTACTCGCTGCTCAAGGCGACTACGCAGGCGCCAACCCCGAAGACCAAGACGAATACAAAGCCGAAAACGTCTTCTGGGTGCCCCAAGAAGCCCGCTGGGCACACCTGCAAGCGCAGGCCAAGCAGCCCAGCATTGGCAAAACCATTGACGATGCCATGGTGGCCATTGAGCGCGACAACGCCCGCCTCAAAGGCGTGCTGCCCAAAGACTACGCCCGCCCCGGCCTAGACAAGCAGCGCCTGGGAGAGTTGATTGACCTGATCGCCACCATCGAGCTTACCGCCGCCAGCGAAGGCGAAAAAACGCACCGCAGCGTGGACTTGCTAGGCCGCGTGTATGAATACTTCCTCACCCGCTTTGCCAGCGCCGAAGGCAAAAACGGCGGACAGTTTTACACCCCCAGTTGCGTGGTGCGCTGCTTGGTAGAAATGCTCGCCCCCTACAAAGGCCGCATTTACGACCCCGCCTGCGGCTCGGGCGGCATGTTTGTGCAAAGCGAAAAGTTTGTCGAAAGCCACGGTGGCAAGCTGGGCGACATTTCCATCTACGGCCAAGAGAGCAACGCCACCACCCGCCGCCTGGCCGTGATGAACCTGGCCCTGCGCGGCATAGAGGCCGATTTTGGCAAAGAAAACGCCGACACCTTCCGCAACGTGCAACACCCCGACCTGCGCGCCGACTACGTCATTGCCAACCCGCCTTTCAACGACAGCGACTGGTTTCGCAAAGACGACGATGTGCGCTGGCAATACGGCACCCCACCCAAAGGCAATGCCAACTTCGCCTGGGTCCAGCACTTCATTCACCACCTCGCGCCCAGCGGCTATGCAGGCTTCGTCCTGGCCAACGGCAGCATGTCGTCCAACCAAAGCGGCGAAGGCGATATCCGCAAAGCCATCATCGAAGCCGACTTAGTGGACTGCATGGTGGCCCTGCCCGGCCAGCTTTTCTACAGCACGCCCATTCCGGTCTGCGTCTGGTTTCTTGCAAAAAACAAAAACATCGACGTTAAACGCGGACTGCGCGACCGCCGCAAACACACCCTCTTCATCGACGCCCGAAAAATGGGCACGCTTATCGACCGCGTTCACCGCGAGTTGACCGACGCTGATCTGGACAACATCACCAGTACTTACCACGCTTGGCGCGGTGACAGAGCCAGCCCCGCCTACCAAGACATCGCAGGCTTCTGCAAATCCGCTACCACTGCCGAAATCGCCGCGCATGGACATGTACTCACCCCCGGCCGCTTTGTCGGTGCCGAAGAAGTTGAAGACAACGGCGATCCGTTCGAAGAAAAGATGCCACGCCTAATCACTGAACTGAACGCCCAGTTCGAAGAGTCCGCAAAACTGGAGCAGGCCATCAGAGCAAACTTGAAGAGCCTTGGCTATGTCGGATAACGGATGGCGTGAAACGACCGTCGGAGTCTTGTGCGACGAAGGGGTTCTGCACACACAGACCGGCCCGTTCGGTTCACAACTTCACTCCTACGACTACGTACCAAATGGCGTTCCCGTCGTGCCCACCGAAGGCATCGGTCGGCGGCGTCTATTGACCAAGGGTATTCCTGAGGTTGCGGAGGAAACGGCTACGCGTCTTTCAAGGCATCGCCTCAAGGCAGGAGACATCCTGTTTGCTCGTCGCGGTGTACAGGCTACGGGACTTTCAGCCATCGTAATGCCACGCCAAGCGGGTTGGCTGTGTGGCACGGGTGCAATCCTCCTTCGCATTAAAGGCAGCGCCGTTGACCCCGATTTTTTGTCTTTTTTCCTGTCGGCGGAAGAATCCGTGCTGTGGCTCAAGCAGCACGCAGTGGGCGCCGTGATGCCCAACTTGAACGAAGGCATCATTCGCCAGATCCCACTCACGCTCCCACCTTTCCCCGAGCAAAAGATCATTGCTGCGGTGCTTGGGTCGCTGGACGACAAGATTGAGTTGAATCGGCGGATGAATGCCACTCTGGAGGCCATGGCGCGGGCGCTGTTCCAAAGCTGGTTCGTAGATTTCGACCCCGTCCGCGCCAAACTAGACGGCCGCCAACCCGCCGCCCTAGACCCAGCCACCGCCGAGCTTTTTCCTGACTCGTTCCAAGATTCGGAAATTGGTCATATTCCGAAAGGTTGGCAGATTAGCAAACTTCGTGATCTGACCGAACACTTGAGTCGCGGAATTTCCCCTGTGTATATAGAGCACGGCGGTGTATGCGTACTCAATCAAAAGTGTATTCGAGATCATAGAGTTGACTTCTCAAAAGCGCGTCGCCATGATGCCGCCAAAAAGCCTGTCAAAGATCGTTCGCTACAGTTGCACGACGTGTTGGTGAACTCCACAGGCATGGGAACGCTGGGGCGTGTGGCGCAGCTCTTCTCTCTGCCAGAGCCTGCTACTGCAGACTCGCACGTCACGATCGTGCGAGCAAACTCTGACACTGATTCACTTTTTTTGGGAGTGAATCTCACTAATCGTGAAGACGAAATTGAGGAGCTAGGAGAAGGCTCTACGGGACAAACTGAACTCAGTCGTACACGACTAGGGGAGTTAAAAGTCATTACGCCGCCACGCCCACTTCAACAAGCATTTGGCGAAGCGGTTAACTCACTTTTCCTACGTATCTCAGAGAACGAACTCCAATCCCGCACCCTCGCCACCCTGCGCGACACACTGCTGCCCAAGCTGCTGAGCGGTGAGTTGCGCGTAACATCGCTAGAGCAAACATTGGAAGAAGCTTTGGCATGATGGACATCACCTCCCTTGAAGATTTAGCGCTGCTGCGTGAATCGGTGGATTTGGAATGCAAGCTCGCTGCGGGGCGCGATGGGCGCGGCGCAGTGCCTGAAGATTTTTGGCCGACCTACAGCTCTTTTGCCAATACCGATGGCGGCATCGTGGTATTCGGCTTGCGAGAGAAGCAGGGGCAGTTTTCAGTAGAGGGTGTGCACGATGTGGCCAAGGTGCGCAAGGATTTGTTTGATGGCCTGAACAACCGGCAAAAGGTGAGCGCTAATTTACTCACGGATGATTCCGTGCGAGAGCTGGTGCTGCAAGGCCGCACGGTGATGGTGATCGATATTCCACGCGCAACGCGCAAGCAGCGCCCGGTGCATCTGACGACCAATCCGTTTGCAGGTCATACCTTTCGCCGTCTGAACGACGGAGATCGCGCGCTGCCTGATGAAGAGGTGCGCCGCATGATTGCGGAGCAGGTGGAAGACAGCCGTGATGACCGCATTTTGCGCGGCTATGGCTTTGAAGATATGTGCATGGAGACTTTTCGCGCTTATCGGCAAGTGTTTGCCAACCGCGAGCCTGCGCACCCTTGGAATGCATTGGAAGACGGTGAGTTTTTGCGGCAACTGGGCGGCTGGCGCAAAGACCGCGAAACGGGCGAAAGCGGGCTGACTTTGGCGGGGCTGTTGATGTTTGGCTGGATGACAGCGATTCAAGAAGAGCTGCCTAATTACATGCTTGATTATCAAGAAAGGCCTGAAGCCAAGATTGAGCAGCGCTGGAAAGATCGGCTCACGCTGGATGGCAAATGGTCTGGTAATTTGTATGATTTTTATCGCAAGGTGTATTTGAAGCTCACCGCAGATTTGAAAGTGCCCTTCACATTGAAGAATGGCCAGCGCGAGGATGAAACGCCTGTGCATGTGGCGCTGCGCGAGGCCTTGGCCAATGCCATGGTGCATGCCGATTATTCAGACCGGGCTTCGGTGTTGGTGGTCAAGCGGCCGGATATGTTTGGCTTTCGCAATCCGGGCTTGATGCGTATCCCGCCAGAGGTGGCGATTCGTGGCGGCGAGCATGATTGCCGTAACCGCACGTTGCACAAGATGTTTCGGCTGGTGGGTGTGGGTGAACAGGCGGGCTCGGGCATCCCTAAGATTTACGGTGGCTGGGCTTCTCAGCATTGGCGTGCGCCCGCGTTGTATGAACGCATTGAGCCTTACAACCAAACGCTGATGGAATTGCGCATGGTGGATTTGCTGCCGAAAGACTTGATCGCCAGCCTTCAAGCCGCTTTTGGCGCAAAATTTGATGCACTTACCCAAGCCGAGCGCTTGACTTTGGCGGCAGCAGCTTCTGAGAAAACTGTGACGCATGCCCGCGTGCGCGAGATGACGAGCATGCATCGCGGTGATGCCACCAGCTTGCTTAAAAAGTTAGTTCAAGATGGTTTTTTAGAAACACACAACGCTGGCCGAGGTGCGGTGTATTGCCTTTCAGGGGCGGGTTTACCCTCACCCAACGAGGTGTTTGGTGCTACGGCTGAAATTGCGGCCAATGATCCTGTCCTGGCCGCCAGCTCCCCGAATTTGGCCGCCAGCTCCCCGAATTTGAGCCCGAGCTCCCCGAATTTGGCGGGTAGCTCCCCGAATTTGGCTGCCCAGCCTGCCGATTTAGCAGGTAAACGGGATGCCGATGGCTGCCTGCTAGCTAGCCAGTTACCTTTACCGATTGTGGATGATTTGGATAAATTATCAGAAGCTCTGCGCCAAAACTTAGAGCTGATCGCCAAAGAACCGCGCGTTAAAGGGCGTGTAGACAGAGACAGCTTGATTCAGGTGATTTTGGGTATTTGCACAGGGCGCTTTGTGACGCTGAGCAGCCTAGCGCAGCTGGTGGATCGCAAGCCAGATACCTTACGCGATCAATATTTGACGAAATTGGTACGTGATCGCCAGCTCTCCTTGGCTTTCCCAACCACGCCCACGCATGAGCGGCAGGCTTACTGCGCGACGCAGTCTCTGCACAAATGAGTGCCCCACAAAGCGAAAAGCCCCGATGAACCCACCAGAGCTATAACGCCGGCCAAGAATCCCCAACCCACTTAAACTTGAGTTTATCAGTTTTGCCCACCCAATGAGCCTGAACGAGTCCACCGTCGAACAAGCCGCCCTGCAATGGCTCGGGGAGCTGGGCTACGCCATTGGCCACGGGCCAGAGATGGCACCGGGTGAGGCGGTGGCGGAGCGGGACTCGTTTAGCGATGTGGTACTGGTGGGGCGTTTGCGCGATGCCATTCGGCGATTGAACCCGGCCATACCCGAGGATGCGCGCGAGGATGCGCTACGCAAGGTACTGCGTGTGGGCATGCCATCACTTACGCAAACCAACCGCGCTTTTCACAAGATGCTGCGCGATGGCGTGCCGGTGGAATACCCACGGGCCGATGGCAGCATTGCAGGTGACTATGTGCGGCTGGTGGACTTTGACAATGTGCTGTCTAACGACTGGCTGGCGGTCAACCAGTTCAGCGTGGTGGAGGGGCAGCACACCCGGCGGCCGGACATTGTGGTGTTTGTGAACGGGCTGCCTCTGGGCGTGATGGAGCTAAAAAACGCAGCCGATGAAGAGGCCACCATTTGGAACGCCTATGCGCAGCTGCAAACCTACAAGGC
>JAYTMT010000104.1:0-2210 GCA_043728315.1 Polaromonas sp. | reverse complement strand
GAAGCGGCCTGTAAAGACAGGAAAGTAGTTACTATTAATTTAGGAGCTGCTTGCGCCCGTATTTATTGGGCTACAAGCACTTTCGGCTCGAATTTTGAGCGTTTCATGCTAAAAAACGCCTTCACATTGCGAACATTCGCGTCGTCGGTAAAAAGCCGCTGGCTCAACGCCAGGTAGGCAGGCATGCTAGACACATGCACCACCAACACAAAGTCTGGGCCTGGCGAGGTGCGGTAGCACTGCTGCACCGCTGCATCACTGTGTACGCGCTGCTCAAAGGCACTCAGGTGCTCATCGCCTTGTCGATCAAGCGTGATCTCAACAATCGCTGTCAGCCCGTGACCTGTGATGTGGGCGAGTTTGTCAGGGTTGAGCAGCGCCACCTCACGCTCAATCAAGCCCGCATCGCGCAGGCGTTTGATGCGGCGCAAGCAAGTAGGCGGGGAAATCAGAGTCAGCTCGGCCAACGCCTGATTACTCAATGACGCATTGATTTGCATCGCCTCAAGCAATTGAATGTCTGTACTGTCTAGGGTAATTTGTTCCATTAAATGAATGTAAATGAAATAAACGTTCATTAATTTCAAGACGGGAAATTAGATTACAAAAAAATGTAAAAAATTGAAGAATTAGAAAATAAAATGACCTTAGTATTCCTACTTTCAATTCAAGGAGTTACTTATGTGTGGCATTGTTGCAGCGGTATCCAGCCGCAATATCGTTCCTGTTTTGGTGCAGGGTTTACAGCGACTGGAATACCGGGGCTATGATTCCTGCGGCGTGGCGGTGTATGCCGATGGCCTTAAAAGAGCCCGCAGCACATCACGTGTGGCTGAGCTGCAAAGCCAGGTCAACACAGACCAGCTTGAAGGCACCACCGGCATCGCCCACACCCGTTGGGCCACCCACGGCGCACCCGCCATTCACAATGCGCACCCGCACTTCAGCCATGGCACGGGCGATGCCGCGTCCAAGCCTGGCAAGATTGCGTTGGTGCATAACGGCATCATTGAAAATCATGAAGAACTGCGTGCCGCCTTGCAGGCCAAAGGCTATGTATTTGACAGCCAGACCGATACCGAAGTCATCGTGCATCTGGTGGAAAGCCTGTACGACGGTGATTTGTTTGAGGCGCTGAAATCAGCAGTCGGCCAACTGCACGGCGCCTATGCGATAGCCGCGTTTTGTAAAGATGAGCCGCACCGCGTGGTCGGCGCACGGGCGGGCTCACCGCTTATTTTGGGTGTGGGCAAGGCCGATCAAGAAAACTTTTTAGCCAGCGACGCAATGGCTTTGGCAGGCGTGACAGACCAGATTGTTTACCTTGAAGAAGGCGACTTGATTGACATCCAGTTGGGCAAATACTGGATTTTGGACAAGGCGCAAAAGAGTGTTGAGCGTGAAGTCAAAACCGTCGTCGCCCACAGCGGCGCAGCCGAGTTGGGCCCCTACCGCCACTACATGCAAAAAGAAATTTTTGAGCAACCCAGTGCCATTGCCAACACACTCGAAGGCATTGAAGGCATCACACCAGAACTGTTTGGTGACAACGCCAGGCAGGTGTTCGACAGCATCGACTCCGTGCTGATATTGGCCTGCGGCACCAGCTACTACAGCGGCTGCACTGCCAAATACTGGCTGGAATCCATCGCGGGCATCTCCTGCCAGGTTGAAGTCGCCAGCGAATACCGTTACCGCACCAGCGTGCCGAACCCGCGCACGCTGGTTGTCACCATCACCCAAAGCGGCGAGACCGCTGACACACTGGCCGCTTTGCGCCACGCGCAATCACTTGGCATGACGCAAACGCTAACCATCTGCAACGTCGCCACATCCGCCATGGTGCGCGAATGCAAGTTGGCCTACGTCACACGCGCCGGGGTAGAGATTGGCGTGGCGTCCACCAAAGCCTTTACCGCACAACTGGCGGGTTTGTTTTTACTCACGCTGGCGCTGGCGCAAAGCAAAGGCCGCTTAAGCGACGCCGACGAAGCTGCACACGTCAAAGCCATGCGCCATTTGCCCGTAGCCCTGGCCGCAGTGCTGGCACTGGAACCGCAAGTCATCGCCTGGGCCGAAGACTTTGCGAAGATGGAAAACGCCTTGTTCCTGGGTCGTGGCCTGCACTACCCCATCGCCATGGAGGGCGCGTTAAAGCTCAAAGAAATCAGCTACATCCACGCCGAGGCTTACCCCGCAGGCGAGCTGAA
>JAYTMT010000103.1:0-14803 GCA_043728315.1 Polaromonas sp. | reverse complement strand
CGAAGCTTCGCGGCTGTAGCTCAGTTGGATAGAGTATCTGGCTACGAACCAGAGGGTCGTGGGTTCAATTCCTGCCAGCCGCACCACAATTTAATCGTTGTAAACACGAAAAGCTCGTAACGCAAGTTACGGGCTTTTTTTGTCTCTGTCATTTTCCTTTCGTCATTCCCGTTTTTCCACCCGCCCAATTCGTTTGGCTACTATGAGCAAGGCCTTTACCAAAGAAACCGATGCAGACGCGGATGATGAGGATTTTGGCCTGCCAGATATTCCAGCGGGCACTAAAAACTACATCACTCCCGCAGGCTATGCCCGTCTGCGCAACGAGCTGTTGGCGCTGATGGATGACGAACGGCCGCGCATTGTGGAGTCCGTGCACTGGGCAGCCAAAAATGGCGACCGCTCCGAAAATGGCGATTATTTGTATGGCAAAAAACGTCTGCGTGAGATTGACAAACGCATCCGTTTTTTGGGCAAGCGCCTAGAGATTGCCCAGATTGTGGAGCCCAGCGTGCATGGCGATTCCATCCAAGTTTTTTTTGGAGCTACAGTGACCTATGCCGATGCCCAGGGTTTGGAGCGCTGCGTGACGATTTTGGGTATTGACGAGGCGATTAGCAGCCAAGGCCAGATCAGCTGGATTGCGCCGGTGGCGCGTGCTTTGCTCAAAGCGCAGGTGGGCGATGTGGTGAAACTGGCCACACCTGCGGGCGTGCAGGAGCTAGAAGTATTGGCTGTGAAGTATCCTGCTGCCCCCATCGGCGTTTAGGGCGCAGGACTGTGCAAGGCTGCCTTTAAAAGGCCGATCAAGCAAAATAGTTAAACGCTAGCCGGCATGACCCGCTCGGCCTTGAGAACGGAAGGTGTGCGCTTGAGTTGGCGAATGATGCTCTCCAGATGCGCGGCATCGCGCACGCCAATGATGAAGCGCAAATCGGCCGCGTCATGCCCCATCTCTTCGGCCATGTCCACATGCGAAATATCGGCCTCGGCTGCGGCCAGCGCATTGGCTACGCGGGCCAAAATACCTTTGCCGTTGGACACGGTAACCACCAAGCCGGTATCAAAGATACGCGTGGGCTCGTCTGACCAGTCTACTGCTATGAAGCGCTCGCTGTCGCGTTTGCGCAGTTTTTGGCCTACCGCGCAGGCGCTGCTGTGCACCACTAGCCCTTCGCCCTTGCCCAAATAGCCCAAAATGCCCTCGCCTGGCAATGGGCGGCAGCAGGTGGCGTACTGCACCGTGGCGCTCTCAGAGCCGTCTAAATGGATGCCGCCTTGCGAGATGTTTTCGTGCGCGGTGAAGCGCTCGCGGCTCATTAGCAACGGGTCGGGTTTTTCGCCGCCCTCGGCCAGTAGCGGCACCATGCGTTTGGCCACTATGGTGGCTATGCGTTTACCCAGACCAATGTCCACCAACAAATCGGCACGGCTGCGGTTGCCAGTAAAACGCAGCAGCTTTTCCCACAGCGCATGGTGGGCTGCGTCGTCTGGGGCGATGCTGGCAATGCCTTCGGCGCGCAGGGCTTGCGACAGCAGCTTGTCGCCCAAATCCAGTGATTCGTTGTGCTCTAGCGTTTTGAGGTGGTGGCGGATTTTGGAGCGGGCGCGGCCCGTGCGTACAAAACCCAGCCATGCTGGGTTGGGGCTAGACACGGGGGCGGTCACCACTTCAATCACATCGCCATTTTTAATCTCGGTGCGCAGCGCTACCTGCTCGCCATTGACCTTGGCGGCTACTGTGCGGTCTCCCAATTTGGTGTGCACGGCGTAGGCAAAATCCACTATGGTTGCGCCGCGCGGCAGCGCCATGATTTGGCCTTTTGGGGTGAACACATAGACGGCATCAGGAAATAAATCGACCTTCACATGGTCCCAAAACTCGGCTGCATCGCGCGTTTCGTGCTGGATGTCCATGAGCGACTGCAGCCACTTGGAGCCCACGCGCTCGGCCTGCTCACTGCCCGGCTCGTTGGCTTTGTAGAGCCAGTGCGCTGCCACGCCTGATTCGGCCACGATGTGCATGGAATCAGTGCGCATCTGAAACTCCACATTCACGCCCGAGGGTCCTGCCACCGTGGTGTGCAAAGACTGGTAGCCGTTGACCTTGGAGATCGCGATATGGTCTTTGAACTTGCCCGGCAGCGGCTTGTACATTTGGTGCACCACGCCCAAGGCGGTGTAGCAGTCGATGATGCTGGGCACAATCAGTCTGAAACCATAAATATCGGTGACATTGGCAAAGCTTAAGTGCTTGTCCACCATTTTGCGGTAAATTGAATGCAGGGTTTTCTCACGCCCTTCCACGCGCAGCTCTAAGCCTGTGTGGCGGAATGTGCCCTCCACATCGCGCTGCACTTTTTGGATCAAATCACGCCTGCGACCGCGCGCCTTGGCCACGGCTTTTGACAGTATTTGGTAGCGCCATGGCTGCAAGTAGCGAAAAGCCAAGTCTTGCAACTCGCGGTAGGTTTGATTCAAACCCAAACGATGGGCAATGGGGGCGTAGATGTCCAGTGTTTCACCCGATATGCGTGCCCATTTGTCGCGCGGCATGTCGGCCAGGGTGCGCATGTTGTGGCTGCGGTCAGCCAGTTTGATAAGGATGACGCGGACATCGCGGGCCATGGCCAAGAGCATTTTGCGAAAAGACTCGGCTTGGTTTTCTTCGCGGGTGGTGAATTCGAGTTTTTCTAGCTTTGTGAGGCCATCGACCAAATCTGCCACAGAGGGGCCAAAACGCTCGATCAGCTCGGACTTGGTCACGCCGCAGTCTTCCATAGCATCGTGCAACAGCGCGGCCATGAGGGCTTGGGCATCGAGCTTCCAGTCGGCGCACTGCGCGGCCACGGCTATAGGGTGGGTGATGTAGGGTTCGCCATTTTTGCGCAGTTGGCCTAGGTGGGCTTCGTCGGCAAAGCGGTAGGCTTGGCGAATGGCTTCTATATCACTGGGGTTGAGGTAATCGAGTTTGGCGGTAAGCGCCGCAAAACTGGCTGCAGCGGCGTGGCTGTGCGACAAAGGGGGGGGCGCAGGCGAGGCTGCGCTGCGCGCGCCTGCGCCAGCCTTGTGGTTTTTGACAGCAGGCTGGGACAAAACGGCATCGGGGGTGCGGGCACTCATGCACTTGAATATATCCACAAATTCTGCGGCTGGGCTGACGCGGGCTAAACAACCACACAAAGGCTGGCAAAAGTGTGTAAATAGAATGTAAAAAAGCAGCCATGGGGCTGCTTTTGTGGAGTTTTGCCACTGCTGTGGCGCTTGAATGCAGAATTACACTGGTACTTTGTTGAGCATTTCAATGCCCACTTTGCCCAAAGCGATTTCGCGCAATGCCGTCACGCCGGGTTTGTTTTTGCTGTCAATACGGGCGGTGTGGCCTTGGCTGAGCATGCGCGCGCGGTAAGAGGCGGCCAACACGAGCTGGAAGCGGTTGGGGATTTTTTGAAGACAGTCTTCTACGGTGATGCGTGCCATGGTGTTTTCCTAAAGGGAGGGCGTAAGGGGTTGCCCCGCTACGCATAAGTTATGTCAAATTGAGCGCTTCAAAGGTGTCGGCGCGGGCGCGCCGCTGTGCCACGTATTTGAGCCTTTGGGACTGGACTATTGACTTGAGATCAAAAAGAGCCCTGTCAAATACTTCGTTGATTATAACGAAATCAAAATCCTTGGCCTGTTTGACCTCGATTTCAGCGTTTTTCATGCGCAAGTCGATTTTTTCGGGCGCATCTTCCCCGCGCCGCTCGATGCGGGCGCGCAGCTCCACCAAACTAGGCGGCAAGATGAAGATCAAGATGGCATTGGCAAACAGCTTTTTGATTTGGAACGCACCTTGGTAGTCAATTTCCAAGATCACGTCCCCGCCTTGGGCGATGCGCGCCTCAATGGCGGTGCGCGATGTGCCCGAGCGGTGGCCGTGCACATGCGCCCACTCGTAAAACGCGCCTTGCGCCACCATGCTGTCAAACACCGCATCGCCCACAAAATGGTATTCGCGCCCGTCTTTTTCTTGGCCACGCGGGGCGCGCGTGGTGTGCGAGACGGAGGGCAGCACATGCGAATCAAGCTCCATCAGGGCTTTAACTAAGCTGGACTTGCCAGCACCGCTGGGCGCGGCTACTACGAACAGGTTTCCGGGGTATTCCATACAGTTGTCAGCGTCAAATGGTCATAATGTGCTATGCATAGTATAGCTTATTCGATGTTTTGCACCTGCTCACGCATTTGCTCAATCAGCACCTTCATGTCCACGCTGATGCGGGTGAGTTCCATGGTGGTGGATTTGGAGCCCAGCGTGTTGGCTTCGCGGTGCAGTTCTTGGATTAAAAAGTCAAGGCGCTTGCCCAGCTCGCCGCCCTGCTGGAGCAGGCGCTCAATTTCGTCCAAATGCACAGCCAAGCGGTTGAGCTCTTCGGCAACGTCGATGCGGATGGCAAACGAGGTGGCCTCAGTCAGCGCGCGGTCTTGGGCGGCCTCGGGTGTGGCAGCTTCAGCACTGAGCGCCATGGCCTCGCGCCAGCGGGCTAAAAACTTCTTGCGCTGCTGCTCTACCAAAATTGGCACGAGGGGCGCGGCCTGTTGTGCCAAGCTGCGCAGGGCGTGCAGGCGGTCAAGCAGGGTTTGCGCCAGCCGTGCACCTTCGCGGGCCCGGGATTCTTTGAGCGCGGCAATGGCTTGTGTGCACAGGGCAGTGCAGGCCAAGGCGTAGTCGTCTGCACGGTCGGCGCCTGTGTTGTCGCTGCTGGCCATGCGCAAAATGTCGCCTATGCCCAACTCGCGCGCACCGGGCAGGCTGGCGCGGATGCCCGCTTGCACTTGGGCGAGTTGCGCCATCCATGCAATGGGTGGGGTTTGAAGGGCAGATGCATCGGTTTGCGCCACAAAAGCGCGCAATTCCACCTTGCCGCGCTTGAGGGCGGCGGTGAGCAGCTCGCGCAGGGCCGGTTCGGTGTGGCGCAATTCCTCGCCAATTTTGAAGCCAAGGTCTAAAAAGCGGCTGTTGACGCTGCGAATTTCAAGCCCAAGGCGTGTGCTGGCCTGCGCGCCAGCACTGGCGGCGCTTTGTGTGGCTGATTGCACGCTGGCATAGCCTGTCATGCTGTAAACTGGAGATGTTTTCATCGTCATTGTATTTAGCTGCTGCGCCGCCTAAAATCTTCACATTATGTCAAAGGTAAAACCTGCCCCACTAGCCCCCGATACCGTCATTGGTGGCTACCGCGTGGTGCGCAGGGTGTCCTCCGGTGGATTCGGTGTAGTGTATCTGGCTGTAGACACCGAGGGCCAGCAGGTGGCTGTCAAAGAATACCTGCCTTCCTCCTTGGCCACCCGCAATGCAGGCGAGCTTTTGCCGCAAGTGCAACCCGACAAATTATCGCTTTACCGCTTAGGGCTTAAGAGTTTTTTTGAAGAAGGGCGCTCACTGGCGCAAATTTCCCACGCATCGGTGGTGAGCGTGCTGAATTTTTTCCGTGAAAACGAAACCGTTTACATGGTGATGAACTACTTGGAGGGCGGCACGCTGCAAGACTTCATCATCACTGCGCGCGACCTGAAAAAGCAAAAAGTCTTTCGTGAATCGACCATTCGCAGCCTGTTTGATGAGATTTTGCGCGGTTTGCGCATCGTTCACCAACACAAAATGCTGCACCTGGACATCAAACCAGCCAATATTTTCATCACCGACGACAACAAAGCCGTGCTGATTGACTTTGGTGCGGCGCGCGAGGTTTTAAGCAAAGAGGGCAACTTTATACGCCCCATGTACACCCCGGGTTTTGCTGCGCCCGAGATGTACCGCCGCGATTCTTCGATGGGTCCTTGGACCGATATTTACGCTATCGGAGCCTGCATTTATGCCACGATGCAGGGCTATCCGCCCAACGACGCGCCCCAGCGCTTAGAAAAAGACCGCTTGGCACTGGCGCTGTCGCGCTTGCGAGGGGTGTATTCAGACAATTTGATTGAAGTGGTGGAGTGGTGCATGTCGCTCGATCCGCTGTCGCGCCCACAGTCGGTGTTTGCACTGCAAAAAGAACTTAGCCGCGAGAATGAGCGGCGCTATACCAAGCTGAGCGTGGGCGAGAAAATGCGCTTGCAATTTGACAGCATGGTCTCTGATGCTAAAAAGAATGTGGCCAAAGCGACTGGCTTTGGAGGGAAAAAGTAAATGAAATTTTCTGTGTTTCAGGTGAGTCGCCGAGGTGGCCGCGAAAAAAACGAAGACCGCATGGGCTACTGCTACACCCGCGAGTCTGGCCTGTTTATTTTGGCCGACGGCATGGGTGGACACCCCGAAGGTGAGGTGGCAGCCCAGCTGGCGCTGCAAACCATATCCGCGCTCTACCAAAAAGAAGCCCGCCCCGTTATCAAAGACGTGAACGCATTTTTGTCCACCGCCTTGATGGCTGCACACCACCAAATCATCCGCTACGCCAGTGAAAAAGGCATGCTGGACACGCCACGCACCACGTTGGTGGCCGCCATTGTGCAGGGCAACAGCGCCACGTGGGTGCACTGCGGCGACTCGCGCCTGTATTTGGTGCGTGCGCATGATTTGGTCACCCGCACCCGCGACCACTCCTACATGGAGCAGCACGCGGCGGGCATTATCAAACTTGACCGCTTGAACCGTAATATTTTATTCACCTGCCTGGGTTCCCCCACCAAGCCGCTGTTTGACGTGACAGGTCCCACCCCGTTGCAGCAGGGCGACAAATTGCTGCTCTGCTCCGATGGGCTGTGGGGCACGGTGACCGATACCGAAATCACCCACCAACTGGCTAAATTGCCAGTGGCCGATGCCGTGCCCGAGCTGGTGGAGCAGGCCCTGCGCAACGGCGGCGAGCATTCCGACAACGTGACCGTGATCGCCTTTGAGTGGGAAACCCCCGATGCATTCGAGTCCACCCGAGGCATATCCACCGACAGCATCAGCGACGGCGTGTTCGCCTCCACCATACAGGCGGGGGTGATGGACACCATGGTGGAAGACTTGGACGACGCAGCCATTGAGCGCTCGATAGCGGAGATCAACGAGGCGATTCGGCGCAGCGCGGCGCGGAAGGTTTGAGTTTTCCAGCTACTTGGTTGTTCGAGGTCTTTTGGCCGCGAAGGGCGCTAAAGTTACGCGAAGAACGCGAAAGAAGACAAAAATAAAACCAAAAAATACCCATTGCTATGTTTGTAATTGCAAACTATGACTGCCTGTAGAAGACAAAGCCTGTATTTTTTTAAATGAAATATTAATTCCCACTTAAATAATCAACCTATTTTATAAAACCCATAACTACAGCGTATTTTTTGGTATTACTTTCGCGTTCTTCGCGCAACTTTAGCGCCCTTCGCGGCCAAAAGACATTCATTCACTAACCAACCATAAACAGCCATGACCAATTTCCAACGCTCTAGCAACCGCCCAGCCAACGCCCTGCGCCCTGTAACCATCACGCGCGGCTACACCATGCATGCTGAGGGCTCGGTGCTGATTGAGTTTGGCAATACCAAGGTACTGTGCACCGCCAGCGTGGAAGAGCGCGTGCCGCCGCACCAAAAGGGCAGCGGTGAGGGCTGGGTCACGGCCGAATACGGAATGCTGCCGCGCGCCACCCACACGCGTAGCAGCCGCGAAGCCGCCAAAGGCAAGCAAACTGGCCGCACCCAAGAAATCCAGCGCCTGATTGGCCGCAGCCTGCGGGCCGTGTTTGACCTGAAAAAGCTCGGCGAGCGCACCATCAGCCTAGACTGCGACGTGATCCAAGCCGACGGCGGCACCCGCACCGCCGCCATCACGGGCGCATTTGTGGCCGCGCGCGACGCGGTTAACCTGTTGATTGCACAAGGAAAATTGACCGAATCCCCGATCATTGGCCAAGTGGCGGCGATATCGGTGGGAATCGTGCAAGGCACGCCGCTGCTTGATTTGGAATACACCGAAGACTCAGCCTGCGATACCGACATGAACGTGGTGATGACAGGCGCAGGCAGCTACGTAGAAGTGCAGGGCACAGCCGAGGGCGCTGCCTTTACCCGCAAAGAAATGGACGCACTGCTGGCGCTGGCAGAGGCGGGCATTGCACAGCTGGTAACGCTGCAAAACAGCGCAAGCTAAGCCAAGTAAAAGTAAATTTTGGTGTCCCTTTCGCGTTTTTAGCGTAACTTTCGCGCCCTTCGCGCCCTTCGCGGCCGGAAGTTCGGCTGTCAAAAGTTCACAATTCAATAGCAAACAATGACCATATGACGCTGACATTGGCCAAAAATACTGTAAAAATAGTCCTAGCCAGCAACAACCAAGGCAAACTCGCCGAGCTGCACGCCCTGTTTGCCCCGCTGGGCTTAGAGCTGGTCGCCCAAAGCGTTTTCAACATCCCCGAAGCCCCAGAACCCCACCGCACCTTTGTAGAAAACGCCTTGGCCAAAGCCCGCCACGCCAGCCGTCTCACAGGCCTGCCCGCACTGGCCGATGATGCTGGTCTGTGCATTGACGCTTTTGGCGGCCTTCCCGGGGTCGATACGGCCTTTTATTGCACCGAGTTTGGTCTAGAGAAGTCCGACGACAACAACCGCATCGCCGTTTTGCAGCAAATGCAAGGTATCAGCAACCGCAAAGCCGCCCTAGTCAGCACCCTGGTGGCTCTGCGCAGTTTTGATGACCCCGAACCGCTGATAGCCGTGGGCCGCGCAGAGGGAGAAATCACCCATGTTGCCATTGGCGAACAAGGCTTTGGCTTTGACCCCGTGCTGTTCATCCCCGCTCTTGGCAAAACCTTCGCCCAATTAGACCCAGCGCATAAAAACGCCATCAGCCACCGTGGCCAAGCAGCTTCGCAGATGGGGCATTTGATGGCGCAGCGGTGGTTGCGCTAATGGTAAAACACTCTGTTTTTTATAGCGTACTATGACCATATGACGCTGACATATGCCTAAAAATATGCCCATTAGCAACAATCAGAGTTCCTGCCATGCTCTTGGACAGGTGGGCATGGGTTAGTTCCGTAAGAGCAATATACGCAGCAATCCCCCGGTAACGGTTTCAGCACCACTTGGCATTGCGAGCAGTCATAAAACCACTGGCATGCATCGGTTGGCATCGTTTCAGATTTGGAAAAACCGCAATTCGGGCATGTGATGGTCGATTCTAGAGTGACAGCGCTCATTGTGTGCCTCCGACGATAGTTGAGGGAAAACCTGCATTTTTAGTCGACTCGATGATGGCTTTTACTGCTATTTTGGAATCGTCATATATCACAATAATTTGGCGTTTGTCAAAATTCACTTGCATCTGATTGACTCCAACAAGTCGTGTAAGCGCCTTCTTCAAGGTAATAGGGCAAACAGGACAATCCATGTTGGGCACTGCAAGCGTTAAGGTGCGGGTGGTGGCATGCGCGCTGTAGCTACTCAAAATGCAAATTGCAGTACTGGTAAAAATCACAAGCATTTTTTTCATATTTTTGGAGCGCTCTTTAGTAAAAATAGGGGGCTAAAAATGGAAATACCAGCACTGCAACAATCAACATGCTGGCGCATACAAACAACACTTGGTAAGTACGCTTTACCTTTGGCAACGCACACACTTGGTCAGGTGTGCACTGCGCGGCGGGTCTCCAGATGTGACGAAACGCCAGTGCTAAAGCTAAGAGTGCAGAGGCAATAAAGAGCGGTTGGTAAGGCGCAAGTACCGCTAGTTTGCTGATCCATGCTCCTGAGATTCCTATGCTAATCAAGATCAATGGGCCTAAGCAGCAAGCAGAGGCTAAGAGCGCGGCCACAGCACCAGTCAAAAGGGTACGCAGGCCAAATTTTGTGTGGTTTATAGATTTCATGCTGTAAGCTTAAGACCGTACCAGAGTACGGAGTCAAGCTAAATGCACACTATTTCTGACAATTTAACCATTGGCGCTTTGGCCTGCGCAGCAAACGTGCATGGCGAAACCATCCGTTTTTACCAGCGTAAAGGTTTGATGCGCGAGCCACAACGTCAAATAGGCACTGTGCGTCGCTATGGGCAGGCTGATTTAGGGCGTTTGCGGTTTATCAGAACAGCACAAAAATTAGGCTTTAGTTTGGAGGAGGTGGGGCATTTGCTGCAATTGGAAGACGGCACGCATTGCAAGCAAGCGCAGGAGCTGGCGCAAGATAAACTGCTGACAGTGCGCACTAAGTTGGCTGATTTGGCATGCATGGCCGCCGCGCTTGCCCAGGTGGTTGAGCGCTGCGACGCGGCACACGGCGATATCTGCTGCCCGCTAATTGCTACGCTCATGGGGTCTGATGGTGTCGTAAGTCTTGTCAGTCCACACAACGGAAAAACTTCAAATTGATTGGTTTTTAATAATCAAAAATCATAGCGTTAAATGTCGATATTACGGTGACATTTGGTGTGAAAGTATGAAAGAGTTAATATGCACGACATCCAACACTACATGCGTTCTGGCAGCCTGCAATTGCCCAGCTTGCCGCCATTGTCGCTGTACATTCACCTGCCTTGGTGCATTAAAAAATGCCCGTATTGCGACTTTAATTCGCATGAATCTAGGCCCTCTGCACCCGATGCGGGCCAATCTACACACGGCGCGCTGGATTCGGGCACTGAGCAGCGCTACCTAGACGCACTGATTGCTGATCTAGACGCATCGTTGCCGCTAGTGTGGGGGCGGCCGGTGCACAGCATTTTCATTGGTGGGGGCACGCCCAGTTTGTTTGCGCCCAGCAGTATCGACGCGCTGTTGGCGGCAGTGCGGGCGCGGGTAAAGCTAGACCCCGATGCCGAAATCACCATGGAAGCCAACCCCGGCACTTTTGAAAAAGACCGCTTCAAAGCCTACCGCGCAGCCGGCGTGAACCGCCTGTCGATTGGGGTGCAAAGCTTTAATGACGCGCACCTCAAAGCCCTAGGCCGTGTGCACGATGGGGCTCAAGCGATTGCTGCCATTGAAGAAGCTGCTGCACATTTTGAAGCGTTTAACTTGGATATTATGTATGCGCTGCCCGGCCAAACCTTGGCGCAGTGCGAGCAAGACATTGCTACGGCGCTGCGCTTTAAGCCGCCCCACATCAGCATTTACCACCTCACCATTGAGCCCAACACGTATTTCGCCAAATTCCCGCCCGCCATTCCCGAGGACGATACCGCCTACGACATGCTCGACCGCATTTGCGCTCTTACCGCTGCACAGGGGCTTAGCCGCTACGAGGTGAGCGCCTTTGCGCGCAAGGGCTTTCAGTGCTGGCACAACACCAATTATTGGCAGTTTGGCGACTATTTGGGCATAGGTGCGGGCGCGCACAGCAAGCTCAGCTTTGCGCACCGCGTCACAAGGCAGGTGCGGGCGCGCGAGCCTGCCCTGTATATGGACAAAGCTTTGGGCGTACCGTCCAGTTCGCGGCTTGCACTATCGGGCGCAGTCCATGTGGGCGACAAAGTGCAAAGCGCAGTCGTGCAAGACACCGAAGTGAGCCGCGCCGATTTGCCCTTTGAATACATGCTCAACGCCCTGCGCCTCACCGCTGGGTTCAAGTTGCAAGACTTTTGCGAACGCACCGGCATTCCCATCACCGCCATCCAAAAAGGCCTGCACGAGGCCGAAACCAAAGGCCTGATCACCCGAGATTTCGTGCAAGTGACCCCCACAGCCCGCGGCATGGACTTTTTAAGTGATTTGCAAAGCCTGTTTTTGGCGGATGTTTAGCCTAGGTGTGAAAGCGCCAAGCCGCTGGGTTAAAATACCCGTATTCACCCAAAGGAAGCGTGGCAGAGCGGTTGAATGCAGCAGTCTTGAAAACTGCCGGGGTTTTACGACCCCCGTGAGTTCGAATCTCACCGCTTCCGCCGGACTGTTGTTTCAAACAGTCTCATAAAACCTCAAAAAAATCAATTTATCTAGGTAAATCAAGCGTTTACTGGAATTGATTGCATCATGCAGTATCATTAACCCACCATACAGTCGCAAATTTTATGGCGGGTGGGATGGCGGGTTAACTGGGGATAGCATGCCAAAACAAGCAAAAGAACTCAAAGCCATTGAAGTGCAGCGGCTAACTGCGCTTGGCCAGCACGCGGTGGGCAAGGTGGCGGGGCTGTATTTGCAAGTCAATAGCCCCAGCTCCAAAAGCTGGATTTATCGCGGGATGGTGGGTAGCAAGCGCCGTGAAGTGGGCTTGGGTGCATACCCGGGCGTAACGCTTGCCATGGCGCATGCCAAGGCGCAAGCGCAAAAAGACCGGATTCTGGCTGGGGTAGACACCATCGAACAGCGTAAAACCGATAAAAGCAAACTGATGGTTGAACAAAGCAGAGCCGTTACCTTTGCGCAAGCTGCGCGGCGCTTTATCAACGATGCAAGCCCCAAGTGGAAAAACGTAAAGCACGCTTCCCAGTGGGAAAACACCCTAAACACCTATGCATACCCATTGCTAGGCGCATTACTGGTGAAAGACCTAGACGTAGAGCATGTACGCATGGTCATAGACCCTATTTGGAAAAACAAGGCCGTAACCGCTGCACGGCTGCGTGGGCGCATAGCGCAGGTGCTTGATTGGGCTGCCGTGCATAAACTGCGCGCGAGCGAAAACCCCGCTAGGTCACTGGCCAGCGTGTACCAACGCGACAAAGACGAAAAAGACAGCCACTTTCCCGCCTTGCACCACAGCAAAATCGGTGCATTCACACAGGCGCTGGCACTGCGCGAAGGCGTAGCCCCTAAGTGCTTGGCCTTTGCCATATTGACCGCTACCCGAAGCCAAGAGGCGCGCGGGGCTGCATGGGCAGAAATTGACTTTCAGGCCAAACTGTGGACTATTCCCGCGCCCCGCATGAAAAAGCGCCGCGAGCATATTATTCCGCTCAGTAGCCATGCTCTAGAACTATTGCAAGCCATGCCGCGCCTAGCAGGCACTGACTTGGTGTTTCCGTCCCCCAGCAAGGGCGGTGTTTTGTCTGACATGGCGCTAACCAAAGTGCTGCGCGACATGGGTATGACAGTGCAGGTAGATGGCGTAACACGGGCAGTCACGCAGCATGGCTTTAGGTCAACCTTTAGCGACTGGGCGGGGGATTGCACCAATTTTGACCGCACCACCTGCGAGCATGCCCTGTCGCATAAATTGCCAGACAAAACAGAGGCGGCGTATCTGCGCAGCACCTTGCTGCCTAAGCGCGTTAAGCTGATGCAAGCATGGGCAAACCGCTGCTACACCCCCGATGCTGCGCCGCTGGGCAACGTCGTGCCAATTCAGGCAAAAAAAGCAGCATAAACGCTAAAGCACAAACGGTACTTTTTGGGATACCATATGGATATTCGCATTTACACAGACGCTCAGGGAGATAAGCCTTTTAATGCATGGTTGCAAGACCTGCGAGACCATAAAGCGCGGGCAGCTATCCGTGCCCGGCTAGAGCGGCTTAGAGCTGGCAACTTTGGCGATTGCAAGCCCGTGCGGGAAGGAGTGCAGGAGTTGCGCATAGACCTAGGGCCGGGCTACAGGTTGTATCTGAGCCGACAGGGCGCAGTGCTGGTGTTGCTGCTGTGTGGAAGCGATAAGAGTGACCAAGACCGTACCATCAAGCAAGCGATTGACTATTTGAACGACTGGAAAGAAAGAGGCCGACCATGACTGCACCACGCGACGTAAGCTATGACGATACCCTAGCCATAGCCTTGCAAGACCCGATTGAAGCCGCCGCCTACATAGAAGCCGTGATGGAGCTAGACGAACCCGCAACCTTGCTGGTGGCGCTTCGCCACGTAGCCAAAGCGCACGGCATGGCAGAGGTAGCACGCCGCGCAGATATGGGTGATAAAACCCTGTTTCGCGCACTGAGTCAAGACGGTAACCCGACGCTGAGCACCATCACCAAAGTGCTCCACGCGGTGGGGCTGCGTATTAGCGTCGTGCCAGCGTTTTCGCATTGAATTTGAACCCATAAATTACTGCTTAGCCCCAGCTAGGTTTAGCGGCTGAAAAGCGGGTCACCTTCACCCGCCGCTGGAGCTTTCTATCGAAGGGCACTATGAAGGGGTGTGAATGACAGCGAAGCTACCTGTTTTTATTTTGCAAATTCGACCTGCCTCGATACCCGATAATTTACAAAAATTACCAAGGGACTCGCATGTACGCTTCGAATTTAAAGGCGTTTATTTAAGCGGCACATGTACAGAAAAAGTAATTGATTTAATCAATCTTATTCAAAGCACCATCGATAGGCAAAAAAGTGGGGTTTTTACTTTGGATGAGGCCGCACACGTATTTGCGGAATCGTTGGCTAATGTATCGCCAAAAGTAATGCTGGACAGCATCCTTGATGCTGCTCGATCTGGCAGACTAACCGTCCGAAATATTGATACGCAGTTGCCAATAGATCACACAAGCAGTAAGGTGCATCCCTGTGATCATGTCAAGATATCCGACTTAAACAGATGGCTTGAAAATCAAGGGGTGTATTACAGGTTTCCAGAGGCTAAGCAGCCTTGCGATGGTATTTCTACAAATGCAGTTGCTAGGCCGAATGAAACTCTACTTGCTAGTCGTGTCCAGTTAATCGCAGCATTTGGTGCGTTTACCGGAATGAACTTAAGTTGGTTTAAAAGCCTTAGTGACGTTCCGAAGTTAAAAGCTGCCCGTAAAGTTGCGGGGAAAGGCCAGCGTGGTCACACAATACAACCTTTGTTTTGCCCATATGAGGTCATGCAATGGTTGATTGACCCTAGTGTCGTGTCACACGTCAAATGTCGGATAGAGTCGTTTAAGCTTGATGCGAGCTGTATCGGTCGTAAATTGCCAGTTTATCTTAGCCTTGATT
>JAYTMT010000102.1:0-2077 GCA_043728315.1 Polaromonas sp. | reverse complement strand
GTCTCAACAAAAAAATACTGAGGATGTAAGAGAGCAGTCTTTGCAACCCAAGCTGCTGCTTTTAGGCGAACAGCATGACGCGCCAAGCCATCCCCGTTTACACGCGCAGGCAGTGCAAGATTTAGCCTCTCAAGGCCGCTTAGCTTCACTGGTGCTAGAAATGGTGGATGAGCATGTAGGCGCAGATAAGCTGCGCAGCAATGCCACAGAGGAACAGGTGCAGACTGCTTTACGTTGGCGCGAGGACGCTTGGCCTTGGGCCAATTACAAAGGTGCGGTGATGGCTGCTGTGCGCTCAGGAGCGCCCATGATGGGTGCAAGTTTGTCCCAGCATAGTATCAAGCAAGCTATGCAGTCTAAAGATTACGAAGCTTACTTTACGCCAACGTTGTGGCAGCGCCAGCTAGACGCAATCCGTATTGGACATTGCGACATGTTGCCCGCATCACAATTGGGTCCCATGGCGCGAGTGCAGGTGGCGCGCGACCTGACCATGGCCTGGGCGATGCTTAGTCAAATGAGCCCTGCTAACGCACAAGGAAAAACAGTGGTGCTGATAGCAGGTAGCGGCCATGTGGATGCACAGTTGGCCGTGCCGTTGCATATCTCGCGAATCGATCCTTCAGCCACCATGCAAATTACCCAATGGCCGCGCGAGGATACAGGCACCGATTACTGCGCGCAGTTTAAACAGCAAATGCAAAAAATGGGCAAGCCTGCTTTGAGAAACTAAGTTTAAGCGTGCTTTTTGATGCTAGCGGCCACCGTGCTCACCATCTGGTCAATTTGCCCTTTGTCCACAATATAGGGTGGGCACAGCACAATGTTCTCTCCCGCAGGGCGTACCAACACACCTTGGTGGTAGCAGTCCAAAAAGATGTTGTAGCCCCGCTTACCCGGTGCACCGGGCATCGGGCTCATCTCAACCGCACCTGCTAAGCCCAGCGTGCGAATGCTCACCACATTGGGCAAACCTTTAAGCATGCTGTGCATCGCATCGCCCAGCACGGTGCCCATCTGGCCTGCGCGCTCAAACAAATTGTCTTCTTTAAACAGCGTTAGTGTGGCAATGGCTGCCGCGCAGGCCACTGGGTGGCCGCTGTAGGTATAGCCATGGAACAGCTCAATCGCGTGGTCTGGCGACTTAGCGTTGCCATCTAAAAACGCTTGGTAAATATGCTCGCGGCAAATCACGCCGCCCAGCGGAATCACGCCATTGGTGACGCACTTGGCAAAGTTCAGCATATCGGGCACTACGCCGTAATAATCTGATGCAAAGTTCACGCCCATGCGGCCAAAGCCGGTGATGACTTCGTCAAAAATCAACAAAATACCGTGCTTGTCGCAAATTTCGCGCAAGCGTTTTAAATAACCTTTGGGCGGCAAATACCAGCCCGCGCTGCCAGAGACTGGCTCGACAATAACTGCGGCCACGTTGCTGGCATCGTGCAGCGGCAAAATGCGGTTTTCTAGCTCTAGCAAAATGTCCTCGGCCCACTCAGGCTCTTGGCCGTGGATGTAGGCGTGGTTGACCGGGTCATGAATAAAGCGCATATGGTCCACACGCGGCAGCAGCGCCGTGCCGTACACCTTGCGGTTAGCCGGAATGCCGCCCACACTCATGCCACCAAAGCCGACGCCGTGGTAGCCGCGCTCGCGGCCAATGAACACGTTGCGGTGGCCTTCGCCGCGCGCGCGGTGGTAGGCCAGCGCCACTTTCATCGACGTATCCGCCGCCTCAGAGCCTGAGTTGCAAAACAGCACTTTGTTCAAGTCGCCCGGTGCCATGTGGGCAATCATCTCGGCGGCTTTGAAGGCCTGGTCGTTGCTGGCGTTGAACGCGGTGGCGTAGTCCAGCGTGTCCAGCTGCTTTTTAATCGCCTCGTTAATCGGCTTGCGGTTATGCCCTGCGCCCACGCACCACAAGCTGCTGATGCCATCGAGCACTTTTTTGCCATCATGCGTAGTAAAGTGCATGCCGTCAGCAGCCACCAAGACGCGCGGGTCTTGGCGGAAATGGCGGTTGGGCGTGAAGGGCAACCATTGGTTGTCCATATTGAAATCGTTGTAGGCCATG
>JAYTMT010000101.1:0-6950 GCA_043728315.1 Polaromonas sp. | reverse complement strand
GTCACGTTTTACTACATGATCACCACCCAGCCATGGATGTACAAGCTCACCCACGGCGGTGCCACTTTGACGCCTGAAGTACTCAAAGCCAACACGTGGTGGGATATTGCACCCATCTCTGCTGGATTGTTTGGTGTGCCTGTAGGTTTTGCAGTGATCATCATCGTGTCGCTGCTTACCAAAGCGCCGGGTAAAGAGATTCAAGACTTGGTAGAGCATGTGCGCTTCCCAAGCTTGGACGGCAAAACCACTGCTGGTAGCGCTGCACACTGAGCTTGCTAGAGTTAAAAAGCCCCGGCACTTGATGTGACGGGGCTTTTTTTATGTTGTTTGCAAAGTCGAATAAATCAAAATATGTTTCAAGTGCCAAGAGCCGAAGCCACAAATTCATCGGCCTTTTTCACCGACAGCAGCCTTGCCACTACAACGCGCAAATCTTGCACTTTTGCAACGAGTTCATCCATGGTTTTGCATTTTTCGATTTGCATGCACAAAACTTCACTCGATGGACCAAGTATATTTTCAAGTGCGCGCGATGCTTTGCGTGCAGCGCCTTTCAAATCCAAAGGCGCTTTCAGGACACCCGCCGCACCCACCACCGATTGAGGTACTGCGGCACTGGTAGGCGCAACAACTTCCTCTGCTTGCGTGGCTTGGGCGACTAAACCCATGTCTAGCAAAGATTGAAGCAAAAGGGGGATTTGCACAGGATCAGGCGAGAACTTGCTAAGTTCTTGGACAGTTTTCGACCCATCCATCAAAATTAGCAAGGTTCGGGATTTTTGGTCTAAAGACCGGTCATGCGCCTTCACGGCAGCAAGACCAAGTGCTGTTTTGTGCAGTATGCTGCTAGGTAGAAGTTCCATTGTGCGAGGATTTTATTCCAATAGTCAGTTTGAAGCAAGTTGCGATTCGCAGCATTGTGCAGCCTGCGTGTTGCGCAGTGCGTGGTGTTTTGGCTTGTGAGTCTTCTATAATCGGAATTTCCACCAAGGTCTGTATGACACAAGCTACGCCGCTTACCCCTTTTGTGGGCAGAGTTACCAAATTCGTCTTCGTCACTGGCGGTGTCGTCAGTTCACTGGGCAAGGGCATTGCATCTGCATCGCTGGCCGCTATCCTCGAATCACGCGGCCTCGTCGTCACGCTGATTAAGCTTGACCCCTATATCAACGTAGACCCCGGAACCATGTCGCCCCTACAGCATGGCGAAGTGTTTGTTACCGATGACGGCGCTGAAACCGATCTCGATTTAGGCCACTACGAGCGCTTTATCAACACCCGCATGAAGAAGTCCAATAACTTCACCACCGGGCAAATCTACCAATCGGTGCTGGACAAAGAGCGCCGTGGCGACTATTTGGGCAAAACCGTGCAGGTGATTCCGCACATCACCAACGAGATTCAGGATTACATCAAACGCGGCGCGGGCTTTGGCACGCCAGATGGTGTGGACGTGGCGATCGTGGAAATTGGCGGCACCGTGGGTGACATTGAATCTTTGCCATTTTTAGAAGCCGTGCGCCAGCTCAGCCTGCGCGCAGGCGTGGGCAACACGGCCTTTGTGCACCTGACCTATGTGCCTTACATCAAAGTAGCGGGCGAGCTCAAAACCAAGCCCACCCAGCACACCGTGCAAAAGCTGCGCGAAATCGGCATACAGCCCGATGCCCTGCTGTGCCGCGCTGACCGCGCCATTCCCGCCGAGGAAGCCGAAAAAATATCGCTGTTCACCAATGTGCAGCCTTGGGGCGTGATCAGCATGTGGGATGTGGACACCATTTACAAAGTGCCGCGCATGCTGCATGAGCAGGGGCTAGACGGCCTGATTTGCGACAAGCTGCGCCTGAACACACCTCCCGCAAATTTGAAGCGCTGGGATTCGCTGGTGCACGAGGTGGAGCACCCGCAGCATGAGGTGAACATTGCCATGGTGGGCAAATATGTGGATTTGTCGGACAGCTACAAATCTCTCAACGAAGCACTCAAACACGCGGGTCTGAAAAACCACGCCAAGGTCAACATCGACCACCTCGACTCCGAAACCATCGATGCAGCCAGCGCCGCGCAGTTGGCCAAATACGATGCCATCCTGGTGCCTGGCGGCTTTGGCCCGCGCGGCGTGGAAGGCAAAATTGCCACCGCCCGCTTCGCCCGCGAAAACAAAATCCCCTACCTTGGCATTTGCCTAGGCATGCAGGTGGCCACCATCGAATACGCCCGCAACATGGCGGGTCTCGCAGATGCCAACAGCACCGAGTTCGCCCCCGACTGCCCCCACCCCGTGATTGCACTGATCACCGAGTGGAAAGACGCTGACGGCTCCATCAAAACCCGCAACGAAAAATCTGACTTGGGCGGCACCATGCGCCTAGGCGCACAAAGCTCCGATGTAGCCAAGGATTCGCTGGCGTACACGATTTACGGCGACGTGGTGACTGAGCGCCACCGCCACCGTTTTGAGGCCAATGTGAACTACCTAGACACTCTGCGCAGGGCTGGCTTGGTGATATCAGCTCTCACCCAGCGCGAGCAACTCACCGAAATCGTTGAGCTCCCCCGCGATGTACACCCGTGGTACATCGGCGTGCAGTTTCACCCCGAGTTCAAAAGTACGCCATGGGACGGGCATCCGCTTTTTAACGCCTATGTGAAAGCGGCGCTGGCGCATAAGGCGGAACATAAAGCGGCGGGGAAAACGCTGAAATCGGTGGCTTGAGGGCTTCTGCACATAGCGATTCGTGCACAAATAGTCAAGTAAGGCTACAATGCGCCTTACCTCCTTACCAAAAGGCAAGCCATGATCGCCACACTCACCAGCAAGAACCAACTCACCCTGCCTAAAGCACTGATGGGGCAGTTTTTGGGTGTACGCCGCTTTGAAGTGACTGCACGCGGCCAAGAGATTGTGCTCAAACCCGCAAAAACCATGGAATTAGATGCTGCGTGGGACAAAATGGAAGCACTCGGTTTGACCGAAGGCGACATCGGCGAGGCCGTTGATTGGGCGCGCAGCGGCCAATAAGCTGTTTTCAGGCAACTATATTTCGCAATGCATACCGTTGCCGACACCAATGTCTTGCTAAGCGCCTATTTATTTCGCAATTCCAGCTTGAAATGGCTCAAAGAAGCGGCCGACACAGGCGCTTTAACTTTGGTGCTTGACCCACTCACAGCAGCTGAGCTCAAAAGGGTTTTAACTTACCCGAAATTTGGTTTAACGCCTAGCATGCAAGAAAGCGTCTTGCTGCGCATCATCGTCAACGCGGTGGTGTTTTCAGATACAGCGCCAGCAAATACCAAACTGCCAATATGCCGCGATGCAGCGGATCAAAAATTTCTCAACTTAAGCAGCCTTGCCGCCCAAACCTACGCCGACATCGTGCTAGTCACAGGCGATCAAGATTTATTGGTGCTCGCTGGACAATGCACTTTTCCGATTCTCAAACCCATCGAATTGCAAACACGGCTCGCCACCATGCAGGCCAACCGTGTAGGCCATCACAATAGCCAAGTAAAATCACACCCATGAAACTGTGCAACATTGACATCGGCTTAGACAAGCCCTTTTTCCTCATAGCGGGCACTTGCTCGATTGAGGGGTTGCAGATGTCATTGGACGTGGCGGGGCATTTGAAAGAAGTGACTTCTAAGCTGGGCATACCGCTGATTTACAAAGGCTCGTTTGACAAGGCCAACCGCTCTTCGGGCACCACCAAACGTGGTGTGGGCATCGATGCAGGTTTGAAAATATTAGACGAGGTGCGCCGCCAGCTGCAGCTGCCCGTGCTTACCGACGTGCATGAAGTAGCGCATATTGCGCAGGTAGCCAGCGTGGTAGACGTATTGCAAACGCCAGCCTTCCTTTGCCGCCAGACAGATTTTATTTGTGCGGTAGCGCAATCGGGCAAACCCGTTAACATCAAAAAAGGCCAGTTTCTTGCGCCTTGGGACATGAAAAACGTGATTGACAAAGCGCGTGCCGCAGCCGCAGAAAAAGGCTTGAACGAGGACAACTTCTTGGCCTGCGAGCGCGGCGTGAGCTTTGGCTATAACAATCTCGTGGCGGACATGACATCGCTGGCTGAGATGCGCACATCGGGAGCGCCTGTGGTGTTTGACGTGACGCATTCGGTGCAAAAGCCCGGAGGTCAGGGCACGAGCAGCGGTGGCGCGCGCGACATGGTGCCTGTGCTGGCGCGGGCGGGCGTGGCAGCAGGGGTGTCTGGGCTTTTCATGGAAACGCACCCCGAGCCATCGCTGGCGTGGTCTGACGGGCCAAATGCTGTGCCGCTCAAACACATGCGCGCCTTGCTAGAGAGCTTGGTGGATTTAGACCGTGTGGTTAAAAAGCATGGTTTTTTAGAGCATGATTTTGCAGCCTGAATTACTAACTGCTAATTGCCAACTCCTATCCACCAACTGTTATCTACCAACGGCTATTACCATACTAAAACTCCATTCCAATAAACACATACCCCGAGAAATCAGAACATGCCAAGCGCCTACATCATCGCCCACGTTACCGTTACGAACCCCGAACAATACGAGACCTATAAAAAACTCTCGACAATAGCCATGCAAGTGCACGGCGCTGAGCTTTGTGTGCGTGGCGGCCAAGTGGAGGTGCTAGAGGGTGACTGGGCACCCACCCGCGTGGTGGTGCTCAAGTTCCCCAGCCTAGATGCGGCCAAAGCCTACGCCCACTCCCCCGAATACACCGCAGCCCGCGATTCGCGCCAAGGCGCAGCCGTGATGCGGATGATTGCAGTAGAAGGCGTTTAAATTTTTTATTGATACCTGAAAACTCTTTGCATATGCGTCAAACCCTGCAAACCCTGCTCCAACTGCGCGCCGAAGGCACGCTGGCGCAGTTTGCCGTGGGCGGCGCGGTAGCAGCCAGTTTTTATATAGAAGCAGTGGCCACCGAGGACTTGGATATTTTTGCTTTTCTCAAGCCTAGTGCGTCAGGCTTGTTGGTGCTCACACCTTTGTATGATCGCCTCAAAGCGCTTGGCGGCGTGGTGCATAACGAGCATGTGGTCTTGCATGGCTGGCCTGTGCAGATTTTGCCTGCTTACACCCCGTTGGTTGAGGAGGCCGTGACAAACGCGCTTGACAAAAGCTTTGAAGGAATCAGTGTGCCTGTGGTCACGGCCGATTACCTCTGCGCTATTGCCCTGCAAACTGGGCGCGCAAAAGACTACCAACGCGTCAATAGCTTGATTGAGGCTGGCTGCGCGGACAGCGCGCATCTGAAGCAGCTGGTCGACAAGCACCACTTGCAAGAACGCTGGAGCACCTATGAGCGCCGCTACGCTTAGGCCACCTGCTATAGATTTGACGCATACGCCCGTGGACTACGCGGCTTTGGAGCGCCACGTGGCAGCAGCCAAAACCGCATGGCGGGGACGCGCGAGTGCCTTGACTTGGGAAGAAAAAATAGCCAGCATTGAAAAAATGTGGGCACGAGACAAATCCTTGAAAGCCGCACGCGAGGCGTTGGCTTTTCCTGTTAAAACATCTTAGTAAACGAAAGAAAACCATGAGTGCAATCGTCGATATCGTAGGCCGTGAAATTTTGGATTCGCGCGGTAACCCTACTGTGGAGTGTGATGTGTTACTAGAGTCGGGCGTGATGGGGCGCGCTGCCGTGCCTTCGGGCGCGTCCACCGGCTCGCGTGAGGCCATTGAGCTGCGCGATGGTGACAAGAGCCGCTATTTGGGCAAGGGCGTGCTCAAAGCCGTGGGGCATATCAACACCGAAATTTCTGAGGCGGTGTTGGGGCTAGACGCGTCAGAGCAGGCGTTTTTAGACAAAACCATGATTGATTTGGACGGCACGGAGAATAAATCACGCCTGGGCGCTAACGCCATGCTGGCCGTGAGCATGGCGGTGGCGCGTGCCGCAGCCGAAGAGGCTGGCCTGCCGCTGTACCGCTATTTTGGCGGCATGGCTGCGGTGCAAATGCCTGTGCCCATGATGAATGTGATCAACGGCGGCGCGCATGCCAACAACAATTTGGATTTGCAAGAGCTGATGATTATTCCCGTGGGTGCGCCTAGCTTTCGCGAAGCCGTGCGCTGGGGGGCTGAGGTGTTCCATGCGCTCAAAAAAATCATCCACGACAAAGGCATGAGCATTGCGGTGGGCGATGAAGGCGGATTTGCCCCTACGGTGGACAACCATGAAGCAGCGATTGTGATGATTTTGGACGCGATTAGCGCAGCGGGCTACACCGCAGGCGAGCAAATTGCCATTGGCCTAGACTGCGCCGCCAGTGAGTTTTACAAAGACGGCAAATACCATTTGGAGGCCGAAGGTTTAACCCTCTCCAGCCAAGAATGGACCGACATGATGGCCACTTGGGTAGACAAATACCCCATCATCAGCATTGAAGACGGCATGGCCGAGGGCGACTGGGATGGCTGGAAAATCCTCACCGACCGTTTGGGCAAAAACGTGCAAATTGTGGGCGATGATTTGTTTGTGACCAATACCAAAATTTTGAAAGAAGGCATTGACAAGAAAATTGCCAATTCCATCCTCATCAAAATCAACCAAATTGGCACGTTGACCGAAACCTTTGCCGCCATTGAAATGGCCAAGCGTGCAGGCTACACCGCCGTCATCAGCCACCGCAGCGGCGAAACCGAAGACAGCACGATTGCAGACATAGCTGTGGGCACGAATGCGGGCCAGATCAAAACAGGTTCGATGAGCCGCTCGGATCGCATGGCCAAATACAACCAGCTCTTGCGCATTGAAGAAGACTTGGGCGAGGTGGCACAATACCTTGGCCGTGCCGCGTTTTATAACCTGCGCTGAAAGCCTAGGCTTGGCCTCGCGTCGCGCTTGACAATACACTGAAGCTGCTTACCCACCCTCACTTAGCAAAGCACATTTGTGGCCACCCGAATTGTTCCTGCCCTGCTTGTAGCCCTGCTCC
>JAYTMT010000100.1:0-3359 GCA_043728315.1 Polaromonas sp. | reverse complement strand
TGCCTGAAATCGCTTGACTTTTAAGACAGTTGCTGATCCCCCATTTGTCCAAAAAAACAAGCCCAGCGCCCTGATTGTTTGCGCATTGGCACAGCACTCGCTTAGCCGCAGGGCAAGGTGGCTGCTGGGAACGGTTGGAAAACTGCGCAGTTTCTGGGTCAACAACATGCTGGCGCACTGTTTCACGCTTCGATTTGCACTTTTCAAGAAAAATAGTGGCAATGTCAGCGTCATATGGTCATAGTTCGCTGTGTTTTCTATAGCGAATGGCGCTCTATGAGTAGCGTGTCTACGGTATTAAAAACCTCACAGCGAGCTAGCCCGAGCAGCGTTTTGGCGATCCCGACCGACCGATTTCGGTGTACCCACCGCATGAGGGCGCGTCGGGATAGCCAAAACGCTGATCGGGCGCGCTAAAACTCGAAGACCGCGCAAAATAAGCAGCCGCATATGCTTAAGCGAACAGTATTGGCTCTGCGCCGCTGTTCACACGCAATCACATGGCGCGCAAACGTGCATGCGCCGCATCGCTGCCCGACTGCGCCACCATGCTTTCCAAGGTTTGGCGTATGTCTGCCAACGCGCCCTGTCCCCACTGCGCGGCTAGTCGCTGCTCGTATTGCGCATGAAAATCTTTGGCGGCTGCCAATGCTGCTGTGCCCCGTGCTGACAGGCTGAGTTTTTTCACACGGCCGTCTTGCGCGTCGGTGCTGCGCAGCACATAGCCGCGCTCTTGCATTTCGTTGATGATTTTGGAAGCACCTTGGTCCGTCATGCCCAGCCGCTCTGCCAAAGGTCGCAGATGCAAGCTGTCGGCCTCTAGTGCGCGAAACACATAGCCATAGACCTTGCCCACATCGTCGTAGCCCTGGGCAAGCAAATGCGCGCGCAGCTCGTCTACAAAGTTTTGGTAGGCCAGGCCCAACAAAATTCCAAAATCAACGGCACGCGCTGTGGCATAGGAAGGGTCAGTGGCAGGGTCGGTGGCAGGGCTTGACATTTATTCAACCTTGGTTTAATATTAATTAATCAACCAAAGTTGAGTAACTTCAATTGCACAACTTTAGTTGATCATTTTAACCATTTCTTGGAGTTTGAAACATGCCGATTATCAGAGGGGAGAAAACCTCCCCATTCCAATTACCCGGAATCACTTTTACGCCATTAGCGGCGCCCAGCTTGGGCGCACTGACCAACGCCGTTTGGCGACTTGAAATAGCCGCGCAAACACCCGGCAGCCTGCACAGCCTAGACAAAGAAGAGATTTTTGTCGCTTTGTCTGGGCAGGCGGAGGTTGTGCTGGCAGGCCAAGTGGTGCAGCTGCACGCGGGCGACACCTTGGTGGTGCCTGCTGGAGAGCCATTTTCTTTGGCCAACCTTGGACCCGACGTGTTCCAAGCCATGGCCATAGCGCCTGCGGGCATTCAAGCCACGATGCCCGGCGGCCAAGCTTTTGCGCCACCTTGGACACTTTAACTTTCCATTCACCCCATTTTTTTAAGAGAACCCCTATGAACACTTTATCTATATTCAGTATGCGCTACCTTGCTCAATTTGCTACGATATGCCTGTGCGCCCTGAGCACCCACGCCGCCACCGCACAAACCAAAGCGCCCGATGCAAACCCAGCTTTCGCCAACGATTTGATCAGCGCTTTTGCCAAGGCATCCGATGCCAGCGATGCCGCCACGCTGGAGGGCTTGCTGCACCCCGCATTCCGCGTGGTTTTTAACCTGAAAGCGGGCACTAACCCCAATGTGCTAGACCGTGCGCAATACCTCAAGATGGTGCGCGATGGCAAAATTGGCGGGGCAAGCCGCCAAGTGAGCGTGGCGGGCGTGAGCGCGGTTGATGGCTTTGCCACCGCTTCGGCGCGCATGGTGCGCCCCGATGCCAGTTTTCAAGGCGCTTACAGCATGATCTGGGCCAATGGGCAATGGCTGCTGCTGCAAGAGTCGGTGCTGATGACCGTTACCCCCAAAGCTCCATGAGGATACGCACTTTGGCTATACCGATGGCGGTGGCGCTGACCGTCAGCGCCACCGCCACAGCCACCGCGCAAGCCGAACGCACGGTGGCGCGAGCAGACGTGGAGTTTCGCTGGCGCGTGAGCGGCGGCCTGCTGCATGGCTGCATGCGCGCGGCCACCCGGGGCTGGATCACGGTGGGCTTTAACACCACAGATGGGCTTTCGAGCGCACGCTTGGTGATGGGCAGGCTGGTGAATGGCCACGCGCAAGCCCAAGTGCACATGGCCAATCCGCCGCAACACACGCATCGCCCCAACAGCGATGGCAGCGAGCGGGTAAGCCAAGTGCAGGGCAGCTTTGCAAACGGCCACACGCAGCTGTGTTTTAGCATGCCGCTCAAAGCGCAAGATGCACAAGACCTTGGCTTGGCCCAAGGCCAAACGGTGCACCTCATCTTGGCATGGTCGCACGAAACAGATTTTGACCACCACTCGGCGCAGCGCGGCGCGGTGGCGATTGTGCTGTGAGGGCAAACCAAAGACGTGGTGCTTAAACCGGACAAAGCGATGATTTTGTCCGGTTTTTCGCTTTTTTAGGCTAATGTCAGCGTCATATGGTCATTTATTGCTATGTTTATGAGAGTACGTCTATATTCACCAAGCGTGACAAAGCCTCGGTCAAACTGGCTTGCTCTGCCGCGCTGAGCACTTGGTCGATGCGTGCATTCATAGCGTGCAGGCCCTGCTGAAGATTTGTCAAGGCGGCCTGCCCGCGCTGGCTCAGGCTAAGCGACCATGCGCGCGGGTCTTGCAGGCCATCTTCTCGCCGCACCAAATCCGCAGCAAGCAGGCGCTGCACCATGGTGGCAAAGGCAGATTCGCCCTGCCCCAAGGCCTGGGCGATGGCGCGCTGGGTGGCACCAGGGTGGCTGGCTATGGCCATCAGCGCACCCGCTTGCGCCGCGCTCACGCCCGCTGCGGCAATGCCCATGCGGTCAGCCTGTGTGCGTAAGCGTGCGGCAGCCAGCTGGAGTTGGTGGTAGAGGTATTTTTTTTCATCCATCGCCGCATTATGCGGTGGATTATGCAAGTACCTCGCATATACTTCGTATACGTAGTATTTGCGTGATGTATGCGTGATATCTGTTTAATCCACTGGAGTTTTATATGTCTGACGTGATTGATTTATTGCCATTGGGCCGCCGCACGCTGGCTGGCCAAGCATTTAGCAAGCTGCTGGGCACGCAGCTGGTGGCACTGAGCCCCAGCTTGGCCGAGCTGCATTTACTAGTCCCGACTTCCGCACTTTTTCTGACCCCAAACTGACTTCTCCTCTGGGGAGCGTGAGGGTTTTGGGAATTTGCAATTGTAGTGCCTAGTACAGTGTAAA
>JAYTMT010000099.1:0-2073 GCA_043728315.1 Polaromonas sp. | reverse complement strand
GCCCGTTTCTGATCCTCCATTTGCTCGAAAAAACCAGCCCAGCGCCCTGATTGTTTGCGCATTGGCACAGCACTCGCTTAGCCGCAGGGCGAGGTGGTTACTCGGAACGGTTGGAAAACTGCTCAGCCTATAGGTCAACAGCATGCTGGAGCGTTATTTCACGCTTGGGCTTGTACTTTTTAAGAAAAATAGTGGCAATGTCAGCGTCATATGGTCATAGCTAGCTATTTTTTATATAGTAAGTAGCACTCCAAGCGTAACGTGTCTCCGGTATTAAAGCCTCAAAGCGAGCATAGCCCGAGCAGCGTTTTGGCTATCCCGACCGACCGATTTCGGGTACCCCCGCATGAGGGCGCGTCGGGATAGACAAAACGCTGATCGGGCGCGCTAAACATGGAAATATTCCACACCTTGTGACACGCACTGGTCAAATGCAAAAACTCACAAAAAATGCAACAACTTACTGCCGCGCAGTGCGCACATTCAAAGGCATAGCCATCGGGTGGCTGCAGCGAAACGGGTTGATATCTAGCCCTCCGCGGCGGGTGTAGCGGGCATAGACGCTTAGCTTGGTGGGGGCGCAGCGGGCCATGATGTCGGTGTAGATGCGCTCTACGCACTGCTCATGGAACTCATTGTGGTTGCGAAAACTCACTATGTAGGCCAGCAAACCTGCTTGGTCGATCTGCGGGCCGCTGTAGGCGATTTGCACACTGCCCCAATCGGGCTGGTTGGTAACCAAGCAATTGCTTTTGAGCAAATCACTGGTCAACACTTCGGTCACAGGTTTTTCGTGCGTGGCAGCGGATAACAACTGTGGCGCGGGCGTGTAATGCGTGCAGTCAATATCTAAACGGTCAACACTCAAGCCATCAGGCTGCTCCACTTTTTGCAGCGCAAATTGCTCTGGCAGCAGCAACTTAACCCCTACCGTGCCTGCCCTGCCCCATGCGGCTGCACCAATGTCTTGGGCCATGCGGGTGCGCACGGCGTCAAAGCTGTCAAACACCGTGTGGTTGAAACTGTTGAGGTAGAGCTTGAAACTCTTACTCTCCACAATGCAGGGGCTTTCGCAGGGCACTGCTATGTGCGCAATGGCTACTTGCGGTTTGCCGCGTGCGTTGAGCCAGCTAAGCTCATAGGCCGTCCACAGGTCTGCGCCTAAAAATGGCAGGCTGCGATCTGCGCGAATGCCAAGCTCGTCGCGTTTGGTTTGGCGCGGCAGGGGGAAGAGCAGGCCTGCGTCGTATTGGTCGATGTAGGCGCTGCTTTTGCCTAGCTGCGACTGGCTTGGCTCCGCCACAGTGGCTGGCAATGCCTGCACTGCGTCAGTCTGCCGCATGGTCAATCGCCACTTGAGGGGCTGACATGAATGGAATCATGTGGGCTAGCAGCTGGTCCACCACGCCCTGGGGCAAATCATGTCCCATGCCATCTATGCCTACTAAGCGCGCGCCGGGTATGCGCCGCGCGGTGTCTTCGCCGTGGCCAAAGGGCACGAGCGGGTCGGCGCGGCCGTGCAGAACCAGTGTGGGGGCTTTGATGCTGGGCAACTGCGTGGCGCGCGTGGTGTCGGCCACAATGGCCATGAGCTGGCGCGCTGCGCCCTGTGGGTGGTAGCTGCGCGCCACGCTGGCCAGCGCGCGCTCGCGCAAGAGCGCAGGGTCGCTGTGGTAGCCGGGGCTGCCAATGGTTTGAAAAACCTGCACAATGCGCTCGGCAATGTCTTGCGGCGCATGGCTTTTGGGACGGCTCAAAATAGCGCGGGTGGCCGCCCCAGTGGGGCGCGGCAGGCCACGCCCACCCGACGAGCTCATGATGCTGACCAAGCTTTTCACGCGCTGGGGCGCGGCAATGGCCACGCGCTGGGCAATCATGCCACCCATGCTCGCGCCAACTATGTGGGCGCTGGCTATGTGCAGCGCATCAAGCACACCAATCGCATCACGCGCCATGTCGTCTAAGCTGTAGGCGGCGCGCTGCTTAAAGCCCAGTCGCTGCTTGATGGTGGCCCAGATCAAATTGGGTGTGCCCAAGTGGTCAAAGTGCTGGCTCAAACCAATGTCGCGGTTA
>JAYTMT010000098.1:0-17922 GCA_043728315.1 Polaromonas sp. | reverse complement strand
TGTATTTGGCGCGAGCTGCAGGTTTGCATCGGTCGCGAGCGGTGGGTGGCCTGATTTTTATTCCGCTCTATGGTGTGTTTTTCATGGCTAAAGCCCCGCTTATGACGACGAATTGTCGAAAAAACTAAATAAATGCGGACTTGAGCCGCATCCATCGGCTCATGCCGACGAGATATTAGGCGACAAGTAAGTCCTTTTCTGCTTCTGCGATCAGCTCTGCAGTCACGCCGCGCCGCTTGAGTGCATCAATCAGCTTGGCTTGCGATAAAATGGAAAACTGCGCTTCGTCGCGCCGCATGCCTTCGCTTAAATACGCCTTGAGCAGTGTCTGATACCCAGAAAAACCGCGCTGCGGAGCGATTGCTTTCATTGACTCTACGACATCCAAAGGAATGCGCAGCGTGATCGAGGTCATCGGACGATCTTTCTTTAAACGGGATTTCAAGCGTTCACTGAGCATAGATCACCTCTTCATATGGCTCTGCGCGGCGCGCAGAAATGATGCGAATACAACTGCCTTCAACTTCGATATGCACCACAAATAGCAAGCGCGCATGCACATCAAAACCAATCGCTGCATCCCGCGCCTGATCGTTGCGTGATGCGTCGGTTAAGACAAACAAAGGATCTGAAAACACAGCAGCCGCCTCTTCAAAGCGAATACTGTGTTTACGCCAATTGATCTCTGCTTTGTCTGCATTCCAGACGAAAAGATCACCATTGGCCTCAAAATAAATGTCTTGTGTGTGCATTGTCGCTGATGTATTTACTTTGTCAATACGTAAGGGTTTTGAAGGCGCAAATATAGTTTTCCCTGATTCGTTACCTACTTTACCTGTTCCAGGTTTGGATATTAACATAAATACTGTATTAATTAACAGTTAATGAGTTGATTAAGATTATTAGCCGTATGCAAATTCCAGCAGGCCTGGCTTGCCAAGACGCTTGAGGTGTAGGTCAATTAGTTATATATTTGATAGCGCACTATGACCATATGAAGGTGACATTGGCAATATTTACTAAAAAAATACAAATCCAAGCATCACACAGCCAGAAAACCAGCCACGCACCCCCTATAGCCAAGCCAGCTCGCAGCTAGCGTGCAGACGAATAGCCTGACTCAGTGGCAATTGGCTTGGCGCGAGTGAATCCCCGGTACTAAGCATCCCAAGCGTGCAGCGGGTGGCCTGATTTTTTGCTCCGCTCTTTTCGCTCAGACTAAGATTTGTTCGGGCTGTGGACTGCGCAGATAAGTCGTTTGGCTACGGGGGCTACCTTTTGTACATCGCGAAAACCGCTGCGAAAAATCAGGCCACCCACTGCACGCTTGGGATGCTTGGTCTAGCACCAAAGTTTTCAGACTCGGCTATCGGCACAGCCAGCACTTTATTTGCCCCAAGCGGTTAAAAGTGGGTCATAATTTGCGCAAAGCGGCGGGCTGAAGATTTCATCCCCCTTACCCGTAACAACCTCGCGTGGTTCAGTCCAACACGGTTTATTTATCTCAGGAGGCGATCTTGATTTATTTAGCTCGTTCGCGCGACAGTTAAACGCTATTCACTAGACCTCTAAGGAAAACATGGACAAGCGCTACCAAGTTTTTGTCAGCTCTACATACGATGATTTGAGGAGTGAGCGGCAGGAGGTTATGCAAGCGCTTCTTGAACTTGACTGCATTCCCTCGGGAATGGAGCTGTTCCCTGCCGCCGACGAGGATCAGTGGTCACTAATCAAACGTGTGATTGACGAGTGTGACTACTACATTGTAATCTGTGCAGGTCGCTACGGAACTGTAGCGTCGACAGGAATTAGCTACACCGAAATGGAGTATCGGTACGCGCTTGAAACTGAAAAGCCGACGCTCGCATTCCTTCACAAGGCGCCTCAGAACTTGCCCGTCGGAAAGTGCGAACAATCCGATGAGGGGCGGGGCAAGCATCTGGCCTTCAGGGAGTCGCTTAGCCTGAAGCTCTGCAAGTTCTGGGAAGGTCCGGCAGAACTCGGATCTGTGGTTAGCCGAAGCCTCGTCCGACTAATTAAGCAAAGCCCGGGTATTGGTTGGGTTCGATCCGACGAGATACTTGATGGCGCCGCCGCAACGGAGGTTCTTCGACTCCGTCGACAGATCGAGCAACTTGAGGTGAAGCTTGCAGCAGCACGGAATTCAGCACCGCCGGGTACGGAAGTCCTGTCGCAAGGATACGAGGAATACTCAGTTGACTATCACTTCGAATCGACAGATGCCGCAAGGGATAGCTGGGTGTGGAGCTTCAGTCTTGACTTATCCTGGAACGAGATATTTTATGACGTTGGGCCAAACCTAATCGACGAGGCATCTGAAGCAGGACTTTGCCTTGCAATGAACGACATGATTCAGGCGCGCTCTCGTCTCCAGCGATCAAAGGATCCACGGCTGGAGGGGCAGAAACGCCAGCGTAACTTTCGGGTCGACGATCATGACTATAAGACCATAAAGATTCAGTTACGTGCCCTCGGCCTAATCGCTAGGAGCGAGAGAAACAGAAGTGTGAAGGATGCTGGCTCCTACTGGACGATCACCTCGTATGGTGACCAAGTTCTCACAAACCTCCGAGCGATACGCCGAGACGCTGAAGAAGAGGAACTAGTCGGACACGGGAACGATGAACCGAGCGAAGAGGCCTAATGATTAAGGTTGGATCGTGCGTAGCGACGATCTGATCTGTTTGTTGGACGAGTCAGGTTTGAGGTTCTGAGTTGACCTCACCGCAGGAAGGCAGCGATCAAGTCTTGCCTTGCCTTGCCTTTCTACATTAAGCGCATATTCATAAATTCTGCAACTATATTTGCCGCATTAAAAATAGCAAACTATGACCATATGACGCTGACATTGGCAATATTTTTTTATAAAAAATACATATCCAAGCATTATACGACCAGAAAACCAGCTACGCCCCCAATAGCCAAGCCAGCTTGCAGCTCGTGCGCAAACAGATCGCCAGACCCAGCGCAATCGACTTAGAGCGAGTGAATCCCCCCACACCAAGCATCCCAAGCGTGCAGTGGGTGGCCTGATTTTTCGCAGCGGTTTGCGCGATGTACGTAAGGCAGCCAACAAACCAAGTGACTTTCTTGCGCAGTCCACAAGCAGAAAAAATCGCAGTTAGAGCGAAAAAGAGCGGAGCAAAAATCAGGCCACCCGCTGCGCGCGCCACCAAATACGCAGGTTTGTAAAAACCCTTCGACTATCTCAGGGCGAACGGAGGTAAAGAATCTCAGAGCGAACGCAAGCTAGCAATCTCAGAGCAAATAGAGCGCAGACCTACTGCGCCGTCCATCCCCCATCCACCTGCCAAGCCACCCCCCGCACATTGCGCGCCCCTGTAGAGCACAGATACACGGCCAACTCACCCAACTCCTCAGGCGTGGTGAATTGCATGGACGGCTGCTTTTCGCCCAGAAGCTGGCGGCTGGCTTCTTCGTTGGTTACATTCAACGCAGCGGCTTTGGCATCCACCTGCTTTTGCACCAGTGGCGTGAGCACCCAGCCTGGGCAGATTGCGTTGCAAGTGATGCCCGTGGTGGCGGTTTCTAGGGCGGTTACTTTGGTCAGGCCCACCAAGCCGTGTTTGGCGGCCACGTAGGCCGACTTTTGCGCTGAGCCTACCAAGCCGTGGACTGAGGCGATGTTGATGATGCGGCCCCAGTTGGCTGCGCGCATAGCGGGTAGGCCCAAGCGGCTGGTGTGGAAGGCGCTGGTAAGGTTAATGGCGATCACCGCGTCCCAGCGCTCAGGCGGGAAATCTTCCACATTGGCCACATGCTGGATACCTGCGTTGTTCACCAAAATGTCCACGCGGCCAAAGGCAGCTGCGGCGGCGCGCATCATGTCTTCTATCTCGGCGGGCTTGCTCATGTCGGCCCCGTGGTAGAGGGTTTTCACACCCAGCGCGTCGATGTCTTTTTGCGCTGCTGCCCAGTCGCCAAAGCCGTTGAGGACGATGCTTGCGCCTTGCGCGGCCAAGCTATTGGCAATGCCAAGGCCAATGCCGCTGGTTGATCCGGTGACGAGGGCGGTTTTTCCTGATAAGGGCTGGGGATTCATGGGCGGGATTCCTAGAAGTGGGGGTTTGTGAATTACGATTGCATGATTATCTCTCTGGATGCTGAGAACAACATGACAAACCACGACACCCCCAGCTTGCACCACATCACCTGCCCCAACGCTGCGGGCAGCCACCGCATGGCCTATTGGCAATGGGGCATGGCAGACCACCCGCACGTGGTGGTCTGCGTGCACGGCATTTCACGCCAAGGCCGCGATTTTGATGTGCTGGCTCGCGCGCTTATTGGCGCAGACGGCCAGCGCTGCCGCGTGGTGAGCGTGGACGTTGCAGGCCGGGGTGAGAGCGATTGGCTGCCCGAGCCCGCCATGTATGGCGTGCCGCAATACGCGAGCGACATGCTGACCCTGCTGCCCAGCTTGCAGGCGCAGACCATCGACTGGGTGGGCACCAGCATGGGCGGCCTGATTGGCATGGCGGTGTGCGCCCAGCCACCAGCCAACTACACAGCAGTGCGCAAGCTGGTGCTCAACGACGTGGGCCCTGCCATCCAATGGGCGGCCTTGCAGCGCATCAGCAGCTATTTGGGCGCAGACAGGCGCTTTGCCAACGAGCAAGAGGCCATTGACTACATGTGGTCGATTTCGTCGAGCTTTGGCCCGCACACGCCACAAGAGTGGCGTGCCCTGAGCCTGCCCATGCTGCGCGCCGATGGCGAGCGCACCAAGCTGCATTACGACCCCGCCATCAACGTGGCCGTGAAAGCCACCACCCCCGAGATGGCCGCGCAGGGCGAGGCCATGCTGTGGGCACTGTATGACAGCATCACCGCAGACACGCTGCTGGTGCGTGGCGCGCAGTCTGATTTACTCAGTCCAGCCACGGCCTTGGCCATGACACAGCGCGGCCCGCGCGCCCGATTGGTAGAGTTTGAAGGAGTAGGCCATGCTCCTACTCTTATAGCGCCCCAGCACGTGGCGACAATGACATCCTTCCTTTTTACATAAAAATTCATGAAAAGCAGCGCAGCCGATGCCCCAAGTAGCCCACTGGTAGCCGCAGCGGGTGATTTTGCGGCAGCTGGCGATGCCCAGCAGGCTGACACGCTGGCAAGGGCGCGCGCTTTTGCCCAGCCCCTGATAGCCCACGAGCAGCTCGATACGGGCGAAAACACCTTGGCGCATGCCGATGCCGTGGCCAGCATTTTGCAAGACATGGGGGCCACGCAGGCCATGCAAGCGGCAAGCTACTTGGTGTATGCCTGCGCGCACCTCAATCGCCCACAAGAGGTCATCAGCAAAGCATTTGGTGATGCCTATGCCACGCTGGCACTTGAGACCAACAAGCTAGTGGCCGTGCAGCGCCAAGCCCGCAGCAAGCAGGGCAGCTCGGCCATTAACCCGGGCGCAGCCAGCCAGACCGAGAATGTGCGCAAAATGCTGCTGGCCTTTAGCCGTGACCTGCGCGTGGTGATGCTGCGCTTGGCCTCGCGCCTGCAAAGCCTGCGCTTTTATGCGGCCACCAAGCAGGCCGTGCCACAGGCCGTGGCGCAAGAGTCGCTGCAGGTATTTGCGCCCTTGGCCAACCGTTTGGGCATTTGGCAAATCAAATGGGAAATGGAAGACTTGGCTTTTCGCTTTTTAGAGCCCCCGGTGTACAAAGAAGTGGCCAAGCTGCTCGATGAAAAACGCGTGGAGCGCGAAGCCTATGTGGAGCAAGTGCGCCAGCTGTTAACAGCAGATTTGTCCAAGCAGGGAGTGGCGGCGCAGGTGCAGGGCAGGCCCAAGCATATTTACAGCATTGTTAAAAAAATGCGCGGCAAAGCGCTGGCTTTTGACGAAGTGATGGACGTGCGGGCGCTGCGCATCATTGCGCCCGATGCCGCCCAGTGCTATGCGGCGCTGGCGCATGTCCACCAGCAGTTTGCACCCATAGCCAATGAATTTGACGACTACATAGCCAAGCCCAAAAGCAATGGCTACCAAAGCCTGCACACCGTGGTGAGAAACAGCGCTGGCCTGCCCATAGAAATCCAAATCCGCACACAGGCCATGCACGACCATGCCGAAACCGGCGTGGCCGCCCACTGGGCCTACAAAGAGGCGGGTGCTAAGGGCTACGCAGGCGTTAGCGCTGGCGGGCAATACGATGCAAAAATAGCCGTGCTGCGCCAGCTGCTGGCTTGGGAACGCGAGCTGTCCCAGCCCCAAGCGATTGCTCTTTCCCCAGCGCTTGCGCTTTCCAAAACCCAAGCGCAGTCCAGCGCACAAAATACCGATGTGTTGGCTGACCGCATCTATGTGCTCACACCCGATGCCGCCATTGTGGATTTGCCTTGCGGCGCAACGCCCGTAGACTTTGCCTACACCGTCCACACCAATTTAGGCCACCGCTGCCGAGGCGCACGCATTGACGGGGCCATGGTGCCGCTCAACACCGCTTTGCAAAACGGCCAAACCGTGGAGGTAACGGTAGCCAAAGAAGGCGGGCCTTCGCGCGACTGGCTCAACGCCGATTTAGGCTACCTCGCAAGCCCGCGCGCCCGCGCCAAGGTGCGCGCATGGTTCAACGCACTGGCTACCGATGAGGTAACCGCCAGAGGGCGTGAAGCAGTAGAAAAACTGCTGCAACGCGAAGGTAAAACCGCACTCAAGCTCAGCGATTTGGCCGAACAACTGGGTTTTAAAACCGCCGACGAATTGTTTGAACTGGTCGGTAAAGATGAATTTTCCTTGCGCACCATCGAGCAATTGTTTCGCCCAGCCGCGCCCGCCACCGAGCCCGACGACATCGTCTTGGCCAAAACCCTGCGCAAAGCCGAAAAAGCGCATGGCAACGGCAAAAGCGGCGTGCTGGTGGTGGGCGTGGATAGCCTGCTGACCCAACTGGCCAAATGCTGCAAACCAGCTCCGCCCGATGCCATAGGCGGCTTTGTGACGCGCGGCAAGGGAGTCAGCATACACCGAGCAGACTGCCCGAACCTGCGCGCCCTAACGGCCAAAGATGCCGGCCGCGTGATAGAAGTCCAGTGGGGCACTGCCAAGGCGCAAAGTGGCGCGCTGTACCCCGTAGACGTGGCCATAGAAGCGTCAGATCGCTCAGGCCTGTTGCGCGATATATCCGAGGTGTTTGCCAAAGACAAAATGAATGTGATCGGTGTGCAAACTCAATCACTCAAAGGCAGCGCTTTCATGACCTTCACGGTGCAGGTGGCAGATTCTGGCGTGTTGACCAAGGCGCTTACACAGGTGCGCGAGGTCAAAGGCGTGCATACGGCGCGGCGCTTGTAGATTATTGCAATTGCCCTGCCCATGGCATGCCGATTGTTGAGCGGTTTTTATTGCCAAAATCAGCGGCCACCCTATTTTTGGGGTCATACTTTTCTAAGTATGGCTTGCAAAATGGAAGGCGTGACGTTACGCTCAATCCATGCATGTTACCGCCCCCACGACCCTCCCAACCGATTTGACAGTGCCTGCATTGCCAATTCGCGTTGCTGTGGTGGAAGATGAAGCGCCGATCAGGAAACTATTCGAATCTGCCATTCGGCTGGATGCAGGCATGCAACTTTGCTTCAGTGTGGCAACCGTCAAAGATGCTATCGCGCAAGCGCCGATACATGGCGCCGATGTTTATTTGATTGATTTGGGATTGCCCGATGCTGATGGGCGTGAATTCATTCGTTGGTTAAAGCAGCATCAGCCCGAAGCCCTACCGATGGTGGTCACTGTGTTTGGCGACGATGCGCACATTGTGAGCAGCTTTGCAGCCGGTGCCATGGGTTATTTGCTCAAAGATGCCTCCAGCCAAGAAATTGCTGAACACATCCACAAACTAGTCAGTGGTGGCTCGCCGATCAGTCCCAGCGTCGCGCGCCGACTGCTGCTGCAATTTACGCCACCAATTGGTGCAGGTGAGCTGCCCATGCCCATGCCCGCGCCTTCGTTGAGTGATCAAGTGTCTGACCAAGGTATCACCCCTCTTAGTGACCGCGAGCACGAAGTACTTCGCCTGATAGAAAAAGGCTTGAGCTATGACGAGATTGCTGGTGTGCTTGGCATTACGTGGCACACCGTAACCAGCTATCTGCGCCGTGTTTATCGCAAACTTGAGGTCAAATCCCGGGGCGAGGCCGTGTTCGAAGCGCGCCAGCGTGGGCTGCTGTGAACCCAATTGAGCCACCCAACTCAGACGCAGCGACCAGCGAGGTATGGTCTTTAGAGCGCGGTATACGACAAAAAATATGGCTGATTCTTGGATTTTTAGCATTTGCCGTTTTGTCAACTGTCACGACTGTTGTCATGACAACCCATAGCGTGTCAACGGGTCAGACGCAGAAGCTGACTACAGCGCAAATTCTCATTGAGGACAGCCAACAGATTCCCTCTGATACAGCAGCATGGCGGGAGCAAAGTTTGCCCGACAACTGGAACCGCACTCGAGTCAATCACGGTGGTTTTGCTTGGTATCGGCTCACGTTTGACCTCAAAGCAGAAGACAGAGTCATCACTGGAGTCTTTATTCCTCGCATCAGTATGAATGGATTGGTGTATCTCAACGAAGAGTTGATCGGCGGGAACGGCAAATTTGCCGAACCCATGGGCAGGCAGTGGTATCAGCCCCAGCATTACTCAGTGCCACAGAATCTTCTGAAGACTGGCCGTAACACGATTCATCTTCGCATCAAGGCCTATGCCAGCAATAAAGGCGGTCTGTCAGAGGTCTATGTGGGGCCGAGCGCCGCCATCACAGCGCAATGGCAGGCCCGCGAGTTTTGGCAGATCGGCAGCATCAAGATCACCAGCACAGTGACCTTGGGATTGAGTCTGATGGCGCTGCTTGCGTGGTCACTCCAAGGCTGGCCCAGTGCCTATGGCTATTTCGCTGCAGCTGCGATGCTATGGGCGGTACGCAACACCCATTTTTTAGTTACTGAAGTACCTTTTCCTGCCATTTATTGGGAGGTTCTGACAGCCACCTCGCTGATTTGGGTGTTGGTACTGATCTTTATGTTTGTGCTGCGTTTTGCCGGGCTAAAACTGCTCTGGATCGAACGAATCGTTTGGTTGTATGCCCTAGCGGCGCCGTTCGGTCTTTGGGCGGCTGGCAGCCTGCAGCTCACATCAATACTGGGAATTTTCTACGGCGCGCTTCTGTTGATGGGAGCCTATATTCTTTTTGTGCTGCTCAGGGTGGCGGTTCGCGAACGCACCGCCAGTACTTGCCTTCTTTTTTTTGCATCTCTGTCGGTTTATGCTTTGGGCGCACATGATTGGATGGCCCAGCGTGATGTACTCAACTACAGTGAGCCCAATAACCTTCATTTTGGCGCGCCAATTCTATTTTTGGCGGTGGCGCTCAACATGTTTGCACGGTTTGGGGAAGCACAAAGGCAAGCGCGCGACCTGATGCAGTCGCTGGACACGCGTGTGCGCGAGAAGACGCAGGAGCTTGAGGAGAGCCACCGCAAGCTGAGGGCTGTTGAGGCCGCACGCGCGCAGACTGACGAACGCGCCCGCATTATGCAAGACATGCACGATGGCTTGGGCTCTCAGCTGGTCAGCTCGCTGGCGATGGCGCAGGGAGGGGGTTTGAGTTCAGAGCAGACCTACGATTTGTTACGCAGTTGTATCGACGACCTGCGTCTGGCTATCGACAGTGCCACCGATTCGCGCGACTCGCTTTTGCTGGCGCTTGGAAACCTGCGTTTTCGGATGGAGCCGCGCTTGAAAGCCGCCGGCATTGCTCTGCACTGGGACATCACGCAATTGCAGGGCGATCTGCCGCTCACTGTCGAGCAACAATTGCCTGTGTTACGCATCATTCAGGAAACCATTACCAATACTTTGAAACACGCTAGGGCAAAAAGTCTGCACGTAAAGGTTTGCAGCAGCCAAGAGCATTTACAGATTGAAATGGCCGACAACGGCTGTGGCTTTGATGTGCAGGCTTGCCGGCACAGCGCAATTGGCAAGGGCATCAACAGTTTGGACAAACGCGCGCGCGTGCTCGGTGCGAAGCTCGATATCGCCAGTTCTGAGCAGGGCACACGCACCAAACTCATGCTTCCTCTGGCGAAGCGTCTTTGAAAAGTGTGAGATTCAGCATATACCCAACCCTGCTTGTCCCCAATTTTGGGGCTACCGCCATTTGCAGCAGTAGCCAACAATTGATCCATACCTCCACTCAGGATCAATCATCATGGCTCATTTTTCTATAAATGCACAAAGCACAGCTTGGCTCAAGCGCTTGGCAATATTTCTTGGGGTGTTTGCATTTATGGTGCTATCAGCCTGTGGCGGGGGCTTTAGCGTAGTTACATCACCCGACACCCTGCCGCCCAGCCTAGTTACATCACCCAACACCCCGTCGCCCAGCGTAGATGTATCACCTAACCCCCTGACGCCCGGCGTAAGTCAAGCCGCGTTGAGCATCAAGGTAGAAAACCTCGATGGCAGCGCGATTGCTGCAGTCAACATTTTGTCGAGCACGGGAGTAGCGGCTGCTACTGATGCGCAAGGCCAGGCACAGATCAATCTGAGCATTGGGCAAGACATCACACTGGCATTGACCAAAACCGGTGTGGCCAACCAAGTCAAGGTGCTGCGCATACCTGCGGGTAGCGCGAGCGTGCAGCTGCGCGTGACCATGCTGGCGCGCGAGGCCGCGCAAACGCTGGCTGACATTGGCGCAGGCGGCATGGTGCAGGGCAAAGACGGCGCGCTGGCGAGCTTTCCCGCAGGCAGCCTGGTCGATGCCAATGGCAATGTGGTCACAGGAGCAGTGCAAATGCAGCTCACGCCGGTCAATGTGCTGGCCGATGCGGCGGCGTTTCCAGGCGTGTTTGCCGGCACACAGGGCGCGGCTGCGCCGATGGGCATTGTGAGTTATGGCACAGCTGAGTTCCATCCCACCCAAGGCGGCCAAAAGCTGCAAGTTGCACCGGGCAAAACCGTCACCATTGAGATCCCGATGTACGCCACCAAAAACCCCAATGGCAGCGCCGTGCTGCTGGGGCAGGTCATTCCATTGTGGTCATTGAACGAGGCCACCGGCATCTGGAAGCAAGAGGGCACAGGTACCGTGGTGGCCAACGCGGGCAGCCCCACAGGCTTGGCGCTGCGCGCGAATGTGTCGCACTTTAGCTGGTGGAATTGCGATGACATCACCGGCCCCGAGGCTTTGGTCGATGTGAAATGCATGCTGCTCGATGCTTCGGGCAACCCGACCGTTGCCATGGCAGCTGGGCAAACCTGCACGGTTCGCGGTGAAGTGTCTGAGGCCAGTCGCCGCCCGGCGCAGCGTGCAGAGGACGTTGCCGGCCCGGACGGCCTAATGGCACTGCGTATCCCGGCGGGCGTGGAAGTGCAGTTGTTTGGACAAAGCCAATCCGCTGGGGTTGTGCTGCGCGGCATGACTGCCGTGAACCTTCCCGCCGGCTCGCGAACCAGCGTCATCATTGCACTGGCCAGCCCGGTGGAGACGGTGTTGGTGGCCCCCGCACGCGGCGCTAGCTTGGCGCAAAGCGCCCAGGCCACAGCGCAGGTGGCTTCAGCAGTCGATAAAGTGGAGTTGTATCTGGGCGGCATCAAAGTGGCCGAGTCCACCGCTGCGCCCTATGTTTTCAACTTCAGCACCCAAGCCGCGCCTGAAGGCTTCAGCACCCTGCAAGCGCGTTCAATTCGTGGCACAACTGCGGTGGGCACCAGCGAGTTGCGCTCAGTCATCATCGACCGCAGCCCGCCCATCCTCACCCTCACACGCCTGAATGCCGCTGCGGGCAATGGCTTGGTGGAGCTGCGCGCCTTGGTGCAAGATTTATCGCCAATCGCCAAGGTGGAGTTTTTCAAAGGCACCGTCAAAATTGGCGAAGACACCAGCTTCCCCTTCGAGCACACCTACACCTTGCAGGCCGGCGATGCGGCCGTCGTGAGCTTTACCGCGCGCGCCGCTGACCCGCTGGGCCAAGAAGGCGTGAGCAATGCCATCACGTTTGGCACACAAGCGCTCAGCGTCACGCTTGCGCTCTCTCCGCCTGTCAACCCCATCACATCAAGTCAAGCCATTGCGCTTGCGGCCACCGCCTCCAGCAGCAACGGAATTGCCCGGGTGGAATTCTTCAAGGGCAGCACCAAAATTGGCGAAGACAGCAGCGCGCCTTACGAATTGAGCCACTTCCTCACCGGCGCCGATGTGCCGCAAGCCGCCTTCATGGCACGCGCGGTGGACAACGCTGGCAATGTGGCCACCGCGCAGCAAAGCGTGGCGGTGAATATCAGCTCCAGCGACACCGTGCCGCCCAGCATTGCGCTGGATGCGCTGGATGCGCTGGCCTCGCCCATCACCCAAGGCGCGGTGTTGCTGGCGGCTACGGCGACTGACAACGTAGGCGTGGCCAAGGTCGAGTTTTATCTCAACGGGGTGCTCAGGGGCGAGCGCACCGCGCCTGAGACGGGCAAATACCGCTTTCAAGTCGATGTGAGCCTGCTGCAAGGCTTGACCACGTTTGCGGCGGTAGCCTATGACGCGGCAGGCAACACCGCGCAGAGCAGCCAAACGGCCACGGTGAATATTGCTGTTGCGCCGCTATCGACGCTGGACATCGATTTGTCGCACATGCAGCGCTGTCAGCCTTCAATGGGTATAGCTGCTGATGGTACGATCTATGTGGTGCATATGGCGAGGGCGAGAGCCGAGATTGATAGTCAGTTTGATGCCCAGGTTTCAAAGCGCGTTGGCGGCGCATGGCAATCTCTGGGGTTCGTCAATGACCCGAACACATCGCATGTGCCAAGTAACGTCTGCCCGACGATTGCGGTCACTGCGGCGGGGCAGCCATATGTCGCCCTGAGAACCTTTGCAGGCCGAGGATTTGCACAAGGAGTCGGTTCCTTGCAAGTGCGCCGCCTCACAGCCCAGAACATCTGGGAGACGGTGCGCGATATCATTCCAACTAACGCCAACGATAAGATACAAATCACCATCGATAACCTGAGTCGGCCGATCATCACTTGGAGCGGCTTCGTGAGTAGTGGCTTTCATCGCTTGAATGTCGAGCGCTTTGATGGGGTGGCTTGGCAAATTTTGGCCAGTCAATTCGGCAGCCTCGACTCTGGGAACATGATGGGGCATTGGCGTACAGCGGTGCGACCCGACAATTCCTTGGCTGTCGCCATGAGCCCCAGCTTGGGTCCCTTCGGCGGAGCGATTATTGCTTTCAATGTGACCGATGCAGGGGCTGCAGCTTTGGGCAATAGCACAACTCGCATCATCGCGCAGGTTGGCGATACAACGGCTGGTGTGTCGCCCGCAGACATTGCTGTTACCGCCGATGAAACCGTGGTCAGCTATCGGTTTTTTAACTCAAGCGGCTTTAATGAAATACGCACGGTGGCTTTCAACACCAGCAGCAACACCTGGGCATTGCTGGGAGCTGCTTCAGATCAAATTTCCGGGACGAATGTCGTCTCTGGCGAGGCTTCGCTGGCATTCCAGGGCGGCTCTTTGGTGCAAGTGGTGTTGCAAGAAAGACTCATCAGCACAATGACTCAAGCACGGCGCTGGAATGGCGTAAGCTGGAGCGCCATGACTTCGCTTGCCCCCATCAACAGCGCCCTGTCTGCCAATCTACACGTATTCAACAACCAACTGTTCATGGTGTATGCGCACTCCACAGGATGCTGCGGCCCTAGCACCGCTGCGGTGGCACTACTGAGGGTGCCTTAGGTAGTGATTTTTTTAGTGCGATAAGTCGATAGACAAACGTGAACTGCTGAATTTATTTAGACGTAAAAAAGCCGCTAACAGGTAGCGGCTTTCAGGGTGCGTTAAGTCGAAAATTTACTTAACGTGCTTGCCAATCAGACCAGCCATCTCAAACATGCTGACCTGTGCTTTGCCAAACACTTCTTTGAGCTTGGCATCGGCATTGATCATGCGCTTGTTAATTTTGTCTTGCAGGCCGTTTTTCTTGATGTAGACCCACAGCTTGCTCACGATTTCGGTGCGTGGCAAAGCGGCTGCGCCCACCACTGCTTGCAGTGCAGGCGACAGAGCCAGGGCTTTCATGAATGCAGCGTTAGGCGTGCGCTTGGCGGCTGGGGCTTTCTTAGCAGCAGCTTTCTTCGCTGGTGCGGCCTTAGGCGCGGCGGCCTTCTTAGCAGGTGCAGCAGCTTTCTTCGCTGGTGCAGCCTTTTTCGCTGGGGCTGCTTTTTTAGCAGGAGCAGCTTTCTTAGCTGGTGCAGCGGCTTTTTTCGCTGGAGCAGCTTTCTTTGCGGGAGCGGCTTTTTTAGCCGGTGCTTTTTTTGCAGTTGCCATGATTGATATCCTTTTTAAATGTGAATTAACAGCCAAATAACCGCTTGCTTATCTGACAAACGGAATGCTACTAGAGAAATAGCATTCTTCCCAGTGAAATTTGCATAAATTAGCGTTTTTTTTGCACGTTTTCACTGGTAACAATTGCGCACACTTGGTCTCTAGGCTTTTTCGCGCTTAGACAGAAAGATTAGCACCACGCCAAACAGCACCACCGCACTGGCAAACCACTCGCCATTACTGACTATTTCAGCGCCAAAAAGCACCCCCAAAAACAGCGCAATCACAGGGTTGACAAAGGCATAACTGGTGGCCAAAGCGGGCGATGCGTTGGCCAGCAAATACAAATACGAACTAAAGCCAATCAGCGATCCGAAAACCACCAAATAAAACCAAGCGGCCACAGCAATCGGCGCGGGCGGCCATTGCGGCGCTTCACCTAAAACCATAGCAATCAGCAACAAAGCCGCGCCACCACACAACATTTCACTGGCAAAGCCCATCGGTCCTGTGGCCAGCGGCAGCTTGGTAGTTTGCAGCACCGAGCCCAGCGACCATAGCAGCGTAGCGCCACTGATGGCCATCAAACCCAGCCCTGAGGCTGAAAAACTGGCATCGTGCACCAGTAAAAACACCCCCACCATGCCTACCACCATGCCGGCTATTTCCAGTGGGCTGGGGCGCTTGCCCCACAAGAGCCCCCAGCCGCATACCAGCATGGGTACCACGGCAATAAAAGTGGCGATTAGCCCTGAACCAATGGTTTGGGAGGCCACGCCAGTGAGCCCCATGCCACCACCGAGCATGAGCGCGCCCACCACAAAAGCGTTGCGCCATTCCAACTGTGTGGGCCACTTTGCCCCCCGAAAGCGCATAAAAGCGGTAAGCAACAGCCCCGCAAATACAAAGCGCGCGCCCATTTGCAGGAAAGGTGGGAAGCTAATCAGCGCAAAACGGATGGCCAAATAGGTCGAACCCCACACAAAATAACAGGCCAGCAGGGCAGGAATGAGGTATTTGGCTACTGGTTTGGCTGCCATGGTTTGGGGAGCGCTGGAGGTTTGTTCAAGTGTTTTGTTCATGCCTTTATTTTGCTAAAGTACAGACGTTATATCCATAGCAATTATTTTGTAATTCGCTGCTACCACCTTTAATTTAATGATAAACCATGACTTACACCGATAATTTAGATTTGGACAGCTATGACAGCCGCATTTTGGCCGAACTGCAGCGCGACGCGCGTGTGAGCATGAGCGCACTGGGCAGGCGCGTGCACCTGAGCCAGCCTGCGGTGACCGAGCGCGTGCGCAAGCTGGAGCTCTCGGGCGTGATCAAGGGCTACCACGCGGTGGTGGACGCGCAGGCACTGGGCTACGGCATACGCGCCATGGTGCGCGTGGGTCGCTGTGATTACGCCACCGTGGTCAAGCGCGTGGAGCAAAGCCCCGAGGTGGTAAACGCTTTTAACCTCACGGGTGAGGACAGCTGGATTTTGGAGATTGCGGTGCAAGACGTAGCACATTTAGACTCTGTGGTGAGCAAGTTTTGCCTGCTGACTGAAACGTCTACCAGCATCATTTTGAATGTGGCGCGGGAGCACCACCCGCTGCTGCCAGCGCTGCGCCCGCGCAACGTGCCTGCGAATCTCAAGCGTGCGGCTAAGGCCTCTGACGCGGCGGTGGTTAAAGTACCTCGCAAAAAGCCTGTGATGAGAGTGGCCTGAAATGGCATTGCTATGTGAAATGCCGTTGGTAGGAAAATTGGGCAAAGGGTGTACGGTCGCCTCGGTGCTGCTATTGGACGGCTTCGCGGTCAATACTGTTCGCTTTGAGCCTCTGCAGGTATTGGTTTACGCGTCCGATCTTGCGCGCCTGGTCTTGCGCGCCCGATCAGCGCTTTGGCTATCCCGACGCGCCCTCATGCGGTGGGTACACCGAAATCGGTCGGTCGGGATAGTCAAAAAGCTGCTCGGGCTATGCTCGTTTTGAGGTTTTAATACCGCAGGCACGTCATTCTTAGATTGCTGCGTACTATATAAAATGTAGCGAAGTATGACCATATGACGCTGACATTGCCACTATTTTTCATGAAAAGTGCAAATCTAAGCATGAAACAGTGCGCCAGCATGCTGTAGCCCTTGAAGCTGAGCAGTTTTCAACCCGCTCCGAGCAAAAACCTCCCCCTGCGGCTAAGTGAGTGCTGTGCCAATGCGCAAACAATCAGGGCGCTGGGCTTATTTTTTTGGACAAATGGGGGATCAGAATGTTCATCTGTCTGAGCCCGTAGGGCGAGTTATGAACATTCCCCCCATTTGTCCAAAAAAACAAGCTCCCCCGAAGGGGCCAGCGATCCGTTTGCGCGTTGGCACAGTGCTCGCTTAGCCGCAGCAGTAACAAAGCCGGGCAAGAACCCTTCGACAAGCTCAGGGCGAACGGAAAAAAGTGGCCAAGCTGGGCATGAAACCTTCGACAAGCTCAGGGCGAACGGGAAAAAAGTGACCTTGCTGGGCAAGAAAGCTCAGATCGAAGTCAAGTGCTCAAAGCAAAGAGTATTGGCCGCACATCTGAAGTAGCGCCGCCGTCCTGTGCCCGTACATATGCCAGCAAAGTACCAGTCAAGTGCCAGCAGAGCGCCACAGAGTACAAATCAGATCAAGGCCTGGTCAAGCTAACTGCTGCGCCAATAAACGCGCCACATGCATGGCCTCGCGCTGCGCACCGTCGAGTATTTGGTGGCGACAGCTCGTGCCGTCGGCCACTACGATGGCGTTTGGCTGCTTGCGCACTGCGGGCAGCAGGCTTAACTCGGCCATTTGCATACTTACTGCGTAGTGGCTGGCCTCATAGCCAAAGCTGCCTGCCATGCCGCAGCAGCTGCTCTCAATCAGCTCAGGCTTGGCCATGGGTATGAGCCTGAGCACCTCCATGATGGGGCTCACGGCATCAAATGCTTTTTGGTGGCAGTGGCCGTGCAGAAGTATGGGCTGGGCGCAGGGCTTGAGTGCCGCTTTGAGCGCTTGGAGCTGGCCGGCTTTGGCCTCGCGGGCTAAAAACTCCTCCAAAAGCAGGGCGTGCTGCGACACGGTGACCGCGTCTGGCCCCAAGCCCATCACCAATGCCTCGTCGCGCAGGGTCAGCAGGCAGCTGGGTTCCAGGCCAACAATTGCGATGCCTTTTTGCGCAAATGGCAAAAGCTCGTCCACGAGCTCGCGCAGCTTCTCGCGGGCTTCATGGACCATGCCGTTGGCCAAATAGGTGCGGCCGCAGCACAGCGCTTTGCCATCATTTACTCTTTTTTTAGTAGCAATATACGACGTGTAGCCGCTGACATTGAGTATTTTTAATGCTGCAATGGCATTTTCAGATTCAAAATAGCCGTTGAAGGTGTCCACAAAGAGCACGACTGGTTTTGCAGCGGCCAATACGGCTTTGCGCGATGCTGTTGCGTTGCTGGGCTGGGCTGCGTGTTTCCAAAACGTGTCGCTGCGCCACTGCGGCAAGCTGCGCTGGGCGCTCAAACCCAGCAACTTTTCGCTGAGCCACGGCATGCCCGGAATTTTGTC
>JAYTMT010000097.1:0-1565 GCA_043728315.1 Polaromonas sp. | reverse complement strand
CCGATTTTGAAAATATTGCCGGGGGCAGATATGACACCAACAAAGACGGCGTAACTCACTTCATTCCTAAAGGAACAAGCACCCGTCTGCGACTAACTGAAGCCTCCAGCGCGGCACGCAGCTTGGTTGTTATTTGGTATTGGCTCAAAGCAGAGGCCGCCAAGGGCCATATGTTGCTGATAGACGAACCAGAATTAAACCTACACCCCGAGAACCAACGTGCATTAGCCCGTTTCCTGGCCAAGCTCGTCAATTTGGAGGTCAAGGTACTGATCACCACTCACAGTGACACGATGCTGCGCGAATTCAATACCCTGATCATGCTAGCTCGTACGACTAGCCATGCAGACGAAGTTCGCACTAAGTTCGGCTACACGATGGATGAGTGCCTAAGCACAGATAAGGTCTTGCTCTACGTTGCAAACGGCAAAGCTCTATCGCCATCAGGTCGCGCACGCAAAGGTTCAAGTTCTACACTTGAGCGTATAGCGCCAGACCCTATCTTGGGTTTAGCTGTTGAAATTTTCGACTCCACCATTATTGAGATGGGAAAAGTTCAAGACGCATTGCGCTATGGAGCCATCTAATGGCGGTATCTGACACGCTTGAAGCCATCAAATCGCTTGTAAACAGCCATAAACTTCACCTCTGCGCTGGCGGAACGCTAAGCATTAAGGAACTGGACAAAAAAGCCACGCTGCGCTTGGTACACGTTGACAGCGTTGGCGTCTCTGCCTTTTCTATCCAATACGACGAGTGCAAATTTCCCGGCGAAACGCTCTTTGCGCCCCACGCGTCTTTGCATCGCGCCTGCGATGCCATCGCATTTTGTGAGGTCGAGGGCGACCCTTTCATCATGTGTTTTGAGCTTAAATCCAGCGAACCAGCCCGTCACGAGGTGGCAGAACAGTTCCGCAGCGCGCATTGTTTTTTAGACTACCTCGGCACATTGCTCGAAAATTACTGCAAATGCGACCCCATCCGCGACTGGCCACGCCGCTATTTTGTGTTTCATAACCAGCATGCCACGCCACTAGCCAAACGCACCTCTAGAGATGAATACGACAATACCTCGCCCGAACGGGCCTTGTTCATCCCCATTCAAACCGGGGGCCGAAAGTACGTGCGCCAGCTTCTGGGCAAACCATCACTATGACCACAGATCAAACCGGCCTGCTGCAAAATCTTGACCACCTGAACGCCGCCCAACTGCGCCGCCTGCTCACAGAGCACTTGACCAAGCAAAAACTAGGCCTGTACTGGGAAAGCAACGCCATTGAGCGCGACGCGGCGCTCAATGCCAACATCGTGCTGCCGCGCCTGGTAGCAGAAAACTCGCACGGTCTTGACGCACTCGCCGGGCCGGGCACGCCCAACCTGATCATCGAGGGCGACAACTACGACTCTCTGCGCCTGCTGCGCAGCACCCACGCGGGCAAAGTGCGCGTCATCTACATCGACCCGCCCTACAACACCGGCAACAAAGACTGGGTTTACAACGACCGCTACGTCGGCGCGAATGACCGCTGGCGGCACAGCCAGTGGCTGGAGTTTTTGTACCGCCG
>JAYTMT010000096.1:0-16241 GCA_043728315.1 Polaromonas sp. | reverse complement strand
TCCCCCGCCCTTCGGGCTCCTCCTTTATGCCGCTGCGCTGAAGTAGCACCACCGCCCTGCGCCTGTAGATTTGGTAACGCACTGCCTCTAGACGCTGAGGATGTCACTCCTACATGAAACGTCTTCCTCTGCCCAAAAAAACTCGCTTGATCGCCTCGGCACTTGGCTTGGACGGCGCAGCGGCATAAAGGAGGAGCCCGAAGGGCGGGGGACAGCCGCGGAGCTGAAGTAGCACCGCCGCCCTGCGCCCGTACAAAACCAGCACCACCGCCCTGCGCCCGTACAAAACCAGCACCACCGCCCTGCGCCCGTACAAAACCAGCACCACCACCCCCTGCCCGTACAAATACCAGCCAATCTGAATAGGGCCAATACTTGCCTTCTAGCCACTTCGCTTTAAGATAGCAGGATGCAACTCCCATCAAGGTATTGGGCGGACCTGACCAGCCGCCACTTCTCGCAGCTTGCGGCCAGCCCATTCATCAACCAAGCCGTAGCTGTGCTGCCTGTGGCAGCCATTGAGCAGCACGGCCCGCATCTGCCAGTGAGTGTGGACACCACGCTGGTCAACGGCGTAGTAGAGGCTAGTTTGGCGCATTTGCCCGCTGATTTGCCAGTGCTGTTCATGCCCACGCAGCAGGTGGGCAAAAGCAATGAGCACATCCGCTTCCCTGGCACGCTCACCTTAAGCGCGCAAACGCTTATGGCCGTGTGGATGGAGCTGGGCGCGTGTGTGGCGCGCGCGGGTTTTAAAAAGCTGGTGCTGCTTAACAGCCACGGCGGCCAAGTGAGCGTGATGGACATCGTGGCGCGTGATTTGCGCACTGCGCACGATTTGATTGTCTACAGCACCAACTGGTACACCCTGCCACTGGGCGATGCCGTGCTGGGCATGTTTCCCCCTGATGAGCACCGCTTTGGCATCCACGCGGGCGATATGGAAACCTCCATGATGCTGGCGCTGCGTGAAAAATACGTGGACATGGCTCAGGCGCGCGACTTTAAAAGCACGGCGCAAGAGCGTGCGGCCCACTACCCCATATTGGGCAATGGCAGCAGCGCCAAGCTGGGCTGGCAGGTGCAAGACTACAACGCCATGGGCGCAGCGGGCAATGCAGCAGCAGCCACGGCAGCCAAGGGGCAGGCCATCATCGACGCGGCAGGTTTGCAACTGGCGCGGCTCTTGCAAGAGATCAGCAGTTTGCCGCTGTCGACGCTTAATCCTTCGCCCCATATTCCAAGCTAATTCTCAATTGATATCTGCATGCGCACCCTGATTGAATTCCAAGCCGTTGACAAGCGCTACGACAACGGCACGCTGGCCTTGCAAGGCCTGAACTTGGCCATTGGCGAGCGCGAATTTGTGAGTCTGCTTGGCCCCTCGGGCTGTGGCAAAAGTACGGCGCTGCGGCTTTTGGCGGGGCTGTCGCCCGTGAGCGCTGGGCACATCGCATGGGCTTCATCGCCTGCAGACCAGGCCAAAGACACCAGCTTCGTCTTCCAAGAGCCCACCCTCATGCCATGGGCTCGCGTGTTTGACAACGTGTGGCTGCCACTGCGGCTCAAAGGCGTGGCGCGAGAGGCGGCTGCGCAGCAGGTGAACGATGCCTTGGCCAAAGTAGGCTTGGCTGATTTTGCCCATGTATACCCGCGCGAGCTCTCGGGCGGCATGAAAATGCGGGTGTCAATAGCGCGTGCCATGGTCACCGAGCCGCGCCTCTTACTGATGGACGAGCCCTTTGCCGCGCTGGACGAAATGACGCGTTTTAAGCTCAACAACGACACACTGGCGCTGTGGCAGGCCAAGCAGTTCACCACGATTTTTGTGACCCACAGCGTGTATGAAAGCGTGTATTTGAGCAACCGCATCATCGTGATGGCGGCGCGGCCGGGCAGGGTGGTGGCTGACATTGCCATTGACGAGCCTTACCCACGCAGCGACGCTTTTCGCACCACGGCGCGCTACGCCCAGTGGTGCGTGCAGGTGTCGCAGGCGCTGCAGCATACGGGTGATCAGCAAGATTAATCACTACATTTTAAATAGCGAACTATGACCATATGACGCTGACATCGACCAAATTTGTTCAGAAAATACTGCCATTCGCGGTTTTTACACTCGCACTGCTGGCGTGGGAGGCCACGGTGCGCATCAACCAGATTCCGCACTATATTTTGCCTGCGCCCACACTGGTGCTCAAAACCCTGTGGGACAACCTAGGTTCGCTCATGGGCAGCTGGCTGTTCACTATGAAGATCACTTTTGGCGCGTTGCTGCTGGCCGTGGTGGGTGGTGTGGCGCTGGCCATGCTGTTTGCCCTGAACAAATGGGTGGAGCTGAGCCTGTTCCCCTTTGCCATTGTCTTGCAGGTCACGCCCATTGTGGCGATTGCCCCGCTGATCTTGATTTTTATTGACAGCACCACGGTGGCGCTGCTGCTATGCGCTTGGATTGTGGCTTTCTTTCCTATTTTGTCGAATACCGTAGTGGGTTTGCGCAGCGCAGACCACAATTTGCGTGATTTGTTAAGCTTGTACCGCGCATCGCCTTGGCAAACTTTGCGGCATTTGCTGATTCCGTCGGCCATGCCCTACTTTATTGCTGGGCTCAAAATTGCGGGCGGCCTGAGCCTGATTGGCGCGGTGGTGGCCGAGTTCACCGCAGGCGCTGCTGGCAAAGAAACCGGGCTGGCATCGCGCATACTAGAGGCCAGCTTTCGCACCGAAATCCCCAAAATGTTTGCTGCCTTGGTGCTGGTGTCGCTTACTGGCATCATGATCTATTTGGTGTTCAACTGGGTGTCTAAGCTGGTGCTGGGCTCGTGGCATGAGAGTGAAGTCAAAGCCAGCCGCTAAAGTCCAGCTGCACCGTCAACCAGAGCCGCTGTGCCAACCATGCAACTGAAAAACCTGTGGATTCCTGCCAGCGAGCGCGGCTTTGCCTCGGATGCCGATATTTTTGATGTTTTGATAGAAAATAGCACCATTGTCAGCGTCGTACCGTCATATATTGCTACTGATTCAATAGTTAATGCAATTCCTGAAGGCACGCTACTGCCTTGCATGGTGGATCTGCATGTCCACATCGACAAAAGCTTTGTGGTGCAAGATACAGGCGCTGCCGACGGTGATTTGTTCAAGGCCATAGCCATCATGGCTGAGCACCGCGCCACATGGAGTGCGGGCGATATTCACACCCGCATGGAGCGCGCGCTGCGCCAGGCCCACGCGCTTGGCACACGCGCCATGCGCACGCACCTAGACTGGACAGAGGCTGACAAACCCCGCGCGCTGGCCGTGTTTGAGCAGCTGCGCGATGCATGGCGTGGCCGCATCACCCTGCAATGCGTGTCGCTCACGCCGCTGGATCTGTTTGACGATGCCTTTTGCGGGGAAGACATTGCCCTAGAGGTGGCGCGGGTCAACCAAAGCGGCCAGCGCGCGCTGGGCGAGGCTGCGCTTTTGGGCGCATTCGTTTACCGCAACGCGCGTATCTACGACAAATTGCAGCGCGTGTTTGACTTGGCGGATAAGAACAATGTGAACCTAGATTTTCATGTGGACGAGGGGCTGGATGCCGATGCGCGTGGCCTCAAAGCCATAGCCGAGCTCACGATTAAAAACAACTACCAAGGCCGTGTGACCTGTGGCCACGCCTGCTCGCTGGCCATGCAAGCACCCGCAGACGCGCGCGCCACGCTGGCGCTGTGCGCGCAAGCGGGCATCCACTTGGTGGCGCTGCCGTCTACCAATTTGTATTTGCAAGGCGCTTGGGGTAGCACACCCATAGAGCGCGGCATCACACGGCTCATAGAGGCTGACGCTCAAGGGGTGCCGACCTCAATTGCTACTGACAACGTAGCAGACAGCTTTTTTCCCTATGGCAGCTATGACCTGCTGGACTGCTTTGGCCTTGGCGTGCAGGTGGCGCACTTGAGCCCCGCCGATGCGTGGCTGCCTAGCATCAGTAGCCGCCCCGCAGCCGCCATGGGCTTGCCATGGGATGGCAAAATCCGCCCCGGCTGCCCGGCCGATGTGCTGCTGCTGGCCGCGCGCAACCGCTTTGAGCTGCTCAGCCCAGCGGGTCGCGCTCGGCGCGTGGTGCGCAGCGGAATATTTTTAAACACATAGGATGTGAAGCAACATGCATAAGCTCGCACTTTTCTTGCAAGACATTGCAGGCATTCAATACCACACCGATGCCGCTTACGTGGCCGCCAAATCCCGCGATTACTATTGGTACAGCCCCGTGCTCAGTGCCCAGCTTGATGGCAAAGTGGGCGATGTGGTGGTTAAGCCGCACAGCGAAGCGCAAGTGATTCAAGTGGCCGCAGCCTGCGCCAAACACCGCATCCACATCACCGTGCGCGGGGGCGGCACTGGCAACTATGGCCAATGCGTGCCACTGGAAGGCGGGGTAATTTTGGACATCACGGGGCTTCACCGAGTGATCAGCATTGCAGCAGGCCAAGTCACCTGCGAGGCGGGTATTTTGATAGCTGACTTAGAAAAAGCCGTGCGTGCTGACCAAATAGTAGCTGGCGGACAAGAAATCCTCATGTACCCCAGCACGCGCGACATCGCCACCATTGGCGGCTTCATATCCGGCGGCTACGCGGGCGCAGGCAGTGTGCGCAACGGTATTTTGAAAGACGCTGGCAATGTGCGCATGGTGCGCGTGGTCACGCTAGAAGAAACACCGCGCGTCATCGAACTGCAAAATGCCGACATCCAAAAAGTCCACCACGCTTACGGCACCAATGGCATCATCACCGCGCTCACTTTGAGCCTCAAGCCAGCTGTGGATTGGGTACACCACATCGCTTTATTTGATAGCTACAGCGATGCGCTGCGCTTTGGCTGCGAGGCTACTGAGGCCATTGGCGCCGCGGTGGATGCATTCCTCATCACCGCAGTGGAGCGGCGCATAGCGCCTTATTACGAGGCCGAGTTTGGCGACAAATTCCCACCAAACAAAGACGCCGTGTTCTCCATGGTCAACCCGCACACCATAGACGCTTGGCGTGCCATGCTGGCTAAACACGGCGGCGCAGAATCCATGGTACTCACTGAGGCGCAGCTCAAAGCCCAGCAGCTCTACCCCGCCTTTGAATGCGCCTCCAACCACACCACCCTGATGGCGCTCAAGTTGGACAAAAGCTGGACCAATTTGCAAACCGTGGCTCCTTGGACGGCGGGTGTAGGCATTGACATAGGCCTAGTAGAGCGGCAAATGCAGCGCTGGGGCGACGAAGTGCTGCAGCACCACGAGTTTGGCCGCCAATACGGCGGCTGCGTGGCCTTTGGCCTGCCGCTGGTAGCTTACCTAGACAAAGAGCGCTTGTATGAAATCATGGCCGAATTTGAAGCCGACGGCTGCATGGTGTTTGACAACCACGTTTACACCATAGAAGACGGCGGCATGAAAGAAATCGACCACGCCCAGATTGATTTCAAAAAAATAGCCGATCCCCACGGCCTGATGAATCCCGGCAAAACCCGGGGCTGGCTGGCGGGGTATGCGAAGGCTTGAGACCTCAGCCCATGCCATACGTTTAGGGTCTGCGATCCCGCCAGTTTTGTAATTCCAATAACCGCAACCGATACCGCGCCACATTGCCTTCAAACAATTGCGCCAAGTCTGCAGTCACTGCCTCAACCAGTGACTGCATGGCTTTCGCATCCACCAGCGTGGATGCAAATGTCGTGATGTCGGAGGGCGTGCCGCTTAAATTGCTGCGCACGATGTGCTGCACGGTTTGCTGGATGGCGTTGCGGTATTGCAGGCGAAAAGCGTCGGGCTCGCCCAAGGTTTGGCGAATGGCTAGGTAGCGCTGGCAGCTGCGCTCATAGGCCCACACAAATACATCGCGCAGCAGCTCGGGGCGCTGCAATTCGTATACGCCCAGCAGGCCTTCAACATAAGCCTGTGTGGGCACATCCACAAACGACAGAGGACACAGGTTGTGTTGCAGAAGCGGGATATTGGCCGCCAGACGCGACACACGCTTGTTCACGTCTTCAAATGCTTGCAGATACGGCAGGTGCACCATGGCAAAGAAGGCTTGTTCGAATGGGTCGGTGATTTGCGCGGCTTTAGCCAGCACGGCATCAAAATTGTCGGACAGTTGCTGGGGCATGGCCAGCGGAATATAGCTGGTGCCGCTGATGCGCACTTCGCGCGTGCGTAGCCTGCCGCTGCTCATCCGGTCGGCCATCAGGTTGTCAGACAGAATGGCGTGCAGGTTGAGGATGGTGAAGCGGTCAAAACCGATCTCGCTGGCGTTGTCTATCAGCATCTCTATGGCGGCTTTGTGGTTGAGCACCATCTGGGTTTCAAATGCGTCTTTGCCCTGTGCTGCTTGGCCGTATGCCACAAGGTTTTGGGTATCCAGCTGGGTGTAGGTGTTGCCCTCAAGCCGCGAGGATGCCCACGACAGGTCGACCAGCAGGCGGTCGAATATCTGGCGTGCATACGTGCCTGCAGGTTGTGTGCTCCATGCAGTGCGGCCAAGCTCCCATAGGCGGCTGCGCTGCTCTAGGTTCAGATAGGCCGTTTCATTGGGTATGTATTGGTCTATGTAGCTGCGCTGGTAGTACGCAGCGGCACGCTCAGGCAGTGGGCGGCGCACCAGATTGCGCACCTCTAGACCCGTGGCCGATAGGGGCACTTGCATGCTGGCGGTTTGTGTGCTGGTTTCAGCCAGTGCTGGGCTTAGCGCGGTGGGCACGCTGGTTTGCGTGGCAATGGGGCGATAGGTTAGCGCACGGCTGTTACCCAGTGCCTGCACCAGCTTCGCCTCAATAAGCTGCGTGAGGCTGCGCAGAATGGTGCTGCGGGACATGTGTATGCCGCGCGCAACCAGCTGCGCCTGTAGCTCGGCCATGCGTATACCTGTTACGTCAAATTGGATGATAATTTGACGCAAAATATCTATTCTTTGAATTTTTGACGTGAAAATAGCCTGCATTCGTCAAATTATACGGTTTTATACATCAATTTTAAAAATAAATGACTTGAAAAGTAATTTGTGCGTCAATCATGATGCACCAATACCCACATGGCAAACCGCTGCGCTACAGGCAAACCCTCAATGCAATAGGCATGATTTATGCAAAGATCAAGTCATCGTGCCCCACGACAACTCACCTTAACCTATGGAGCCTCGTATGAAACCCCTATTGGCTATTAAAACCGCAGCATCATGTGTCCTTATGGCGCTGACATCGGTCAGTTTTGCCCAAGAAAAGATCGTTTTTGGCACCAACTGGAAGGCCCAGGCGGGGCATGGCGGGTTTTACCAAGCGGTGGCTGACGGCACCTATAAAAAGTATGGATTGGATGTGGAAATCCAACAAGGCGGCCCGCAAGCCAACAACCGCCCGCTGCTGGCCGTGGGCAAGATTGACTTTTTGATGGCGGGTAACCTGCTGCTGAGCTTTGACAATGTGAAAAACGGCGTACCCACCACCGTGGTTGCGGCGATTTTTCAGAAAGACCCGCAGGCGATATTTGCGCATCCTGGCCAAGGCTTTGACAAATTCGCCGATTTGGCCAAGGCGGCACCCGCTTTCATCAGCAAAGACGGGCAGTTCAGTTTTTGGCAATGGATGAAGGCCGAGCATGGCTTCAAAGACGAAAACTTGAAACCCTATGTGTTCAACGTAGGCCCGTTTTTGGCCGATAAAAAGTCGGTGCAGCAGGGCTATAGCATCAGCGAGCCCATCAGCATCAAGGCGCAGGCCGGTTTTGACCCCGTGGTGCATTTGCTGGCCGATAACGGCTTTAGCACCTACAGCACGACCATTGAAACGCGCGCCGATTTGGTGAAAAACAAACCCGAAATGGTGCAAAAATTTGTCGATGCCACCATGATTGGCTGGAACAACTATTTGTACGGCGACAACAAAGCGGCCAACGATTTGATCAAAAAAGCCAACCCCGAGGCTACCGACGCGGGCATAGCGGGCAGCATTGCACTCATGAAAAGCTTAGGCATTGTGGACAGTGGCGAGGCCTTGCAGGGCGGCATTGGCGCGATGAACACGGCGCGGGTGAAAGATTTTTACGACAAAATGGTCAAAGCTGGGCTGTATAAAGCGGGCGATGTGGACTTGAGCAAGGTGGTGACCACGCAGTTTGTGAATAAAAAAGTGGGCATGGACGTGAAGCAAAAACTGGGTGGAAAATGACGTGCGTATGAGGCAGCATGGCATGAACCTGCGGTTTGGTGGCATGCACGCGAGGCATTGCGCGTGAAAACCTTGCTGGTTTATTGCCACCCAGATCCAAGCAGCTTCTGTGCGGTGCTGAATGCGAGTGCGCAGCTAAGCCTGCTAAGCAATGGCCATGCGCTGCGCAGCTTTGATTTGTACGAAGAAGGCTTTGAGCCTGTGCTTTCGCGCGAGGAGCGCGCTGCGTATTTAACCAATCCTGGTTTGATCGAGCAGCGCGTGCAGGCGCATGTGGATGCACTCAGGTGGTGCGAGCATATCGTGTTTGTGTTCCCGATTTGGTTTTATGGGCCTCCTGCCATGCTCAAAGGCTGGCTGGAGAGGGTGTGGCTGCCGGGCGTGGCGTTTTTGCCACCGCCCACCAAGGGTGCTACCGCTGTGCCCGGCCTGCGCCACATCAGGCGCATGACGGTGATCACCCATGGCGGCTCGCCGTGGTGGTGGCTTAAAGTGATGGGTGACCCCGCGCGCAAGCTGTTCACCCGAGGCCTGCGCGCAATCATGGCCAAAAACTGCAAAACCACGTGGTTGCAATTGCACAATATGAACAACGTCAGCCGCGCAGACTGCGAGGCCTTTATGGTCAGAGTTAACCAGCATTTGAAAGGGATACCACTATGAGCAGCACAGCAGTAGGCAAACCATTGGCCAATTACTTGGCCGCCAAGCGCGTGGGCGAGATGCTGTATTTGAGCGGCGTGATTGCGGTGGACCCCGCATCGCGCCGCGTGGTGAGCAGCTATGAAGACCTGCCCGAGCGCGCGCTGCCAACCCTGCAAAGCTTGGGCTATGCCACAGGGCAAATGAGTGTGGATGTGTTTGAAGCACCGGCAGTGGCGCAAAGCTGGTTTGTGCTGCGCAGCATCCAAAGCATTGTGGAGGCCGAGGGTGGGCAGATGCGCGATGTTTTCAAGCTGGTGCAGTATTTCAGAGATTTGCGGCATTACCCTGCGTACAACCGCGTGCGCGCTTTGTTTTGCCCAGAGCCGGTGGTGAGCACGGTGGTGGAGGTGAGCCGCATGCTGCCCAATGACGCGGTGCTGATCGAGGTAGAGGCCACGGCCTACATGCCTGCGCGCAGACCATAAGACAAATGTGATCGCTGGTTTGTGCAAGCGAGCAACAGAATTTAAAATAGCTCGCCACTTAACGCTATATTATTTGAAGCAACATATGACGGTATGACGCTGACATTGGCATTATTTTCTATAAATTCATTAGAAAACAACTTGCCCACCCGTACCCCTAGCAGCCGAAAGCGGCGTTTCAAGTCCACGCGCTTCAAACACAGGCCCGCAGTGTGCCGAATCAGTTTGGCATCCGCCGTGGGCGCTTCCAGCGTGATGTCACGGGTGACGATTTTGAAGTCGCCGTAGCGCAGCTTCACGCCAATGGTTTTGCCCACATATCCTTTGCGCTGCAAATCGGCGGCCACGCTGTCACACAGTTGGGTGAAGATGGCGGACAGCGCGGCTTTGTCATGCACAGCATGCAAATCGGTGTCAAAGGTGGTTTCGCGGCTCATGCTCACTGGTTCGCTGCTGGTGGATATGGGGCGGTCATCAATCCCCCAGGCGGCATCGTGCAGCCAAGCACCATAGCTTTTGCCAAAATTTGCCATCAGCCACGCTTTGTCTTTGGCCGCCAGCTCGCCAATGCTGTGGATGCCAAAAGCGGCCAGTTTTTCTTCGGCTTTGGGGCCAATGCCATTGATTTTGCGCACCTTGAGCGGCCAAATGCGCGGTTGGATGTCTTCCTCGTATACAACAGAGATGCCATTGGGTTTGTTGAACTCACTGGCCATTTTGGCAATCAGCTTGTTGGGTGCTACACCCACCGAGCAGGTCAAGCCCGTGGCATCAAAAATCGCTTTTTGGATCAGCCGCGCCAGCGTGCGTCCGCCTTCGCGCTGCCCGCCGGGCACATCGGTAAAGTCAATGTACACCTCGTCCACGCCCCGATTCTCCATGAGCGGAGCGATGTCTGCAATGATGCTTTTGAACTGCTGCGAGTACTTGCGGTATTGCTCAAAATCCACAGGCAGCAATATGGCCTGCGGGCACAGCTTGGCCGCCTTCATCATCCCCATGGCCGAGCCCACACCAAACTGGCGCGCCGCATAAGTGGCCGTGGTGATCACGCCGCGCCCGGTGTAGCTGGCAATGGTGGGGAAAGCTGCCACAGGTATTTGTGCTATCAGCGTATTGGCGTATTGGTCGCGCAAGGCATTGTCAAGCCGGCTGCGGCCACCGCCAATCACCACTGGCAAGCCCTTGAGTTGCGGGTAGCGCAGCAGCTCCACGGATGCATAAAAAGCATCCATGTCGAGGTGGGCGATGCGGCGTATTGTGCCGAAATGGGGCATTTTTAAAAAGCGATTGAAATTAGCAAACTATCCTTGGCTTTGTCTGCACGGGCGATAATAGCAGTGTGAATACCACTGAAATTGTTATTTGGTCGGCCTTGTTTGGAGCGCTGCTGCTTTTGGTCATGGGTGCATTGGCTGATGCATTGCGCGCGCGTGCCATTGCGGCGTGGCGCGGCTTGGTCTTTGTGCTGCTAAATACGCTAGTGGTAATGCTTTTGACAGGTTTGCCAGAGCAGCTGTGGGGTATCAACGATGCGCCTTTTCTGCTGCTATTGAAAATCAGCTTGAGCCCGCTGAGCAGCGCCCTGTCATTGAAATACCTTGGTGTTTGGCTAGGCATGAGCCGCGAAGACCGTTTGGTCAAAGTGCTGTTAACAGGAGGCATATACGGGTCTTTGGTGGCCACGCTGGTAATTCTTGCCTGCTACTTTTTTGCACAAACGGTGCCGGACAAAATGCTAATCCTTGCAGGCGCCGTGGTCAACGCATGCGTTGTTTTGATTGTGGGTTCGGTGGGTATTCGTGCCGTACTTTTAGGAGACTTATTGGCGCGTTGGATCGTGGCTGCAGCGTTTTGCTTTGCGCTCATGGTGGCGGGGCTGTATTCCAAGGCGATGGGCATTGAGCATGCTTGGCCCATGTGGCTGTCCACGGCAATAGCCACTGTCTTGTATTTTGTCATCGTGGCTGGGGTGACCTTTTTGCGCAACAAAAGCCAGCAGCGCATCAGAAAACTCGCTTTGGGTGAGAGACCCAGCGACGAAATTACCGGCTTGCCTACAGGCTCGGCCTTGCTGGGCAAAATTGACGATGCCATGTGGCGCAGTATCCGTATGGGCAGAGACACAGCCGTAGTGGCCGTATGGATGAATAACTTATACGCACTCAGCGACCAAGCAGGCTTGCACATTGAGCACGAAATCCGCGCCCGCCTGACTGCCAATGTCAGGCGGGCATTGGGCTTTGGCAGTGTCATTGGCTTGATGCAAGCGCGTTGCTTCGTCACAGCAATTTCAGGTGTACAAGAGCTGTCAAAAATTGAAAAAATAGCCACTCGGCTGCTGGTGCGCGTGCAGATACCGATGCGGGTGGGGGAATTCACAGGGGATTCAGTCACCTACACCCCTGAGCTTGGCATTGGCGTGGTTTACATTCCCCACAACAGGCACGGAGACCCGCTGCTGGCCATGGACTTGGCACAAAGCCTTGCGCAGCGCGCCTGCAAAGAAACATCCAAATTGCTCGTACACGAAATTGAAGCGCCAATCGGTGCTGCCAGCTCCAAGCCCGTAGACTCAATACGTGCCGGGTAACAAAATACTTTTGTCCACCGTGTTGATGTCGGTCTTGCCGCAAAAAGCCATGGTCAAGTCCAGCTCTTTGTGCATGATTTGCAGCATCTTGGTCACACCCTCTTGGCCCATGGCACCCAGCGCATAAAGCCAAGCACGGCCCACCATGGTGCCGCGCGCGCCCAAGGCACGGGCTTTCAATATGTCTTGTCCACTGCGTATGCCGCCGTCCATCCATACCTCTATGTCTTTGCCCACCGCATCCACAATGGCGGGCAGTGCCGTAATCGACGATGGCGCACCGTCAAGCTGGCGACCGCCGTGGTTGGACACAATCAGCGCATCGGCCCCGCTGTTAACCGCTAAGCGCGCGTCTTCGGCGTCTTGAATGCCTTTGAGCACAATCTTTCCCCCCCAGCGCTTTTTGATCCATTCCACATCGCCCCAATTGAGGCGCGGGTCAAACTGCTGGGCTGTCCAGTCAGACAGCGAGGCCATGTTGTCCACGCCTTTTACGTGGCCCACAATATTGCCAAAACCACGGCGCGGCGTGCCCAGCATGCCCATGCACCAGCGTGGCTTGGTGGCCATGTTGATGAGGTTAGGAATGGTGAGCTTGGGTGGGGCACTCAGGCCGTTTTTAATGTCTTTGTGGCGTTGTCCCAGAATTTGTAAATCAAGCGTGATTTGCAGCGCTGAGCAGTTGGCCGCTCTGGCCCGCTCAATCAGGCGCTCAATGAAATCGCGGTCGCGCAGCACATACAGCTGGAACATGAATGGGTGGCGGTCGGTGGCAGCGGCCACGTCTTCAAGTGAGCAAATGCTCATGGTCGACAGCGTGAATGGAATACCAAAAGCCTTGGCAGCGCGTGCGCCCAAAATTTCGCCATCGGCATGCTGCATACCTGTCATGCCGGTGGGGGCTATGGCTACGGGCATGGCCACTTCTTGGCCCAGCATGGTAGTTTTGGTGCTGCGGCCTTCCATGTTGACGGCCACGCGCTGGCGCAGCTTGATGGTTTGAAAGTCAGCCTCGTTGGCGCGGTAGGTGCTCTCGGTCCAGCTGCCTGAGTCAGCATAGTCATAAAACATGCGCGGCACGCGCTTTTTGGCCAAAACGCGCAGGTCTTCAATATTGGTGATGATCGGCAAAATAGTCTCCTTTGGGTATGCAGCAATGGTAGCTTGCAGATTAGCCAGTGAGCGTGAAACTGCCTAAGCGGCGGCTGAAATAATTTCTACACTGAAGGTGCAGGGCTAAAACAGCCTCATTCTTGCACTTTAGAGCGGGAAGCTTTGATGTCAGCGCGCGCGCTTTTGCCCTGCAATCTGCGCTGCTTAGAGCCATAGGTCGGTTTGGTGGCACGCCGCGTTTTGGGTGTTTGGGCTACGCTTTGCACCAAGGTTTGAAGCCTTTCAAAAGCATCGGCACGGTTAGCCTCCTGTGTGCGGTGGCTTTGCGCCTTGAGCACCAGCACGCCGTCCAGAGTGATGCGCGAGTCGCGCAGCGCCAGCAGCCGCTCCTTCACGTCTGGCGGCAGCGACGATGCCGCAATGTCAAAGCGCAGATGCACCGCGCTGGATACTTTGTTGACATTTTGCCCGCCCGCTCCTTGTGCGCGGATGGCACTGATTTCCACCTCGTCAGGATGAATCTGCAAAGCCGATTGCGTTTGCACATGCCCAGTTGAAAATTCAGTTGAAATGCGTGCCAATGCCATGGATAATCGGTATTTTTAAACGCAGGAGAACGCCATGGCCAAAGGTCAACAAAAATCCAACAAAGAAGTCAAGAAAACCAAAAAAGACACCTCGCCACCCAAGGTGATGACCGGCGAACCTGTGCGCGCCACCATCACCACCACGGTGATTCCGCGTGGCAAGGACAAAGACAAATACAAGTAAACCTAAGCGCGCTGGCTTAAGCCAGCTGCGCACCAAGCCTAGCGCTGTGCCGCGCAATTTGCAGCCGCACCTGTGCGGGGGCTGTACCACCCAGAGTGTTGCGCGCATGCAGCGAGCCGCGCAGGCTCAGGCAGTCGTACACGTCTTTCTCAATGCTGGCATGAAAGCCTTGCAGCACCGCCAGCGGCAGTTCAGACAAATCCACTTGGTGCGATTGTGCGGCTTTCACCGCGTGCGCCACGGTTTCGTGGGCATCGCGAAAGGGCAGGCCTTTTTTCACCAAATAATCGGCCAAATCAGTAGCCGTGGCATAGCCTTTGAGTGCGGCTTGCTCCATGGCTTGTGCATTCACAGTGATGCCGCCTTCTTTTGCGCCAGTAGCCGCATTTGGCTGGCCGCCAAGCATTTCACTGAAAATCCGTAGTGTGTCTTTGAGCGTGTCCACGGTGTCAAACAGCGGCTCTTTGTCTTCTTGGTTGTCTTTGTTGTAGGCCAGTGGCTGGCCTTTCATGAGAGTGATCAGCCCCATTAAATGCCCCACCACGCGGCCCGTCTTGCCGCGCGCAAGTTCTGGCACGTCGGGGTTCTTTTTTTGCGGCATGATCGAGCTGCCGGTGGTGAAACGGTCGGCAATGCGTATGAAGCCAAAATTTTGGCTCATCCAAATAATCAACTCCTCCGACAGGCGGCTGATATGCACCATGGCCAGCGATGCGGCGGCGGTAAATTCAATGGCAAAGTCGCGGTCACTCACTGCATCGAGCGAGTTTTGGCAAATTTGCGCATGGCCTTGGGCATCGACCATGTCCAGACTTTTGGCTACGCGTTCGCGGTCGAGCGGGTAGCTGGTGCCAGCCAGTGCGGCGCTGCCCAGAGGCAAATAATTCACACGGCCGCGCACCTCGCCCATGCGCTGGGCATCGCGGGCAAACATTTCCACATAAGCGAGCATGTGGTGGCCAAAGCTCACAGGCTGTGCCACTTGCAGGTGGGTAAAGCCGGGCATGATGACATCCGTGTTGCGTGTGGCTACTTCGAGCAAAGATTTTTGCAAATCTACCAGCAAGGCGATGACCAGGTCGATCTCACCGCGCAGCCACAGGCGCACATCGGTGGCCACCTGGTCGTTGCGCGAGCGGCCGGTGTGCAGGCGCTTGCCGGCGTCGCCCACCAGCTGGGTCAGGCGTGCCTCTATATTGAGGTGCACGTCCTCCAGGTCGAGTTGCCATTCGAAGGCGCCGGACGCCACCTCGTCGGCAATGGTGGCCATGCCGCGCCGGATCGCGGCATGGTCGTCGGCGCTGATGATGCCCTGGTGGCACAACATCTCGGCGTGGGCCAGCGAGCCTCGGATGTCCACCTGCCACAGGCGCTTGTCAAAGGACAGGCTGGAGGTGTAGCGTTTCACCAGGTCGCTCATGGGTTCGGAAAACAGCGCCGACCAGGCTTCGGATTTCTTGTCGAGTTGGTTCTGGGACATGGGGGCAGGGCAGGTTGGCGCCGGGTCACCGGACGCTGGAAATGCGGGATCACCAATAATCAGGCCAAACCCGATACCGTGATGAAAGATACAGAAATTTTATCGACCTTCCTGGAACCCGATGCACGGGCCGCGCCTGCGGGTTCGGAGCGGGTGCTGGTATTCGATGCCTGCCAGCTCGGCGTGGTGCTGCGTGCGGTGCTGTTTGTCGAACTGGTGGCTGCGGTGGGGGCGATGTTCGGTGCCGCGTCGCCACTTGACTGGTTGTTGCGCCTGGCGGTGTTGACCGCCGCCACCCTGCCGGCCACGCTGGCCTGGCTGATCGTGGCCTGCACCCTGAAACGCTGGTTGGGGCGCCTGCCCGAGCCGATGCAGTACGGCGCCGGCATGGCGCTGGGCGCACTGGCCGGCGCCTATGGGTGCGGCATGCTGGCGGCCAGCGGGCTGGTCGAGCAGGTGCCCTGGGTGGCCAGCGCGAGTGCCGGTGCGGCGTTGGCGGCTGCGCTGGTGGCAGCACTGGTGTTGCGCGCCAGGGGGCGCACGCCGGCGGCCACCGCCGCGCGCCTGAGCGAACTGCAGTCGCGCATCCGGCCCCATTTCCTGTTCAATACGCTCAACAGCGCGATTGCCCTGGTGCGCGCCGAGCCGGAGAAGGCCGAAACCCTGCTGGAAGACCTGAGCGACCTGTTCCGGCATGCGCTGATCGACCAGGGCGAATCGGTGACCTTGGAAGACGAGATCACGCTGGCCCGGCGCTACCTGGCGATCGAGCAGGTGCGTTTTGGTGATCGGCTGCAGGTGCAATGGGCGCTCGATCCGGGTGCCGGCCAGGCCAAGCTGCCGCCATTGCTGCTGCAGCCGCTGGTCGAGAACGCCGTGCGCCATGGCGTCGAGCCCAGCGAAGCGGGTGCGACGGTGCGCATCTCGACCAAGCGGCGGGGATCGGTGGTGCTGATCAAGGTCA
>JAYTMT010000095.1:0-4868 GCA_043728315.1 Polaromonas sp. | reverse complement strand
ATGGGAATGTCTACGCTTGGAAATACAGTGACGAACCGCAGTAGTTTGTCTAAACGTTGCAAAGTTGATGCTGGTGTTTTGCGCGCCAAATTGCGTCTGGCCTCGTTAACTGCGTAATCACTGCGCACCAATTCATGTTGGTTGCGTGTCAACTCTACGAGTTGGGTGATGCGGTTAATTGGCGAATAAGCGCCAGAGAAAAGTTGGTTGGCGTCAAGAAATATGCGCATTGCAAGCCTAAAAATTGGTCTTTCTTTGGGCTCAAAGCGGTGCAAACTTCATGCCGAACTTCTTTTCTAGTTTCGCAGTCAATTCTTCATCGGGCTCCACCGCCTTCAAAATTCGCGCAATCTTTTCATCGTCCCAATACGCTTCTTCCACCACACGGGCAGGTTTGAGCACGATTTCGCCGCCGCGTTGTTCGGCTATGACCACGCCACCGGGTTTGATGCCCAGCAGGGCGCGCATGGCTGCTGGCAGGGTGACTGTGCCTCGGGCACCGACGAGGAGGGTGGTCATGGGCAATCCTTGCTATGGTTTGGAGTTGAAATGCGGTAATGCAGAATATCTGCAATACAGATTTTACGCCTTTTTGCGTTTTCTATACCGTTCCCATTTTTCTGCTGCTTTGCATTTTTACGTTGCTTTGTCGTTACTGCGCCCCCAATCAACGTCCAATCCCAAATACGCAGGGTAGCGCCCAATCCAACGCGGGCTTGGCTTTGCGCCAATCGCTCACCAGCAGGCTGGCACTGCGGGCGCTTGCCAGTGTGAGGCCCACGCTGGCGCTCAGGCGGGTGTTGGGCGCTAGGGTTTTGAGCAGGGCATCGCGCACGGCGGCGTTGCGGTAGGGGGTTTCTATGAAAAGCTGGGTTTGCCCGCTGTGCAGGGCGAGTTTTTCTAGGGCGCTGATGCGCTGGCTGCGCTCGGTGGCCTCTTGGGGCAGGTAGCCGACAAAGGCAAAGTTTTGGCCATTGAGGCCACTGGCGGCCAAAGCCAGCAGCAAAGAGCAGGGTCCGACCAGCGGCACCACTTCAATGCCCAGCGCATGCGCCGCCCGCACCACTGAGCTGCCCGGGTCGGCTATGGCGGGCATGCCAGCCTCGCTGATCAGCCCTATGTCGTGGCCTTGCGCGGCGGCTGCGAGCAATTGTTTGGCATCGTAGCCGCCTGCGGCTGCAGCGTTGGGTGGCAAATTGCCTTTGAAGGCATGGCCTTGCATGGGCTTGCTGGCTTTGGCTTGATCCGCAAGGTGGTCGCCTTTTTTGTGCACCTCGCGGGGCAGTTCGGTGATTATTTGCTCTTGGATGCTGGCCGCGAGCGGCACTACCTCACCCACCCGTTTGAGCACGGCGCGTGTGGTTTTGGCGTTTTCGCATACCCAATGCGTGATGCCCGCCATGGTTTGCAGCGTGCCCAGAGGCAGCACTTCGGTAATTGGCGAGAGAGGCTCGCAGCCGAAATCTAGGGGGGCTGGGCAGAGGTAGAGTTTGGCGGGCATGGCGGGTTATTTTTGGATTTTTTAAGAGGGGATTTTTTGAACGCAGAGAGCGCGAAGGTTTCGCAGAGGACGCAGAAAAAATACAAAAAATAATACCAAAAAAACAGAATATGGAGACGTAAAAATTTGCGTTAACTGGGTGGTTTAGAGGAAGATATTTAATGCTCAATTGCTTTAAATTTGATAGCAATAAAAGACCATATTACGCTGACATTGACCAATTTTTTTTGAAATATATTTATTTTTAATTGTTTGGTTTTCCCTCTGCGCCCTCTGCGAAACCTTCGCGTCCTCTGCGTTCAAAAATCCCCCGAATAAACGTGTAAAACACCAACCCATCAAAGAATAACAACCCCAGCCGCCCGAACCATCCGCGCCGTGCGGATCAGTGGCAGGCCCACCAGCGCAGTGGGGTCGTCGTTTTCAATGTGCTCAAGCAGGGCTATGCCCAAGCCTTCGCTTTTGGCGCTGCCTGCGCAGTCGTAGGGCAATTCAGCCAGCAAATAGGTTTGAATTTCCGCGTCGCTTAGTTCGCGAAAACGCACTTTCACCGCCGCTAGATCTTGCATTTCAAAGCCTGTTTCTATGCAAACCACGGCCACGGCCGTTTGAAACACCACGGTTTGGCCGCGCATGCGGCGCAGCTGCTCGGTGGCGCGCGCATGGGTGAGTGGTTTGCCTAGAGCGTAGCCGTTCAAGTCAGCCACTTGGTCAGAACCAATCACCACGGCTTGGGGGTGCAGCGCGGCCACCGCGCGGGCTTTTTCCAGAGCCAAGCGCTGGGCCAGCGCACGGGGGGCTTCATGGAGCAGCGCGGTTTCATCTACCTGTGGTGCCACCACAGCAAATGGCACACGCAGGCGCGCTAGCAGTTCGCGGCGGTATTTGGAAGTGGAGCCCAAAATCAATGGTCGAACGGGTGCGGGCATGGGGCTGGGCGGTGTTTCAAAAGTCATGGCCGACATTCTCGCTGAAATCTAAGCCGCCCTGACTAGCATGCACTGGCATGTGCGCGCATGTTCAGAAAACAGCTTGCTGGCCGTTTTGCCCGGCGTATACCCTACACTTGGGGCATGGACACCCAATGGAACCCCAAAAAACTGCATGTGGTCGAGTTTGCGAAAGCAGAACAATCGCTCAGTGGCCTTGAGCCGCTGCAAAATTATGCGCGCCTCATGCTTGAGATACGGACTCAGTCGCCCCTCAATCCTGTGAAGTGGTCAGCAAAAGGCTTCTCACGCCCGGTCACTGGCTCGCCAGACGAGCGCTGCGTGGATTTGCACCTTGAGACCACCTTATTTAGCACCTGCCAGCGCTGCATGGGCGAGCTGGAGCTGCCCATGGCGCTCACCCACCGCTTTGTGTTTGTAAAAGACGAGTCTACCGCCGAGGCACTGGACGAAGCGGCTGGCGACGAATTTGAAGAAGACTTTTTGGCCGCCAGCAAAGAATTCGACTTGCACAATCTGATTGAAGAAGAGCTGATTTTGGCCATGCCTTTCATCCCCATGCACGACACCTGCCCCGAAGAAGTGCCTTTGCAGTCAAGTGATGCGGATTTTCGGGCGGCGCTTAGTAGCAAGCCGAATGCGTTTGCGGTGCTCGGTAGCCTGAAAAAGGGCTAAAGCCCTAAAAATGCTAGCAAAGAGAGTAGTCTTCGGGTTATAATCATGGGCTAGGCGCAGTGGTATCCAACACACTGCACGCACACCAATTAACCTACTCTGACAAGCTTTTGGCTTTATCAGAACCATTCTTAGGAGCCCACCATGGCAGTTCAGCAAAACAAAAAATCGCCCTCCAAGCGCGGCATGCACCGCGCCCACTACGCCTTGGACACCCCAGGCATTGCGGTAGAGCCAACCACGGGCGAAACGCATCTGCGCCACCACATCAGCCCTAACGGTTTTTACCGTGGTCGCCAAGTGATCAAATCCAAGGCTGTGGCAGAGTAATCTCCCTCAAGCTTCTGGCCAAAAGGCTCGCTGCTACTGCACTGGTAGCACCGGGCCTTTTTAACGCCAGTTGAATATGCCAGTTGATTCCACCGATTGACTTACGCGCCCCGCGCCTCAAGCTCAGCCACCACGCCCATGACCGCCACTGTCTCCGCCAGCGATCTGCCAGAAGTATCTGCCAGTTTGTCGACTGACCGTGTGCTCGGCAAGCCCAGTGCTGGCATGCCGATTACCGTGGCGGTGGACTGCATGGGCGGCGACCATGGCGTGTCTGTTACCCTGCCAGCGTGTCGCGCTTTTTTAGAGGCGCACCCACAGGCGCAGTTGCTGCTGGTGGGCTTGCCCGAATCTTTGGCTGCATTTATTCACCCGCGCGGGCGTATCGTGGCTGCATCTGAAGTGGTCACCATGGACGACGCGCTAGAGGTAGCGCTGCGCAAGAAAAAAGATTCTTCCATGCGCGTGGCCATTGCGCAGGTAAAAACGGGTGCTGCGCATGCAGCCGTGTCAGCTGGCAACACCGGCGCGCTCATGGCCATTGCCCGCTATTTGCTCAAAACCCTAGACGGCATTGACCGCCCCGCCATTGCCACCCAGCTGCCCAATGCCAAGGGGGGCGCTACCACGGTGCTCGATTTGGGTGCCAATGTGGATTGCACAGCAGAGCATTTGTTCCAGTTTGCGGTGATGGGCTCTGCCTTGGTGTCGGTGCTCACCAATGACGAAAACCCGTCGGTCGGCTTGCTCAATATTGGCGAAGAAGTCATCAAAGGCAATGAAATCATCAAAAAAACTGGTGAACTGCTGCGATCTGCAGCTAACAGCGGCGATTTGAATTTTTATGGCAATGTCGAAGGTAATGATATTTTCTCGGGTGTGACAAACATAGTGGTCTGCGACGGCTTTGTGGGCAATGTGGCGCTCAAAACCACTGAAGGTTTGGCGCACATGATTGGCGATTTTCTCAAGGCTGAGTTTTCACGCAGCATTTTCACCAAAATGGCAGCTATCGTCGCTTATCCGATCTTAAAAGCGTTTAAATCGCGCATGGACCATAGGCGCTACAACGGCGCGGCATTGCTGGGTCTGCGTGGCTTGGTGTTTAAAAGCCACGGCGGGGCGGATGCCTATGCTTTTGAGCAAGCCTTGAATAAGGCTTATGAGGCGGCCAGCCATGGCCTGCTAGAAAAAGTGCAGGCGCGGATTGCGCATGCTTTGCCATTACTCGCTTTGTCTGCTGCTCCTGTTGCTGCCGTTTAGCTTTTGTAGCACGCTCTGTTGGGTAGAGCGTTTGGTTTTCACTCCTTTGAGTTGCGCCCGAGCAGCGTTTTGGCTATCCCGACGCGCCCTCATGCGGGAGTACCCGAAATCGGTCGGTCGGGATAGCCAAAACGCTACTCGGGCTATGC
>JAYTMT010000094.1:0-2194 GCA_043728315.1 Polaromonas sp. | reverse complement strand
GGCTGGCGTGGCACTTGTAGCGTCAAAATTTGTAGCGTCAAAACTTGAGGCTTCAAAATTTGGCGCATCAAACAGCGAGGGCGTGTGCATGGCCACGGGTACCAAGCCGTGCAACACCATGCCCACCGCTTTGGGCTGCGCCAACAGCGCCAAGCCATCGCGCCAAAACGCATCAAGCACATGCAGAAAAAAGGCGGTGTCTTGCGTTTCGCCAAAGCGCGTGTCGCGGTGGCCGTTGGCCGATGTGCGAAAGCGGTGGTCGCAGCGCAGGCTCACACGCATGGCGGTGGCGTAAAAGCCTTGTTTGCGCAGGCGCATGGCGGCTTTTTGCGTCAGGCGGTTGAGCACGGCAAACGCATCGCTGGGGTTGCGCATGGCTGGCGGCAGCACATGGGAGTGGCCCAAGCTGCGCGCCACGGTTTCGCGCGGGGCATACCATTGGCCGCGAATTTTGTCGTACATTTCATCGCCCTCCACCCCGCCCCACGCAGTGTGCAGCAGGTCACGCGGCGCAGCATACAAGGCTTCTATGCTATGGATACCGCAGTGGTTTAGGCGCAGCAGTATGTTTTTTCCAATGCCATTGATGTCTTGCAGCTTGAGGTGAAGCAGGGCTTGGGGAATGTTGGCCAGCTCCAGCACGGTCAGGCCATTGGGCTTTTGCATGTTGGAGGCCAGCTTGGCCAAAAGCGTGTTGGGCGCTATACCCACGCTGGTTTGCAACTGGTCGCCCACGGTGCTCAAAATCTCTTTTTTGGTGGCATGCGCCAGTGCTATGGCGGTTTCGCGCACGCGCCAGCGCCCCGTGAGCTCGCACTCCATCTCGTCAATGCTCATGACTTGGCGCACCGGCACGATGCGGTCAACCGCTGCAATGGCTTTGTGGTGAAACTCCACATACACCGCATGCCGCGCCTCCACAAACACGATTTCTGGGCACAAAACCCGCGCCTCGCGCACGCCAGTGCCCGTTTTCACGCCAAAGCGCTTGGCCTCTACGCTGGCGGCAATGCAGCTGGTGGTCTCGGCCATGATGGGCAAAATCCCCACGGGCCGGCCACGTAGCTTGGGATTGACCTGCTGCTCCACAGAGGCAAAATAGGAATTGAAGTCGAGAACGAAGCTGCGCAGCATAGGGGTAGCGGAGGTGAAGGGTGGTTGCATAATACTGACTATATAAACAGTATTATGCGCGCTTTACTGGCTGCGTGTGCAAGTTTTTTTGTGGCTTTTGCTGGGTGATAACCACAAAGCTGCCGCGCCTTGCTTGCGCGAGTGCAGTGTCGTGCCCGATGCAGGCCGATGCAGGCCAAGCGGATGTAAAAACGCATGCAGGGCAAAGCTGCTTACGCAGCCGCAGCGCGGCCATCGCCTAGAAGTTGCTCTAAATCCGAGTTTTTACAAAAAAATAAGCCGATGTCAGCGTCATATGGCCATAGTACGCTACAAAATATATAGCTATAGTCCGTAACTTATAAACCAAGTGCAGACAATGCGCCACGCCCCTGGCGCACAATTTCTATGCCGTCGCCGGTTAAATCCACCACCGTGGTGGGCGCGCTGGCGCAGGCGCCGGCGTCGATCACGCCTGCCACTTCATGCTCAAAGCGTTGGCGAATCGCCTGTGGGTCGTTCATGGGCTCGGACTCGCCGGGGGCTATCAAGGTGGTGGCCAAAAGCGGCGCGCCGTGCAGGCTTAGCAGCTCTTGCAGGGTATGGTGCTCGGGCACGCGCAGGCCAATGGTCAGGCGCTTGGGGTGGCTCAGGCGGCGCGGCACTTCTTTGGTGGCCTGCAAAATGAAGGTGTAGGGCCCAGGGGTGGCCATTTTGATCAGGCGAAACTGGCTGTTGTCCACGCGGGCGTAGCTCGATAGCTCCTTCAAATCGCGGCACAGCAGCGTCAGGTGGTGTTTGTCGTCTACGCCGCGGATGCGGCGCAGCGCGTCAGCGGCGGGCTTGTCGTCCAGGTGGCAAACCAGTGCGTAGCTTGAATCGGTGGGTACGGCCAAAATGCCGCCACGCCCCAAGAGCGCCACGGCTTGCTTGAGCAGGCGCGGCTGCGGGTTGTCGGGGTGGATGCTGAATATTTGTGCCATAGTCCCGACTTCCGCGATTTTCAACCTATAAAAAATAAATACTCAATAAAAACAACGATCTAATTTGATTAGGCACTACATTATTTGCTACACAAAGG
>JAYTMT010000093.1:0-30478 GCA_043728315.1 Polaromonas sp. | reverse complement strand
AACCATCTGCGCCCTGCTCGACGAGCTGCGCCCCAAGGCCGATGGTAGCCGCTATACCAGCCAAATCAGCTACGTCACCGACCGCCCCGGCCACGACCGGCGCTACGCCATTGACGCGACCAAAATCTACAAAGAACTGGGCTGGAAACCGGTAGAGACCTTCGACAGTGGCATCCGTAAAACCGTGCAGTGGTACTTGGACAACGCCGACTGGGTAGCCCAAGTGCAAAGCGGTGCTTACCGCGAGTGGGTGCAGGCTAACTACACGCAACGCGCGGCATGAGGATCCTGCTTTTTGGAAAAAACGGGCAAGTCGGCTGGGAGTTGCAACGCAGCTTGGCCCCTCTGGGCGAAGTGATTGCGTTAGACCGGCACAGCACCGAGCATTGCGGTGACCTGCTCAACCCCACTGGCGTGGCGCAGACAGTACTGTCGGTCAGGCCGGATGTGATCGTCAACGCAGCGGCCTATACGGCGGTGGACAAAGCCGAGACTGACCAAGCCAATGCCAACATAGTCAACGCCGAGGCTCCTGGAGCGATGGCGCTGGCGGCTGCGACGATTGGGGCCAAGCTGGTGCATTACTCCACCGACTACGTGTTTGACGGCACCGGCAACGCTGCTTGGCGAGAGACGGACGGCACGGCCCCACTGAGTGTGTATGGGGCCAGCAAACTGGCCGGTGAAAAAGCCATTGCACACAGCGGCGGACGCCATCTGATTTTTCGCACCAGTTGGGTCTACGCCGCACGCGGGGGCAACTTTGCCAAAACCATGCTGCGCCTGGCGCAAGAACGTGACACATTGAGCGTGATCAATGACCAGATTGGCGCGCCCACCGGAGCCGACCTGCTGGCAGACGTGACAGCCCAAGCACTCACCCGCTGGGCCCACCGCGATGCATTGGGCGGGCTCTACCACCTCAGTGCAGCCGGGGAAACCTCTTGGTTCGGCTACGCAAAGCACCTGTTTGCCCAGGCGCGCCAGCAGGGCATGGCGCTCAAACTCGTCGACGCGCAGCTCAAACCCATCCCCAGTTCTGCGTACAAAACCGCCGCCCAGCGGCCACTGAACTCCCGACTGGACTGCACCAAGTTAAAATCAGACTTTAACCTTCATCTGCCCCACTGGACAGTGGGCATCAACCGCATGCTTGCGGAAATTCAATCCAACACTCCATGACACAACGCAAAGGCATCATCCTGGCTGGCGGCTCCGGCACGCGGCTGCACCCCGCCACTCTGGCCATGAGCAAGCAACTGTTGCCGGTGTATGACAAGCCGATGATCTACTACCCGCTCAGCACCCTGATGCTGACCGGTATGCAAGACATCCTGGTGATCAGCACACCGCAAGACACTCCCCGCTTTCAGCAATTGCTGGGCGACGGTTCGCAGTGGGGACTGAACCTGCAGTACGCCGTGCAACCCAGCCCCGACGGCTTGGCGCAAGCCTTCATCATTGGCGACACCTTCATCGGCAACGCACCCAGCGCACTGGTGCTAGGCGACAATATCTTTCACGGTCATGATTTTGCCCAGTTGCTCTCCAGCGCAGACGCCCAAACACAAGGCGCCACGGTGTTTGCCTACCATGTGCAAGACCCAGAGCGCTACGGCGTGGTCGCCTTCGACGCCCAAGGCAAAGCCAACAGCATCGAAGAAAAACCCAAGCGGCCCAAAAGCAATTACGCCCTGACTGGCCTGTACTTCTACGACAACCAGGTGATCGATATCGCCAAAGCCGTCAAGCCCAGCGGGCGCGGCGAACTGGAGATTACGGCCGTCAACGATGCCTATTTGCAGCGCGGCCAGCTCAACGTCAAAATCATGCAGCGCGGTTACGCCTGGCTAGACACCGGCACCCACGAGAGCCTGCTGGAGGCCAGCCAGTTCATCGCCACCCTGGAGCACCGCCAGGGCCTTAAAATCGCCTGCCCCGAAGAGATCGCCTGGCGCAACGGCTTTATCGATGCCGCTCAATTTGAAAACCTGGCCCAGCCGCTGCTCAAAAACGGCTACGGCCAGTACATGATGCGCATTCTGCGCGAAGGCATCTCGCCGTGAAAGTCACACCCACTGCCATCGCTGGCCTGCTGGTGATCGAGCCCAAAGTGTTCGGCGACGGGCGGGGCTTTTTTTACGAAAGCTTTAACCAACAAGCTTTCAACCAAGCTACGGGACTGGACATACAGTTTGTACAAGACAACCACAGCCGAAGTACCAAGGGTGTGCTGCGTGGGCTGCATTACCAGTTGCCACCGCATGCCCAAGGCAAGCTGGTGCGCTGCACGCGCGGGGCGGTGTGGGACGTGGCGGTAGACATCCGCAAAAGCTCGCCTACCTTTGGAAAGTGGGCGGGGGTAGAACTTACAGAAGATAACAAAAAAGAGGTTTGGCTGCCAGAGGGGTTTGCACATGGGTTTGTAGTGCTAAGTGATACTGCCGATTTTTTGTATAAGACTACCGCCTACTACACCCCTACTCACGAGCGATGTATCCAGTGGAATGACGCTCAATTAAGCATTCATTGGCCCCTAACTGAACACGGCATTCACTCGCCACAACTCGCCGCAAAAGATCACCAAGGCATCCATCTGGAAGATGTTCATGCATAACAACCAACAGGTCACCAAAGCGGTCTTTCCCGTCGCCGGGCTGGGGACGCGATTTTTACCTGCCACCAAAGCCAGTCCCAAAGAGATGCTCGCCGTGGTGGACAAGCCACTGATCCAGTATGCTGTAGAAGAGGCATATTCCGCCGGAATCCGCGAAATGATCTTTGTCACAGGGCGCAATAAACGCGCGATCGAAGACCATTTCGACACTGCTTATGAGTTGGAAGCAGAGTTGGCGGCCGCGCAAAAACACGCTCTACTCGCCGCAGTGCAGTCCATTAAACCTACCGACATGGAGTGCGTTTACGTACGCCAATCCAAAGCCCTTGGTCTGGGTCATGCGGTGCTGTGCGCCGAAAACTTGGTGCGCGGCGAACCCTTCGCTTTGCTACTGGCTGACGACCTGATGGTAGGCCAACCCCCTATCATGCAGCAAATGACTACGCTATTTGCACAGCACCAATGCAGCCTGTTGGCGGTGCAAGACGTGCCTCGCGCACATACCCAACGCTACGGCATAGTCAAAGGCGATCAACTCCACCACGACCTAATCCAGGTGCGTGGCTTAGTGGAAAAACCGCATCCCGATGTAGCCCCCAGCACCTTAGCGGTGGCGGGGCGTTACATCCTCAGCCCCGCGATCTTTGGGCACATACGCGCTCAAGCGCGCGGTGCGGGCGGCGAAATACAGCTCACCGACGCTATACAAACCATGCTAGCGACCGAACAGGTGCTGGCATACCGCTACCAGGGTGTGCGCTACGATTGCGGCAGCAAACTGGGGCTTTTGCAAGCAAGTGTTGATCTAGGGCAACTACATCCAGAATTAGGTAGCGAGTTTGCTGCTTGGTTAAGCCAGCGGCATTCCCGGTTGCCATAAAATCCAAAATGCAAAATTTCTCAATTACACCCCACGCCATGCTCGACAGTCTGTGGGGCCATCGCAATCTGATTCGCTCCTTGGTCACTCGCGAGATTCTCGGTAGATATAGGGGCTCGTTTTTTGGAATCTTGTGGTCGTTTTTCAACCCAGTGTTTATGCTGCTGATCTACACTTTTGTATTTAGTGTTGTCCTCAAAGCCCGCTGGAGCGCGGCCAGCGAGTCCAGAACCGAGTTCGCCCTGGTTTTGTTTGCTGGACTCATCGTATTCAACCTTTTTTCCGAATGCATATCGCGCGCGCCTGGGCTGATTTTGTCCAACGCCAACTATGTAAAGAAAGTAGTTTTTCCGCTGGATATATTGCCTTGGGTTTCGCTAGGCTCTGCACTTTTTCATACAGTTATTAGTTTGGGAGTCTGGTTGGTGGCACACTTTATTTTGTTTGGAGCCCCACACCTCACATCGATCTGGCTGCCTGCTGTTTTATTGCCTTTGGTGCTATTCGTTATAGGTTTGAGCTGGATATTTGCGTCGTTAGGCGTATTTTTGCGAGATGTATCGCAGCTAACAGGTATTTTGATCACCACAGCCATGTTTTTATCTCCCATCTTCTATCCAGCAACGGCGCTGCCAGAAGAGTACCGCTACTTACTTTTTTTAAACCCGCTGACTCCCGCGATTGAAATGGCTCGCGACGTACTTTTTTGGGGCAAACCCCCGGATTTTATTTTGTTAACCACCTACACCATCGCCTCTGCATTTATTGCTTGGATCGGCTTTGCATGGTTCCAAAAAACCCGAAAAGGCTTTGCTGATGTCCTCTGAAATTGCCATCAAGGTAGACAACCTCAGCAAATGCTACCAAATTTACGATGCTCCACAGGATCGCTTAAAGCAAATGCTCGTCGGCAAGTTGCTGCGCAACACCAAACCATACTATCGTGAATTTTGGGCACTGAAGGATGTATCTTTTGAAGTGAAAAAAGGGCAAACCGTTGGCATTGTTGGTCGCAACGGCAGCGGCAAAAGTACGCTACTGCAAATGATTTGCGGTACGCTTAACCCTACAAGTGGATCTGTTCAGACGCACGGCAGAATAGCGGCCCTATTGGAGCTGGGCGCTGGATTCAATCCTGAATTCTCCGGTCGTGAAAATGTTTATCTGAACGCAGAAATGCTGGGCTTGACCATACCCGAAATTGACGCGCGATTCGACGATATATTGGCATTTGCCGATATTGGTCAATTCATAACGCAACCGGTAAAAACATATTCAAGCGGCATGTTTGTACGATTGGCCTTTGCAATAGCGATACATGTTGATCCCAATGTACTGATAGTTGACGAAGCCCTCAGTGTGGGAGATATCGGTTTTCAGAATAAATGTTTGATTAAAATTCGTGAACTTCGCAGCAAAGGGACTACTCTGCTGTTTGTAACCCACGACATCGGCACATTGCAACTCATATGCAACCATGTGATCTGGCTGGAAAACGGCAGCGTGCAGAGTATCGGAGATGCGGTGGCAGTGAGTCAAGAATACCAAGCTGCCGCCCTGGGAAAAGATACAACCAGCGCTATCCCATTGCTCCATGCGAGCATCAACCAAAAAGAAACCGGTATTGCCAAGTTCATAGAAACAGGCCACGAAGGGCACACAGGAAACGCCTCGCCTGTTTTTAACGTAGGCGACATTATCCGATTCAAGTTTAAAATAAAGGCGAATACCCCGATGGGTAAAACTGTGTGCTCCATCAGCATTTTTAGAGCTGACGGTGATTGGGTTATTGGACAAACGAGCCTTGAGGCAGGTGTTTTTTGGCCTGCTCGAAATCAAAGTGATGTGCTCTCAGGCCTTTTAGTCTTGCAGCCCAATTGCTTAGCCCCTGGCGATTACATGGTGGCCTTGGGTGCGCACTCAGAAGACCTGTCCATCTGCTACGCACTGACTGAGTTGGCATTGCCCTTCTCAGTGCGTTGGAACTACCCAACTTGGGGGAAATTTATCCATCCGTGTGAATGGATAGTTTTAGAAAAGCAAACCATTCCAACCCACTAGGTACAGATTTAGTATGAATAATGTAACTAATGCGTCCGGCCACCTCGCAGGCCCACCCGTCTGCCCTGTGTCCCACTCTACGCAGTCAGTACCGCTGTGCACCGTAGACGGCTTTACTGTCTGGCGGTGTCCCGAGTCAGCTGTAGATTTCGTATGGCCTGCGCCTGACAGTCAAACATTGAAGCAACTGTACGATCGAGAAGATTGGTTCGAATCTGGAGAGCGCGGAGGTTACGCAGACTACGACGCCCAAACCGCGCCCTCTTTACCACTTGTCGCCGAGATTTTGAACAGATATGAGCTAACCTCAGGTAAAGAGCTTGCAATACTCGATGTTGGATGTGGGTATGGAAATCATTTGGCACTTGCTGCCCAACAAGGCTGGAAGTGTTTTGGCATAGAGCCATCCCTTCACGCCAGGAGCATGGCGCAGCAGCGCCTGGGCGAACAAGCCACGATTGTGGAAAATGCAGAAGAGCTGTTGCCGAAAAGATTTGATGTAGTACTCATGCTGGAGGTTATTGAGCACCTGAGTGATCCATACCATTTGTTTTTCACACTATTTGGCAAAAACGTGATCGGTTCTGAGACCCTGGTGGTACTGAGCACCCCCAACGCGCGCAGCGTTGATGCAGTCACCAATCCCGCCAGTTGGGCGTATCGACATCCACCGTCTCATCTGGTCTTCTATTCTGCAAAGGCGTTACAGTTACTTTTTCAGAAGTTACTTTTCAAAAAAATTGACATACGCGGCATCGTCGCACAGCAGGCTGAAACCATTGCATCCTACCCTGACGAGGTGGCCTCGATCAACGACGGCTTAGGCAATTTCCTCGGTGTGCTGGTAGAGGCCACGGCTAGCGACTTTAAAGAGTTCATGCATGAACGTTATGTACCAGGTGCCTATTGGAAACTAACCGAATACGAGCACTTCCCGCGTTACAGCCTGGCTGCTCAGTTTGCCAAAGATGCGAAAGCACTGGATTTTGGATGTGGGACTGGCTATGGCACGGCCATGCTGTCGCGCCATGCGCAAACTGTTGTAGGTTTGGACATCGCCGGTGAGGCGATTGAGTGGGCCCGCGCAACGCATCGCCACCCCAACATCCAATTTGATCTTCGCTCTGACTTGGGCCACGGCCTGGAGCAAAGCACATTTGATTTGGTGACTTGCTTCGAGATGATTGAACATGTTGACCATGCCATGCAAATTGCTACGGTCACCAGCATTGCGTCCTTGCTAAAACCGTCTGGAAAGCTAGTCATTTCAACGCCCGATCCAGCGTTTACGGCGCCGTACGGGCACAACCCCTATCATCTGAGGGAAATGAACGAGGCGCAGTTTAAAGAACTGCTCCACAGCGCCTTTAAGCACGTTGTGCTGCTCAAGCAATGGGTGCGGCCTAGCATCATGATCGCAGAGCAGTCCATCCCAGAGCAAACCGTTGCCCAATTCGGGCCAGTATCGCAACAGCGCCCCTCGGATGCACCCGTCGGCTTCGTGGCCATCTGCTCCAACCAGCCCATTGCGCCCATACCGCCCATGTGCTTATTCGATATCTCCATCGACTTCAACCGCAGCGTACTTGACACCGAACAACATGCCAACCGTTTGCGTTTTTCCAATTATCAACAGTCCGAGGCTATAAAAGATCTTAAAAGCTCCAGGCAATGGATGGAATCACTAAGCCAAAGCTGGGAAACAGCAGCCTCCCAAAAAGATTTGCAGATTGCAGAAGTTGAAACAGCGAAGGAATGGCATTTCAATCAAAGCCAAACATGGCAAGACTTGGCATCCAGGCATGGCTACACCATCGACACTTTAGATGCCCAAAACAAAGCGCTTGACTCCGCCAAAGAATGGCATTCAAGCCAAAGCCAGGCCTGGCAAAACCTGGCCTCTCAACACAGCCAATCCATCGTAGCAATAGAGGCTCAAAATCGCGAGCTTCAAACAGCCAATGATTGGCATGCCAGCCAAAGCCAAGCTTGGCAGGACTTGGCCTCCAAACACAGTCAATCTATCGTCGCTCTGGACGCTCAAAGTCGCGAACTTCAAACAGCCAATGATTGGCATGCCAGCCAAAGCCAAGCTTGGCAGGACTTGGCCTCCAAACACAGTCAATCCATCGTCGCTCTGGATGCTCAAAATGCCGAGCTGCAATCGGCTAAACAGTGGCATGCAAGCCAAAGCCAATCCTGGCAGGAGCTGTCAGCGCAGCACGGCCAAACGATCCGTACGTTGGAGATAACCAATCAAACATTGGCCCATCAACTCCAGCAGCATGAGACCACGCTCGATACCATCCGCAAGCATTGGGCGATGCGTTTGGTAAATAGAGTGTTTAAGAAAAGGTTTTTTTAATGACTTCGCTTCAAACAACCGCCTCGCTGCCGATTGCAAACCCCAATGAACATGTCTATGGTTTAGATGTATTTCGCTCATTTGCTATACTTTTTGTTTTGATAGGTCACAGCCTGGAGCACTCCAAAATTGCGGAACCGATCAAGACACTGGGCCACATGGGTATTTTGGGGGTAGAACTCTTCTTTGTACTCAGCGGATTCCTCATTGGAAGCATCCTTCTACGATTGATCGATAAAGGCCAGCTCCATTCCTGGAAACACATTGCCCATTTTTGGCAGCGCAGGTGGTTGCGCACATTGCCTATGTATTTTGTAGTTTTGATTGTTTTTTTGCGATTGGACTACCATGGTCGCCATGGCCTGTGGGACTATCCCACCTACTACGTCTTCCTGCAAAATTTCGCCACCGCCATTCCAGAGTTTTTTGAACTCTCCTGGAGTTTGGCCATAGAGGAGCATTTCTACTTATGGTTTCCATTGGTATTTTTGGTATGGCAACGGCTTTGCAAACGTGCCTCGTATGCACTGGTTCTGACTGCTATGACTTTTGTCGTGGTGGCCTATACCTTCCGACTGTCGCACCCGCTCCAATCCGACTGGAATGTGTTTAATCGCTTGCTACGGATGTCGGTTTTAGCCCGCTTGGATGCCATTATGTACGGCGTACTGATCGCGGCGGCCAAGCGCTATGCGCCAAGGCTATTCATCACCATTCGCCAGCTTACCCCACTGAGCGCCAGTGCGTTCGTGTTGCTCTGCGCTTGGTGGTTCATCAACGCACCACATTTGACGCAGACCCGCTGGATGCAACTCCACTTATTTACCGTGCAGGCAATCTTGTGCGCTTTGCTGCTGCCTTGGTTTGACAATTGGAAGAAAACGGATGCGAAGCAAGACTTTTTCACCATCACCAGCAAGCTGTCGTATTCTTTGTACCTCAATCACATACTCGTCATTATCGTTATCAACAAGATGCTGTCGCACTTGAATTTTTTCGACGCTGCATACAACAACCCTTTTATTGTTTACCCTTTGTATTTCACTTTTTTTTATAGCGCTTCCTGGGTGACATACCATCGCATTGAAAAGCCGTTTCTAGATCTTCGGGAGCAGCCCAAGAACGCAACCAATTTCCTTCGTGCCGGTGCGGTCTCCATCGCCATATGCTTGGCATTTATACTCTTTTTCTAACTCCGAAGTGCACGCTATATGATCGATTACAACGCGCCTGTCTATGTTGCGCAACCGGGCCAAGATGCGGCACTGCGTAAATACGTCGCCCGGGTGAGCAGTGCAACTTCCCCGTGGCTGGACGTATCCATCATTACGCCCTACTACAACACCGAGGCATTCTTTTCAGAAACATTTCATAGTATTCAAGCCCAGTCTCTGCAAAACTGGCAATGGATCATCGTAGACGACGGCTCTACCGATGCAGAATCAATTAAAAGATTGGCGGAATTTTCCGCGCAAGACCCGCGCATCCTGGTCGTAAGGCAAGACAATGCAGGCCCGGCTGCAGCTCGCAATACCGCATTTGACCAATGCAAAGGCCGGTACGTCTGCCTGCTCGACAGCGATGACCTCATCGAACCCACCTACCTGGAAAAATGCGTCTGGTTTTTGGACTCTAATCCTGAGTTTGCTTTTTGCAACAGCTACAGCGTTGTTTTTGGTGATCAGCAATACCTGTGGACCACCGGATTCGAGCGTGGCGCAGCACATGTCCAAGCCAACAGCGGACCTCCCATCTCCGTCATACGCCGCCAGGCCTATGCCGATGCAGGAGGGTTTGACGCAACCATACGGTTTGGCCACGAAGACTGGGATTTTTGGCTCGCAATGGCCAAGGCGGGTCATTGGGGCTACACCCTGCCAGAGTTCCAGCAATGGTATCGAAAACGAGGCCAAGGTCGGTTTGAGCAAATCATGCGAGCTGGCGATGTCAACATCCAGTTTGAGACCCACATCCGGCAAAAATTTCAAGGCCTGGCAGACCACTTCCCCACACCCAGCAGAGCGCACCCGCAGCCCTACGAGACGCCGAGCACCCAAATCGCCATACACAATCCATTGCAAACCCAATGCACAGGCCGCAGAGTCCTGTTTTTAGTGCCATGGATGGTTGCAGGCGGAGCAGACCGGGTCAACCTCGATCTCATTGAGGGTATCGTTGCTAAAGGCTGCGAGGTGACAGTATGCGCAACCTTGATGGCCAATCACCAATGGGAGCATCAGTTCAGCCGTTTCACGCCAGATATTTTTGTTTTGCCCAATTTTTTGCGGCCATCGGATTACCCCCGGTTTCTAGCTTACCTGATCTCGTCGCGCCAAATTGATACCGTGCTCATTACAGGCAGTACGCTAGGCTACCAGCTGCTGCCCTACTTACGCGCCGTATCGCCTGGGGTGGCATTTTTAGACATGTGCCACGTCGAAGAGCCGCACTGGAACAATGGCGGACATCCGCGCTGCGGAGTAGGCTACCAAGACGCATTGGATGCCAACATCACCACCACAGCCCACCTGGCTGCGTGGATGCAGTCACATGGAGCGCAAGCTGACCGCATTAAAACCCTGTACACCGGCATACGCGCTGCTCAAAGCGCACCGCCAGACCAGTCTCCCGCTTCAGTTTCACCGGTTCAACAAATTCGCATCGAGCGCGGTTTGGCCGAAGACTTACCCATCATCGTCTTCGCAGGCCGCCTCTGTGATCAAAAGCGCCCCCTCCTGTTGGCTGATATTTTAAGAAATGCGCGCGACGCTGGCACCCCTTTTCACGCCATTATTATGGGAGAAGGTGAACTCAAAGCTGCGCTGCATAGCCTGCTTAAAAAATACCATTTACTGGATCACGTTAGTCTCTTGAACAATATGCCGCATGACTATTGGCTGCGTCTGTTAAGTCAATCTCATATTTTGCTGATGCCATCGCAATACGAAGGCATTTCCGTCGCGCTGCTCGAAGCCATGGCCTCCGGCGTAGTACCGATAGTAGCCAAGGTCGGCGGACAAGAAGAAGTTGTCGGTAGCGAAGCAGGCATACTTATCCCCCACGGGCCACACGAACTAGCAGCCTATACCCAAGCCATTATCCAACTGCTTTCCAACCCCGCCGAACGCCAGCGTATGGCCACACAAGGCCGCTTGCGGATTGAACACCAGTTTTCATGGGGCGGTATGGTTGACGAGTTTCTCAAGATCGTTGATTTCGCCCACCACATGCGGGAACACCAACCGCGTACCGCCCATAGTCCCGCGTTGGCACTCGAATTGGCCACGCTCAGTCTTGAAAACAAACGCCTCTCCGAGGCCCTGCACTGGCTTTGGAACAGTCCAACCAACCCCTCTTTGGCGGCGAACGCAAACCACAGCACCGATACCACTGCCATTCAGTCCGTACCCCAAACACGGGCCGAAGCAGCCATCATGCACTTAGCACTGCGCGCCAGCCGCAGCTACCCGCTGCAATGGCTTTTAAGGCAACCTTGGCTCATTGCGATGGGTAAGAAATGGATGCGTGCATGAATATTTTAATATTTGGCGGTGCGGGCTTCATCGGCTCAGCTATCGTCGACCGGCTGCTGCAAGATCGCCACAGCCTGCGCGTGTTTGAACGGCCCGGCACCGCACCCTACCGGCAGTTTCTAAGCACTGAGCAAGTAGACTGGCTGCAAGGCGACTGGGCCGACCCCACTGTGCTGGGCACCGCCATGCAAGACATAGACGCTGTGGTGCACTTGGTATCCACCACCTTGCCCAAAAACTCCAACGACGACCCTGGCTACGACGTGCAAAGCAACCTGCTGCCCACATTGCACATGCTAGAGGCCATGCGGGTGCGGCACATCAAGAAAATCGTCTTTATTTCCTCAGGCGGCACCGTCTATGGCACACCCCAGTACTTGCCCATAGACGAGCAGCACCCCACCAACCCTGTGGTCTCCTACGGCATCACCAAACTCATGGTGGAAAAATACCTGCACATGCATCGCCATCTGCATGCACTGAGCGCCATCAGTTTGCGGGTTGCCAACCCCTATGGTGAGCGACAAAAAATCGAAACCGCGCAAGGTGCCGTCGGCGTGTTTTTGCACCGTGCGTTGCAAGGCCAAGCCATCGACATTTGGGGAGATGGCTCCGTGACCCGCGACTACATTCACGTCAGTGATGTTGCTAACGCATTTGCCTGCGCGCTGGCCTACAATGGCGCAGTGGGCTGCTTTAACATCAGCTCCGGTGTGGGCACCAGCTTAAACCAGCTCATTGACATGCTGCAAACCACGCTAGGTTGCCACATTGCCACCCAAATGTACCCAGGTCGCAAGTTTGACGTGCCCTCCAACGTACTGTCCAATGCACTGGCCCGCCAGCACCTGGGCTGGCAACCCCACGTTAACATGCAGCAAGGCTTAGCCCGCACCGCACAATGGATGCGGGGGCAAATCCCAGCCTCCTAAATATCGCCATGCATGAGAGTATTACTCACAGTACACCAGTTTTTCCCAGACTTTAGCGCTGGCACCGAGGTACTCACGCGCAGCACCGCCTTAGAACTTATGCGCAGAGGCCACGAAGTCTGCATTTTTTCTGGCCACCCTAGCCCCAGTAACGTCACCAGCTACCACCATCACGGCATTCGCGTAGAGCGCCACAGCCCCGCACCACGGGCCCAGCAGCACCCCTCTGTGATGGCTTGGGGCAGCGACAACCTGTTGGCCAACGCACAGTTTGCCCGCTTGTTGCGAGATTTTCAGCCCGATGTGGTGCACTATTTTCACCTGAACCGCTTAGGTGTAGGCCTGATAGACCAGGCCACGCAGGTCGGGTTACTCCAAACCTTAACCCCCACCGACTTTTGGAACCTGTGCCCTACCGGCCAGCTCATGTACCCCGGCGGCCAAACCTGCACCGGCCCCGACAGCTTTGGCGGCAACTGCATCCAGCACCTTGCCAGTACCCAGACCCGTGGCATGGCGCGGCAACTGGTGCGCGCGCTACCGATTGGTTTTTTTAACAAAACAGCCAAAATATGCCTAAAGTACAGCGGAGGCAGCTACATAAAAGATAGTAACACGCTAGCCGTGGCGCAACGCCTGCCGCGCCATATTCGCGCTCTTAACCAGCTGCATCGCATTTTGGCACCCAACACCATGATGCAGCGCAGCCTGCAGCAGCACGGTGTACACCCACACTTGCTAGAGAAAATGGCCTACGGCATTGATCTACCGCCCCAGCCAAGCCCGCCACCTTTTCGCAGCTACGACCCACAGCGCCCCTTGGTACTGGGCTTTATCGGTACCCTGGCTGCGCACAAAGGTTGTCACGTGCTGCTGCAAGCCTTGCAGCAGCTCCAAGACCAGTCCAGCCAAGTGGCTGTCCAGCTACGCATCTACGGCGCTAGCTATGAGTTTCCTGCCTACTACCAATCTCTCACCGCCACCGCCGGGCAGCTCACAGAGCCCATCCAGGTAGAGTTTTGCGGCACATTCCCCAATAGCCACATTCACCAGACTCTGTGCGCCCTGGACGCCCTGGTGGTGCCCTCGGTGTGGGTAGAAAACAACCCACTGGTCATCTACTCCGCCCAAGCGGCTGCCTGCCCGGTGATTGCGTCAGATCTGCCGGGAATGAGCGATGCGCTACAGCATAACCATAACGGGCTGCTGTTTGCGGCGGCTAACGCCAGGGCGCTGGCCCAGCAGATAAAGCGTCTATGGGACGAACCCAGCTTGCTCCAACACCTCAGCCGAAACGCCCAGCCACCCAAAAGCATTGGCACCTACACCGACGATCTGCTTGGCATCTGGGCAGGTGAAGACGCTGCAAGACCACACGGTCAAGCGCCCACTACCGCAGCAGCGGGGGCTGCAGTAAGGCCAGCTTAGTCTCAGCCTGCGCTACCCAGACACTGTCTTGCGCCATCGCAGCCAGGTAAAAGCGGCAGGTCCGCTCAAACTTTACCGACACACTGTAGGCGGGCATGGCGTTCTTGGTACAGTCAAACGCTGCCACCAGCACTTTATCGGGCTTGGCACCCTGCTGCACAAAAAGCGCCAGCCAGTTAAGCGGCCCCAGTGCACTGGACAGCTCCACCAGCAACGGGCCTTGGACCGCCACCGCAGGCACACCCAAGCGCAGGCCGTTGGCCGTGGGCAGTGTCTGCCCCTTGGCCAGAGCTAACACCATGGCCCAGTCCACTGGGTTCGCTCTGGCGCTAGCCTCTACCAACTGCGCCTGCGTGCGCGCCACAGTACTGGCCAAACCTGCCAAAAGGCAAGTACGGCGACTGCATAAAGGAAAATTTTGATTGGTCATTGCCTAGCACTCCACAACAAAAAAGGAGCCCGAAGGCTCCTTTTCATTTAGCAGATTAGTCTTTACCGATTAACGGTTGGTCAACTGTTCAGCTGTGTAGCCAGCAGTACCAATTGCGCCTGGTACAAACTCACCACCCTGAGCACCAGACATTTCTAGGAATGTGCCGTTGGCTGGATTGAAGAGGTAGCTCTGCACACGCAGCGAAGAGCTGGCGGAAGACAGACGGATACGGCTGTTGATCGCTTCAGCATTGGTGAAATCGTCGCTGCTGAACTGTTGGTAAGCGCGCGGAGCTAGTGTAACCAATGGAGCGTCGGCCAGCAAAGCACCACCGTTTTGAATGACCTGAGCACGCACGGAAGCTGTTACGACTTCGTCGGAATTAATCACGCGCAAGAAGCTTCTCCAGCCAGCAACGTAGGCTGGGCTGCCTTTGGTGACGAAGTTACGCACGTCGATACGCACACCGCTCAAACCCAGGTTGTACATGGGCTTAGCGCACATACCCACATTGGTTTGCGATTCAGAGGCCGCACGGGTAATCACTGACGTGGGGTCTAAGCTGAACAAGCTGGCAGGAATCACATTGCCAGCAACAGGAGCAACGGTGTAGCAGACGAAAGCAGCTGGAGCAGCTGGGAAAGCCGTAGCCATGGCAGCCAAGTTAGCTGCTGAGACTGGAATAGTCACGGCGGTAGCAGTGGGAACCAAAGCTGTACCAGCTAGCAAACCAGCCGTATTACAAGCAGGGCTTGTATTCAAACTCACCAGCGTACCAGCGCCAGTAGAGAATGCACCATTGATCTTTACGGTTGCGCCAGTCACGGTCACGTTACCTGCAGCTGTTGTTGCATTGCCTGCCGTAGTAAACGCTGTCGCCACAGTGTAAGGAAAACCGGAACCCGCATCAGCCAATGCGCCAGCGGCGTTGTTAGTGAAGGCTAAACGGCCAATTTGAACTACGGCAGTGCCGGTCAATGGGTCGGTTGTCGCGGAAGTTGCATCTGTAGGGTTGGTAAATGCCTTACCAGCGATACCAGGAGTAACCACGTCGATCTTGGAGGTTTCAGCACCAGTGACCGAATCCATCGTGACAATCACGCCTTTGTTGACCGACAGGTAAGGGCCGGATTGGGCGGCCAAGCTACCCAAGGTGCCGTTGGTTTCGTTGGTCTCAGTACCCAGGCTGTTTTTCATGACGGTGGAAATTTTCACCGTGGTGGCTGCGGGAGTGCAAACGTCAAAAGTTGCGCCGCTTGGCAGCAGAATGGCCGGGTTGGCCGTGATGCGAACCAGCGAGAAGGCTGGGAAAACTTTGCTGTTTGGGCCGGGGTTCGAAGCCCAACTACCAGCGAGGCTGTCGAAGGTTGCAATGATGGTATCGCCAGCTGCGTTCAGCGCTACGCTGGACGAAACCACTGCGAATGTTGAACCTGGATCGCGCAGTTCCATGCTGGCTGCTGGAGGAGCAGCGGCCCAAACGGCACCGTCAAGCTTGAATTCCATGGTGAACTTGACCGAAGAGGTGTAGTCCAAAGGTGCATTGAAAGCGTAGGAAAAGCCAGGGGCTGCAGCACCACCTGCAGGGATGGTTTCCGCTGCAAAAGATGTAGGCACTACCTGCAGGGTACCTGCGTTTGCGAAGCCAGCTGCCATTAAAGTTGCAGCGGCTACTGCGGCGAGTTTAAAACGTTTCATTTTCGTTCCTAATAAGTTAAACAAATTAGCCCTCCCTTAACCAGGGAACGAGCACCCTTGCTGCGAACTGCACGCCGAGGCTTCAGCGTTGTTTTGCAAGTGGTGTAAGTATACGCATAATTTGTGCTCGATAAGTGATTAATCGGCTGGGGGAAACTCGTAGCTGTTGTTTATTTGTCAAAACAGACTTGCCAGAGGGGTAAGGGATAATCGTAGCCCTATGGCGGATTTTTTATACCAGGCTTCCAATGCGCAGGGCAACACCGTGCGGGGCGCTGTGGCGGCTGGCAGCGCGGCTCAGGCGATGGCGCTGCTGCAGGCGCAGGAACTGCGCGTTTTCTCCATAAAACCGTCTAAAGCCACCGTAGTTATTGCGCAAGCAGCTTCTGAAAGTGTAGCAAATATACCCTCCGGTACTGCACCAGCACCTAGCGCTGGCGCACTGCGCAAGGTGCCAGCGCAGGCGCTGGCACTGCTGTGGTTTGAGCTGGCCACTTTGCTCGACGCGGGCGTGCCTTTGGCTGATGCGGTACTCAACGCCGCGCAAGGGCGCGCAGGGTTGGCGCTGGGCGCTGCGCTACAGGGTGTGTACACCCAGCTGCGCGCGGGAAATGGCCTGTCCGTGGCGCTGCAAGGCAGTGGCCTGCAGGTGCCGCGTTACGCGCTGGAGCTGGTGCGCTCTGGGGAGATGACGGGGAAAATCGCCTTGGCCTTGCGGGCGGGCGGCCAGCAGTTGGAGCAGCAGTTGGCCTTTGCGCGGGAGGCGCGCAATGCCTTGATCTACCCCCTGGTGCTGGTGCTCAGTGGCTTGGGCGCCACCCTGATGGTATTTGTGTTTGTAGTGCCTAAGTTTGCCGGCATTTTGACCAATCCCAAGGCGGATATTCCACTGTTTTCGCTGTGGGTGCTGCGCGGTGGTTTGTGGTTGGCTGAGCACCAGTTGACGGCTCTGGGGGCGCTGGCGCTGGCGGTGTTGGGGGCGCTGGCGGTATGGCGCAGCAGCGCGGCGCGCCAGGCGCTGTGGGACGTGCTGGCGCAAGCGCCGCTGTCGGCGCGCTGGGTGGCGCATGCAGAGCTGGCACGCTGGGCCACCATGCTCAGCGTGATGCTGCACAATGCTGTACCGTTGCTGGACGCGCTGGCCCTGGCGCGCAATACCTTGGTGGCCACGGTGCTGCACGCCAAGGCAGGGCAAATCATGGCCGACGTACGGGGCGGAAAAACACTGGGCGACAGCATGCGCAGCGTGGCTTTTGCCGATGGCACTACCGTCAATTTGGTAGCTGTGGGCGAGCGCTCCGGGGCGTTGGCCCACACGACGCAGGTGATTGGCGAGATGCACCGCACCCAGAGCCAGCAGTTGCTTAAGCGGTTTTTAGTGTTGCTGGAACCGTTGACGATTTTGGCTATTTCGGTGGTGCTCGGAGGCATCATGATTTCGGTCATGTTGGCGGTGACGAGCTTGACGAATGTGATTTGATAATTTACATATTTATTTTACAAAAGGCGCATTCAATGTTGTTTATTTGCAATCTTCTACGGGCTAAGACTGGAGATTTAATCCGCCATGTATCCCACAAGCGCGGGGGATCGCGCAGGATCGCTGGTTTTACGCTGCTTGAGATGCTGGTGGTGATGGTGATCATTGGTTTATTGGCGGGGCTGGTGGGGCCACGCATTTTTGGCAAGGTAGACAGCTCGAAGGTGCAAACTGCGCAAACGCAGATCAAAATGCTGGAAAGTGCACTGGGTATTTTGAAGCTGGATGTGGGCACCCACCCTCCCAAAGACATCGGCCTGGCTTGGTTAACCACCACGCCTAGCGAAGCGACGCTGCGCACGCGCTGGGCGGGCCCTTATATCGAGGGCAAGCTGCCCACCGACCCGTGGGGACGGCCGTATTTGTATACCGAGCCGGGTAAAAATGGAAAATCTTTTACCGTGTATTCGCTAGGCGCGGATGGGCAGCCCGGAGGCGAGGGATTGAACGCGGACATTGGACTGGAATGACGCGACGACACCGGGCGCAGCGTGCTGGGCGCTCTACAGGGCGGGGATTTACCTTGCTGGAGCTTTTGGTAGTGATGGTGCTGATGGGGATGATGACGGGGGTGGTGTTTGTGTCGCTTTCGCGCTGGTTTGACTCTTTGGTGGTGCGTAGCGAGTGGTCGCAGGTGCAAGGGCAGTTGCGCAAGCTACCGGTATGGGCCGCGCTGGCCCAGCAGCGAGTGGAGTTGTCGGCACCCGCACGCAGCGCTGGGCAAGCAGAAGGTTTTACGGCTATGGGTGCGCCACCGCAATGGCGAATGCACAATGGCTGGCGCGTCGAGTCTGGGCGTTGGCTGATGTACAGCAGCGGGGTTTGTGAGGCGGGGTCGGTGGTTTTGCACCAAATACAACGCAACCGGCGCTTCGTAGCGCAGCTTAAAGCGGGGAGCTGTTTGGTAGAGTTTGCGCCCTTAGCCGACGGTACGGTGGCTAAGGGCCCAGGGCTAGGAGTGGGGGCTGGCGCATGAGAAGGCAACGGGGATTTGGCCTGCTGGAGACGATTGCCGCGCTGACCATCTTGGCCACCGGTGCGATGGTGCTTTTTTCGTGGATAGCGCAGACGCAACTGAGCTTGCAAAAGATGCAAGTGGTGTCCGAGCAAAGCACTGCCAAGCTAGATAGCTTGGCATTTTTACAAACCCTCAACCCCAGCGTGGACGCAACAGGCCAGCAAGATTTTTCGCGTTTTAAACTTCAGTGGCGCGCGGCGCTGGCCGAGCCGATGCGTCCGTCGCTAGGCCTGACCGGACGGCCTGACCTGTATGACGTGGGTTTGTACAAGGTGCAGGTGCAAATTAGCCGCCCCAATGGGGCCGCCTGGTTTGATTTTGACCAGCAACTGGTGGGCTATAAGCCGGTGCGTCAGCTTGACGCTGGCGCACCTTTTCGATAGCAGCGGACGCAAAATGTACAAGTCTGCACCCGCATTTTTGCACTTACCGCCCGGCCCCAATGATCAGCGGGGTGTAACCTTGGTGGAGTTGCTGGCGAGCATGGTGATATTTTCATTATGTGTGGTGCTGATGTCGAATGCGTTTTTCCAGGTACAGCGTTTGCTGGGCGTGGTGGAGCGTTCGCGTGACCCTGCGGGGCAAGGCCTGCGCTTGGTGGGCAGCTTGCAAGAGGCGGTGGGGCATTTAATAGCGCGTGAGGCCGATGCCAAAGCGTTTACCGGGGATGCCCAGACCTTTCAGACAACGACCTCTCGCCACCCTCTGGGAGAGAGGGGGCAACCGCTACCGCTACAGATTCGTTTGGCGCGGACGGAGCAGGGGGACCATTTGCGTATTGATGCATTGCGCCCTGCCACTGGCACGTTCGCAGGTAACAGGCCGACTGAGCAGGCCGCTGCGATAGAGCTGGCACACGCGCCTGATGCGACGGTGCGCCTGGCATACCAAGCGCAAGATGGCATGCTGTTTGGCCAATGGCCTGTACCAGAGCGCTTGAGTGAGCAGTTGCCCAGTGCGGTATGGTTGATCAGCAGGGCCTCTGGCGCTGGCGATGCGTGGCCGCTGCGCCCAAGCCAGTTGGGGCAGGCTGGCCGCTCTAGCGTGATGGCGGTATGGCAGTATGGCGGTGCGCCAGGATGGAGTGCGCAAAATGCTGCAAATCCATTTAGCTTGGGCGGTGGAACGCCAGGCACGCCCGCATTGGTGAATCCCTTTGGCAAATGAAGCGCTTGACTGGTTCTAGTATTGGGCATGTCACAGGCGCTCGCAAGCTTAAACGGGCGGCGCGTTTGCGCCATGGCGCGCGGGGCTTTGTACTCGCAGCGGTGCTGTGGTTACTAGCGGGTCTGACGGTAGCGGCGGCATTGGCCAGCCAATATGCGTTGGATGTATCAAGCAACGCCCAGTTGTTGCGCATGAAAGCGCAGGCTGAAAGTGATTTTTTAAGCAGCCGGGCACGGGTTTTGTACACCCTTGCCGCCACTGCGGTGCATGTGAATGGGCGGGTTGGCGCGCAAACGCCCTTGGCGGTGGACGACCGGCTCTACGCTGCACAGGGGGAGAGCCTGGTGCAAATCCAGGATGCCAGGGGTTTGCTCAATTTAAATCGCCTGCAACCTGATGTGGCACAACGGTTTTTAGCCCACTGCGGGGTACCGACTAAAGCCGTTACAGCTTTGCTGGACAAGCTGCTGGACTATACGGATGCGGACGATCTGTCGCGCTTGCAAGGTGGTGAGGCTGCCGCTTACAGAGACGCTGGGCGCATAGGGCCTAGCAACGCAGCTTTGACGGATGTGCAGGAGCTTTGGCAAGTGCTGGATTGGGACAACATACGTCCTGCTTGGCAGGCTAAGGGCTGTGACCGGGCCGTGACCGTGTTGTCCGATGGTAGTTTGAACCTGCATACTGCCCCATTGCCTGTGTTGATGGCGCATGGCGTGACCGAGGCTTTTGCCCAAGCGCTGGTGAACCAACGAACCCGGGTGGCTGGAGCAGACTCGTTGGCGCAAAGTTACTCAGACTTTAATGAATCGGCCGATTTTTTTGCACGAACTACTTTACTGGTGCCGGGGCAAATATACCGCGTAACCCACCACGGCGCGCTAGATGGGCAGTGGGGTCGTTACTCGCTAGAATACTGGGTAGTGCTGCGTACGCGCAGCCCTACTGAACCATGGTGGGTTAGTGCACCAACACGCTCGCTTTTGTCGCCTGTGCCGATGCAGGCCAGCGCACCCCTGCCACCATTTACATCCGTTTTGGATAACACAACTGCGAATGAACCTGCGATCACATCACCTTTTTTCCGGTAGCCAACTGTATACAACAGTGTCGGGCTTGCTGGGCAAATGGGCTGGCATCCATGTGTGGATCAGCCGCGCGGCATGTGTTTATGTGCGGCTGGACGCGCGGGGCATCCCTTGGCACGGGCGGAGCGCTTTTGTGCGGCTACAACTGCCCACGCATGCGCTGTATGCACATACCGGCTATTTTGCCAGCTATGCGAACGATAGTGTGCATCTGTGGATGTGGGATCAATCCGCGCTTGAAGTGGCCATGCAGTCCCAGGGCGTGCCGTTGCAACGCATGCGCTGCTTGCCAGAGACTGTGGGGCATAGCTATGCGGGCGCTTTGGCGCAACTTGTGGCGTGCCGTAGTTTGCCACTCGCAGATTTACATGCGTCGGCTACTGGAGATCAAGCCCCTGTAGGCTTTGAAGGCTTGCTTTGGCGCGCCAATAACCAAGGTAAGTATGCATTGGCGGACAACATTTGGTGGCCGGAGAAACCGACAACTGATCAATGGGCAGCGTTTCTCGGTAAGAGCACTGGGGCTGCTACACCGCCGATTGCGCCAGTGCCCAGAGCGGCTGCGTATCTGAAACCCAGCAGGCGTATGCCGTGTGTGGCCCGAGGCGTGGTGCGACACGGCACCGTGTCAGATACCCACGGGCTGTGGCATAGCAAGGCCAATGGGGAGCCTGCAGGGATTGTTAACACACTGGCAAAAACACCCTGGCTGACATTGTGTTGGATGCTGGGCGCGCTAGCCTTGTGCGCCAACGCAGCAGGGGTCGTACAACAATGGCATGTGCTGGAGCAGGCGAAAATGCAGATGTTGCGCAGCACTCCAGCCATCGTGGCTGCAGAACCCAATCGCTCAGCGGGATACGGCATGCCCGGCACCCCGAAGGAGGCGATGGCAGCAGCTATCGCGGCCAACGACCAGGCTCTTGGGACCGCCAAGTATTTTGCTGGGCCTAATTTGCTTTCAATTTGGGATTATTTGGCAAAGCCGTTTGCGACCGAAGGTGTGCGATTGCGGGAATTTGACTATCGGACAGGCGAGTTGCGCATGCTGTTGGTATCACCCAAGGAAGATATGAATTTGCCCCGCGTATTGGCTATGCTGGAGGCCTGCCCACTACTTAGGGATGTGGGCGTAGAACCCACGCAAAACCTGCGAGAGTTACGTGTCAAGGCCAGTCTGGGAGTGGTTCAATGACGCGCCGACTGCAATGGATGCTAGGGATCGTCGGGTTGATGGTTGCATGGCTACTCGTGGATCAATGGCAGGCCGAGCTGGGCTCGCAAGCTAAAAAGCTACTGGCACAAAATAAAGATGCAGCTGTTGTTGAGGAGCAGTTGGTAGCAAACGATTGGTTTGAGCGGCACGAGAAAGCCGTGAAAGTGCGTACGCAATGGCAGTCTTTGCTGTACGACGGTACGAGCTTGGCACAAGTACGGGTGGCTGTAGCTTCGGATATGAAAAAAATTTTGCAAAACAGCAAACTGCCCGGTGCAACCTACAAGATGGTAGAGCGGGGTGAATCTGCTGACGCCAAAGCGCCTTCGGGAACACAGGAAATTGCGGTCGTGTTTACCGCCGCTTTCAGCTCTGATGGCGTGCCACTATTGTTGATGCTGCTGCAAGCACACCCGAAAGCGATGAAACTGGAATCGCTGGTCGTGAAAGGCAATCGCTTTGAAATGACGGCTGTTTTTTTAGCCAAACTTATGCCATTAAGCCTGGACGGATCAAAGAAGTAAATGATGCGTTTTAAGCTCTCCTCTTCACCTGATAAACCTGCGCTGGTCTCGATGCAGGCGGTTTTCTTCGTTGTTCTATGCGCATTAGCGGCTTGGGCTGGCTATCAGTTTACCGATACAAATCTGGAGCGCGTGGGTGAACCCATCTGGTTATCGCCCGCCCAACTGACTAAACCGTCGTCCAGTTTGGCGACCACGCGGTCTGCAAAAAATACCATCTCGTTTCAACTGACTGCGGCTCCGAGCAAGACTTCTGACAGTGCTTTCCCGGCATTTTCAGGATCAACTCCTGGTTTGAACTCCAGCGAATGGGTGCTAAGAGATGATGTGCTGTATGGACTTTGGGAAATCTCCGTTGAGCGCCCAGCCAAACTGCTGGACAAACCACTGACGCCTCCTATATGGCGGATCGTGGGCACCTCTACGTCAGGTACAGTGTCTCATGCGCTAGTGGTTGTCGAGGGGCAGCCGCAGATGCAAACTGTACCTGTGGGGGCTGTACTGCCTACTGGAGAAAGAATTCTCGCAGTGAATCAAGATTATGTAACTATGCAAGCAGCAGGTTCTCGTTTGTATTTACTTTTGGGTCGTTGATGAAATATCCTTTTTTTTATGTTTCGATAGCCTTGAGTGCTGTTTTACCCGGCTGTGCTGTACCCAACTTAAAAGCGCCCCCACGCTTGGATTTTGAACGCTCTACAGTCTCGCAGGCAGTGCAAATTGGGTTGGAATCGGGCAAGACAAAACCGCAAGGGTTGCAAATTACCCCGATGCCGGAGACCCCCAGCGGCCGCACCACGAATGCACGGACTGAACCGACTCCCGAAGCCACGCCACAGATTGCAGATATCACCGTCAATTTTGATCAACTGACAATTGCACAGTTTATACAGGCTGTGTACGGCCAGATATTGAAGAAAAATGTGGCCGTTGATGCGGCGGTCAATGCACGTACTGATTTGATCACTTTTCGTACGGCACGTGCACAAACCAAAGACCAATTGACTACACTGTCAAAAATGCTTTTGAAGAGCTATGGTATCGCAGTACAAGATTTCGAAGGCTTGGTGCGCATCGTGCCAGATACGGCAGCATCAGCCTACTCCCCTCAAATTCGGCGCGGAAGAGCGTTGCCCGACGTGCCGCAACAACTGCGGCCCATTTTCCATTTGGTAGAGCTAGAGACAGTACGAACCAGTGATGTTAGCCAGTGGCTACGTGCCATGTTTGCAGCCAAAATCCAAGTCACCGACGACACCACACGCAACGCCCTGCTTGTATCGGGTGCAGTAGACGACGTGAACGCCGCTTTGGAGGTGATTCAAATTTTGGATCGCCCTCCTCTCAGGGGCTCTCGCGCGCGGAAGTTAACACCAGTGTTCTGGTCAGCCGAAGAGTTTGCAAAACGCTTGACGGAATTGCTGCAAGCGCAAGGCTATGCGGCAGGCACTGCGGCAGGTGCCAATCTTCCCGTGTTACTTTTACCTGTACCTGCCATCAATAGCGTGATGGTTTTTGCCAGCAACGATGAGGTGTTGCAATTGGTATTACGTTGGGCGCAAGAACTGGATAAACCAGCCACAACCTCCTCAGGCGGGATGTTTTTTACCTATCCCGTCAAATATGCAGATGCCAATGATTTGGCTAAAGTTTTGCGAGAACTCATGTCCGCAGGTACCGCAACACCTGCGGCTGCACCGGCACCTACAGTATTTAATGCAGGCTTAGCCTCCAGCCCCACCCCACCGCCACAAGCAGCGCCAGCCGCCGGCGCAAGCAATTCAAATAATGCGCGCGTTGTAGTCAACATTGCTACCAATAGTTTGGTAATTCAAGGTGGAAAAGCAGATGACTACCGTCAATGGATTTCTCTTTTAGCGGAGCTGGATAGACCTACACGCTCGGCGCTGGTGGAAGTGGTGGTCGCTGAAGTCAGACTTGTCGGTAGCCAGACCTTTGGGGTTGAATGGGTTCTCAATCAACTTCGCGGCAGTTCAGGCTCGATAACTGGTGGAACTCTGGGTGGTCTTGGCGTGCCAAGAACCGGTGAATTCACTGTGGGCACCAACGGTGTGGCAAGTACTGGCGGCTTCACTTTGAATTTCAACAATTCTGCCGGTGTACTTCGCGGTTTATTGAATATGCTTGCCAGCAATACCAATGCACGTATTTTATCCAGCCCTAAAATTATGGCCCGCAATGGTGAAACGGCAACCATTCAGGTCGGGCAAGAGGTTCCCGTGATTACCAGCCAACAAAGTAACTCCAATACCGCTGGGGGCGTACTACAAACTGTGCAATACCGAAACACGGGCGTGATACTGAAAGTAAGGCCCATTATTCACTCCAGCAGCAGACTGGATCTGGAAGTTTCGCAAGAAGTTAGTGAGGCTGGCCGGACTCAAACGGGTGTGACCAGCTCCCCTACGATTTCAACACGCAAAGTAGATACCAAGCTGACTCTGCGTGATGGTTCGACTGTTTTGTTGGCGGGTTTGATCAGAAGCACCGCCAATGAAACTGATACAGGCATACCGTGGGTGAAGGATGTGCCATTTTTTGGAAATCTGTTTAAATCTGGTGGCACGGACAACGACAGAACAGAATTAATTGTCTTGATTACGCCTTATGTCATCAATGACGAATACGAAGCTGAGTCCCTGACCGAGGCGTTCAAAAACACCTTGGGAGATTGGTCGAAGGAAGTTTTGCCCAAACAACCTCTGCTCAAACGCTCTACCCCACCTACCGAACCACAAAGCTCCAATAAAGCAGCGCCAAGCACAGTATCTAACGGTGCCAGCCCCAATGAAGTCATGCCCGACAACAGGTCGCAGCCATCCGACATATCACCCAACACAAAAAGCTTGAGGAATGAGCAAAACAATACAGCCCCACGGATAACCGACGGTGTTGAGTTTTCGAAACCTCTTACTCCGTCTGATGCATCTACCGCTCTCCCGGGTGCAGCTACGCAATCCATTCCAGCTAAAAATAATGCAGAGGCACTAAAACCAGAAGGTGCCGGAAAAGTCATAACGGATGAAGCATTGCTGCGTGAATTGCGCCGCTCATTAGAGCCAAAGAAATAGACTTTATGCTATTTGATGATGGTCTCCAATTTTTAGATTTTTTGCATCAAGAGCAACGCCTTACAGCCTCTGATTTGGAGGTTTGTAGAACCTCTGTGTTTCAGTCTAAAACCAAGCCCATTGCGGCGGTGTTGCGCATAGCGGCGATGGCAGAGTCAGAGATTTTTGCTGCATTACACACGTATTTTGGTATCCCACACATTTCAAGTTCAGCCCTGCATGACTGGACAGCCCATGTGAAGTTAGGCCTGTCTCGCGACAATTTGTCTGTGGCATGGTGTGAGCAGCAAGGCTTTATTGTCTGGAATGACGAAGACAGCACGTGCAATTGCATTGCGAGCGATTTTTTAAGCCGTACGCAATCAGAACTTGTGATGCAAAAAGCCAAAGGAAAATCCATTCGCTGGCAAAGTATGCGCGCAGATGATGTTGCGCAACTGTTTATCAAAGTCAAAGACACGGGGCGGGCGCAGGTAGTGCAACACGCCAACGTGAACCATTTGCGAGAGTTGGCCGAAGAGGGGCCCATCATCGAATTGGTCAATAGTATTCTCAGTACGGCGGCCTTTCGACGTGCGTCGGATGTGCATATTGAGGGTCAAAAGGATGGTTTTGCGGCCCGCCTGCGCATTGATGGGCAGATGTATCCGGCATTTACGTACACACGTGATAAATATGATGCGGTGGTATGCCGCATCAAAATACTGGCAGAACTGGATATTGCGGAGCGACGCTTGCCGCAAGATGGACGTATCCAGGCTCGGCTAAATGGCGATGAGTTTGATATTCGTGTCTCGATCATTCCAGCGGCGGATGGCGAGTCGGTGGTGCTGCGTTTGCTGCGCAATCAAAAACAGATGATGTCGTTGATTGACTTGGGCATGGGAACTGCCGATGAGTTGAATTTTGTGGAGCAAATGAAGCTGCCCAACGGCATTGTGCTGGTGACGGGCCCTACCGGGTCGGGCAAGACCACCACGTTGTACACGGGTATCCAATACTTGAACGACGGTAAACGCAAAATTGTGACGGTGGAAGACCCTGTGGAGTACAAGATTGAGGGCATCACCCAAACGCAGGTGAACGCCGATATCGGGTTGACCTTTGCGCACGTATTGCGCAGCGTGCTGCGCCACGACCCCGATGTGATTTTGATTGGCGAAATTCGGGACAAGGAGACGGCGGAGATTGCGATACAGGCGGCTTTAACGGGGCACTTGGTGCTGTCCACACTGCACACTAACAGCGCTTTGGCTTCAGTGATCCGTTTGGCCGATATGGGCATCGAGCCCTACCTGATTTCGGCTTCTCTGCGCTGCGCTATTGCGCAGCGCCTTGTCAGGCGCTTGTGCGATCACTGTAGCACTATTGACACAGCCCATAGCCCCTTGCATGACCAAGCGGTGAAGGCAGGGGTTGAGATATCGGACTGGTCGGCGGTGCGCAAAGCCCATGAGGGTGGTTGCGCCAAATGCTCGAATACAGGATTTTTAGGTCGCCTGGCCTTGTATGAAATTGTGCCGTTTACCGACGAAATGCACCAGACATTGCGCACCACAAGCTATGCCGAAGCAGAACTGATTGGAGTCGCTCGCCGCCAAGGGGCCAAGTCGCTACTACATGACGGGTTGTTGAAGATATCGCAGGGGTTGACATCTCTGGAAGAAATATTGACCGTTTGTTAATGGGCGAAAAGCGATCTTGTTCAGGACATCTTGGACAGGTCAGATTTGAATCATATCAAACCGAAAAAAATTATGAGCAGCAAGACGGTTTTCCCGAAGGGTGCTTGAGTCCAAAGTCCACTTTTCAAAGCAGTTTTTGCACGTGCGACGGGATTGGATAGATCGCGCATCAATGAAAATTGATGGAGCTGTTGAACGGCGCTGGGACTGAGGCAGGCACGAATGTCATCCATCGCAGCTTCGGTTTGGTTGGCCCAGTTCCTGTAGTCACCTTTCAGTATGCCGCCCAACCTTTTTAACCTCCTGCGCAAACCGGTTTTGTTGCCAATGACATTGGCACCATGTTGTCTATAAAGTAAGCACGGCTTTGAATCGTAATAGACCAATCCATCACATGCTGTGGCTACTTGGTAAGCCGACCAGTCATGCATTACGCAGTGAACCGGGTCGATTTTGCGCAAAATGGACAACAAAGCGCCATTAAAAACCATGGTGTTGCCGCTGGCGATATTTTGTAGCAATGCATTGCCAAAACCAAGTGGCCTGTGTGGAGTCGGGCTAAATCCCGTAGAGTGTAGTTTTTCATCTACTACTTGGGTGCGGCCACAATATAAATAAGGCTGCTCTGGTGGGAGGTTTTGCTGCAGATAGTGGGTGATCGCACGCTCCAGTTTATTGGGTAACCACACGTCATCTTGGTCGCAAAAAGCATACACATCATTGGCATGACCGGCATGAACTGAGTTAATGAGTTGAAAGAAATTATGCGCTACACCTTTGCAGGGCCCATGGATAAGACGTACTGGTTGAGCAACTTTGCTGGCAAACCGTGCGGCTATGTCCTTGGTATGGTCTGTAGAACCATCGTCGCTGACCAAAAGGCTCCAACCAAGCCAGGTTTGTATTGCAATAGATTCAAGTTGCTGGACTAAATAGGCCTGTCCGTTATGGCTGGCAAGGAGAATGTGGACTGTTGGCTCAGTCATAATCTATTTGTACGTAGTTATTTATGCCCACGAGGACTGTATAGGCACCTTTACTGTATCAGTGATTAGCCACGGGCATCACCATCAGATCACCCATTTGCTGTCTCAGTTGGCGCAGCTGTGCGCCAGTGATTTGGACAAGGTTGTGATTACCGACAATATAGCGGAGCACACCAAGCAGGACTATATAGAACATCTCGATAGTTTGCCTTTCGAGATTGCATATCTTTCCAACCCACAACCGTTAGGTTTTGGCGCAAATCACAACCAGGCATTTGCCTATTGCGACAGTGATTATTTTTGCGTGATTAACCCAGATATTGATTTGCTCAACAATCCTTTTGTTGGCTTGGCCTTGACAATGGAGAAGTCGGGAGTTGCCGTGTCGTATCCTGTCCAACTGGATTGCGATAATTTACCGCTGGATTTTGAACGTCGGTTAGTAAGTCCTTGGGCGTTATTTACGCGATACGCCGTACGCACGCCTTTTAAGCCTGAAGACACACATACCGTCCACTGGGCGAGCGGGGCATTTTTGGTTTTTAATAGCAATGCGTTCCGTGCGTTGGGTGGCTTTGACGAACGCTACTTTATGTATTGCGAGGACGTGGACATTTGCCTGCGTGCGCAACTGGCAGGCTACCGCCTGGAGCGTGCCGATGCCAAGGTAGTGCACCATACCCAGCGGCGTACACTAAAGAGTTTGCGGCACTTGACATGGCATGTGCGCAGCCTGTTGCGGCTTTGGCGGTCACCAGCTTATCTACAATACAAAAAACAATTCATGGGTATAAACGACTGATGCTGGTTTTGTTAGTGCTGAGTTTTTTGGTTTCGCTGGGCCTGTGCGTATTGCTGATGGTGATGGGCCGGGGCCGCGCGCGGCTGTATGGGCAGGATATGCCCCAGCGCTTTCACGTGGGGGATGTGCCGCGCTTTGGCGGACTGGCTACGGTGACAGCTTGTATGGTGGCCTGACGTGGGAGCCTCAGCGGTATGGCTGGGGCTAATTCTATTTCCAGATCAATAAGATGCGTTGTTGCGTCGCCTTGCCGTGCTACAGCACTCTCGTAGCCTCCGCGCTAGCCTCTTAGCGATCTGGAAATAGGGTTCTTCGTCGATTTCACTGTGATTTTTCCCTTCACTCCGTGCTCATATTTAATTTGCCGCAATGAAACAGACCCAAAATACGGTGTTTAAACCTTAGAGAACGAGAAGAGAGATGAAAGGTAAACGTCCAGCCCCCACCACTCTTGCGCCGAATTTCTCTTTGCTTTATCAGGCTGGCGCGACGCAGGTCGGCCGCCAGCGCGTAGGCAGCAACTCCTCAATGCGGCTATTGGGCTGCGTGGGCAGGCGCTGGAGCACATCGGTGAGATAGGCCAGCGGCTCGATCCCATTCATCTTGGCGCTTTGAATCAAACTCATGATGTCAGCGGCGCGCCCGCCCGCTTGAGGGCTACCGGCGAACAACCAATTCTTTCGGCCCAGCGCCCAGGGCCTGATCTGGTTTTCGATGCGGTTGTTGTCCATCGGCAAGCTGGCGTTATCGACGTAACGCACCAGCGCGGGCCAGCGCTTGAGCGCGTAATCAAAGGCATTGGCGCTGGCTGTGCCGTCGGTCAGCACCTGGCGCTGGGCCAGCAGCCAGGCGTGCAAGGCGCCCAGCAGCGGCTTGGCGCGCTGCTGGCGGTGCGCTGTGGCTTGCTCCAGGCCTAATTTCAGCTCCACGATCTCGCGCTCAATGCCGTAGAGCTGGCCAATTCGCTCGACTGCAGTCTGCGCCAGCGCACTTTTGGAGGCCACGTGCAACTCAAAGAACTTCCTGCGCACGTGAGCCCAGCAGCCCACCTCGATCACGCACGACGGCTTGCCAGCTACACCATGACCTGCATTGGCCTGCGCCGCCACAAACAAGGCCTTGTAGCCCCCATAGTCGTCCACCACCAAATGCCCAGCCCAGCACTTGGGCGGCGCAGGATCGGGTGCACCCAATGGCCCCGGCGGCCCCCAATGCCATTAAGTTAAGCCCCCCCCCATGTCACCGATACGCCTTGCGTGGACGCTGCGCGCCGCCTGTGGAGTGGCATCGCTCAAAGCTTCTGTCCGGTCGTATTTTCTCCAGTGTTTGCGCCAAAGTCTCCACCAGCGACTGCGTGACCCGCACCAGCTCATCGCCGCAGCCTTTAAACCAACTCACGATGACCCGCCCCAG
>JAYTMT010000092.1:0-1658 GCA_043728315.1 Polaromonas sp. | reverse complement strand
GGCGTTTGGGCATAGCGTGTTAGCTGAAGTTTGACGCGAAATCAGTCTCGCAGCGCGCGAACGTGTCTCCTAGGCGATACAAACCAGCCTATTGCACTTGTTAATGCTGATCTGCACCCCATTTAAATGACGTACTGCTCTTCTTTGCTGATGTTTACCGGAGGCGTGAAGCGGCTCATCTCTTCCAATCCCCCTCGAAAGTGCTTATGTCAGATTTAATCAGCAGACTCCAATGGCGCTACGCCACCAAAAAGATGAACCCGGCGAAGGATGTGCCGCAAGAGAAGGTGGAGCGTATTTTGGAAGCGGCCCGGCTGGCGCCTACGTCTAGCGGTTTGCAACCGTTTGAAATCATTGTGGTGACCAACCCTGCGGTGCGCGAACAGCTCCAAGCCAAGGCGAATGGCCAGGCGCAGATCACAGAAGGTTCTCACCTGCTGGTGTTCGCGGCTTGGGACAATTACACAGCGGAGCGCATCAACCACCACTTTGACATGACCAACGCGCAGCGCGGCGGCACGAACGAGGGTTGGGAAGGCTATCGCAAGATGTTGCTGAGTATGTACCCGCCGCGTGACCCACAAGTGAACTTTGAACACGCCGCCCGCCAAGCTTACATTGGCCTGGGCGCAGCGCTGATTGCCGCCGCCTATGAGCATGTGGACAGCACGCCTATGGAGGGTTTTGACGCCAAGAGTTTTGACGAGATTTTGAATCTGTCTGCGCGTGGCCTGCGCAGCGTTGCCATCATGCCGCTGGGCTACCGCGAAGAGGGCAAAGATTGGCTAGAAAAGTTGACAAAAATTCGCCGCCCGCGTGAAGAGTTTATTGTTGAAGTGAAATAAGCGTCAATCTTATTCCTGTCGCTTAGGCGCAAAAGCTGCCTGATGACTGCAAGATCCTCAGGCATACTTCGTTTGTCGATGCCAAATTTGAACCTTCCCTCTCAAACCCACGCAAACGCCAACCCCTTTGTGAGGTTGATCGCGCGGTTCATCTCATTGTTTAGAAGTCACATTCACAAACACACTGGCCACCTGTCGCCCGGCATGCAAGCCATTTTGCTGGCAGCCTGCGCGGGTTTGACGTTCAGCATGTTGAACGCGCTGCTGCGCTTGCTGGCCAAAAACCTGCCGCCCTTTGAAACGCAGTTTTTGCGCTATTCTGCCGGTTTGCTGCTGCTTTTGCCCCTGATTTTCAAAAACGGCATGGCTGCCTACAAGCCACAAAACATCAAGGGCCAGTTCACACGCGGAGGCTTGCACACGCTGGCCTTGTGTTTCTGGTTCACCGCTTTGCCGAATATTCCGCTGGCAAACACCACGGCGATTGGCTTTTCGGCGCCGATTTTTATCATGCTGGGTGCATATCTATTTTTGAAAGAACCCATGCGCTGGGAGCGCTGGCTGGCGACGCTGATTGGCTTTACCGGTGTGCTGGTCGTCGTGGGGCCGCAGTTTTCAATGAGCCACAGCGCGGCGGGCGGCAACTCGGGCTGGTTTCACCTGGCTATGCTGGTGTCTGCGCCGCTGTTTGCCGCCTCGTTTTTGGTGACCAAAGCGCTGACCCGCTATGAATCGACCGGCACGATTATGGTGTGGCAGGCTATCACCGTGTCACTCCTCAGTTTGCCCATGGCGCTGTTGGATTGGACCTGG
>JAYTMT010000091.1:0-19327 GCA_043728315.1 Polaromonas sp. | reverse complement strand
TTCTAGTGTGACGATGTATTTTTCCATCGCTTATTGTCACTTTAATGCTCATATTTAGCAACTATTTATGCGACAATTTATGTGTGATGAGACACTAGCAAACGCAATCGCCCCGCCTTGGTGATCCAGACAGACCTGTTAAATACCCATGGCCACCCCACCACCATTGTGCTGATGGGCACTACCAATGTCAGACGTGACAAGGACTACTTTCCGCTGCACGTAGCGTTGGTCAACCTAACGAGCCTAGCGCAAGAAACCGATCTGCTCATTGACCAAATTCGCGCCATCGCCAACAAGCGATTCATGGGGGCGCAAGCACTGGCAACGCTCAGTGTTAACCACCTCAAACGCATTGCAGATGCGCTGAGGATACTCATCGGTCGGTGAGGGGTATTTTTGTTGAGCTGAATTGGTATTTAAGCCTAAGCGCAGGCATAGCCCGAGCAGCTTCAAAAGCCAAACAAAAATGCTACAAAGCTAGGCGCAACGGCGTTAAAACCCTCACTCTACCCGCACCACCCCATGCGGCTTAAACCCAAAATCCGCCGCCTTGCCCTTACGTGCCCGCAAAGCCCGCGCGTTGTTCAAACTGCGAATCTCTAGCGTTTCTTCGCGCTCTTTGCCGCCCCGGCCTATGCCGGTGATGCTTACGCTGCGGCTGTAGGCTGCTGCGCCTGCTAGGGTGTCTTTGGGTTCTAAGTCCATCAAGATCAGGCCGCGGCCGCCGTTGGCTTGCACTTTAAGCTCGCTGATGTCAAAAGTGAGGAATCGCCCGCCCACCGAGGCGCAGGCCACGTGGGTGGCGGCTACTGTCTTAGCGGCTACCGCAGGATCCACGTTTTTCACCTGCATTTCCAGCGGCGATGGCCGCAAAATTGCCTCGCCCTCAGTCACGGTGAAGAATGCTTTGCCTGCCTTGGGGCGGCTGGTCATGTGCTCCACACTGGCAATAAAGCCGTAGCCGCCGGAGGCACTGAGCAGCAGCTGGGCGCTGGCTTGGCCTGCAAAATAATGGACAATTTTGGTGCCTGCTTCTAGCTCTATGAGCGTGGTCACGGGCTGGCCGTCGCCCCGCGCACCGGGCAATAGCGACACCGCTACCGAATACACGCGGCCTGCTGTGCCCTTGGGGGTGCCAAAAATTAGCAGCGTGTCCACTGAGCGGCATTCAAATGTGCCATAAAAGCCGTCGCCCGCCTTAAAGGCAAAGCTGGTCGCGTCGTGCCCATGCCCCGTGCGGGCACGCACCCAGCCGCCTAGGCTGACTACCACGGTGACGGGTTCGTCCACCACTTTCACCTCAAGCGTGGTCTTTTTCTCGGCCTGAATCAAAGTGCGGCGCGGGTCTTTGGCGGGGTCGCCGTATTGTTTGGCGTCTGCCTCAATTTCTTTGACCATGAGGCGGCGCAGGGCTGTGGGGTTGCCCAAAATTTCTTCTAGGCTGCCCTGCTCTTTGCGCAGCTCAGAGAGCTCCTGCTCGATTTTGATGGCTTCGAGCCGCGCAAGCTGGCGCAGCCGAATTTCTAAAATGTCTTCGGCTTGGCGGTCGGTCAGGTTAAAGCGCGCCATCAGCGCGGCCTTGGGCTCCTCGCTTTGGCGAATGATGGCAATCACCTCGTCGATATTGAGCAAGACCAGCTGGCGGCCTTCCAAAATATGGATGCGGTCTAGCACTTTATTGAGGCGGTGGCGCGAGCGCCGCTCAATGGTGATTTGGCGGAACTCGATCCACTCGGTAATCATCAGCCGCAGCGACTTTTGCGTGGGCCTGCCGTCGATGCCGATCATGGTGAGGTTGATTGGCGAAGTGGTCTCTAAGCTGGTGTGCGCCAGCAGGGCAGTAATGAGCTCTTGCTGCTCAATGCGGCTGGTTTTGGGCTCGAATACGAGGCGCACCAGCGCATCTTTGTTGCTCTCATCACGCGCCACATCCAAGAGCGCCAGCATGCTAGCTTTGAGCTGGGTTTGGTCTTGGCTGAGGGTTTTTTTGCCCGCTTTCACCTTGGGGTTGGTGATTTCTTCTACCTCTTGCAGCACCACCGCCGTGCTGGTGCCCGGCGGCAGCTCGGTCACCACCAGCTGCCACTGGCCGCGTGCCAGCTCTTCAATCTTCCAACGGGCGCGCACTTTGAGCGAGCCTCGGCCTGTGCGGTAAGCATCGGCTATGTCAGCGGCGCTGCTGATGATTTGGCCGCCTGCGGGGTAGTCGGGCCCAGGCACGATGCCAAATAATTCATCGTCAGTCAGCTTCGGGTTTTTAATCAGTGCCACGCAAGCATCGGCGATTTCGCGCAGGTTGTGGCTGGGGATTTCGGTGGCCAAGCCTACCGCAATGCCGCTTGCGCCGTTGAGCAGGTTAAAAGGCAGGCGGGCGGGCAACTGCTTGGGCTCTTCGGTCGAGCCGTCGTAGTTGGGCATGAAATCCACCGTGCCCATGTCAATTTCGTCCATCAGCAGGCTGGTGATGCGCGACAGGCGCGCCTCGGTGTAGCGCATCGCCGCTGCGCCGTCGCCGTCGCGGCTGCCAAAATTGCCCTGCCCGTCAATCAGCGGGTAGCGCTGCGAAAAGTCTTGCGCCATGCGCACCAGCGCGGCATAGGCGGCTTGGTCGCCATGGGGGTGAAAGCGGCCCAGCACATCACCCACCACGCGGGCAGACTTGACCGGCTTAGCGCCCGAAGCGCCATTGGCCCCGCCAAAGGCCAAGCCCATGCGCGCCATGCTGTACAAAATACGCCGCTGCACAGGCTTTTGGCCATCGCACACATCGGGCAGCGCGCGGCCTTTCACTACGCTCAGGGCGTATTCAAGGTAGGCGCGTTGGGCGTAGCTGGCAAGGTCTAGGCTGTCGCCCGCATCGCTACTTGGTAGTTTTTGGGTCGGTTGATCGGTCATGGGCAAGGGAGACTTGTAGGTGAAAAAACATGGTGCACACCCTCAATGGAGTGGCTTTAGGATGGTGTTTTAGAAGGATTGGGCACAACAAGGGCTGGCGGAGTGCCTATCACGGGGCTACCCAAAGGGGTGACCATGTTGCCGCGCCCCGCTGCACCACCCACGGCGCCGCCTGCCGGCAGCTCCATGCGGATGCGGTTGGGGGTCACAGGCGCTGCGGGTACGACAGGCTCGGGCGCTTTGGCCACCAGCTTGGGTGGCTTCAAATAGGCATACAGCTGCATCACGGTGGCCACGTAATTTTGGGTTTCTTTGTAGGGCGGAATTTTATTGCCATTGCGCTGCACTGCGCCCTCGCCCGCGTTGTATGCAGCCACGGCCAGCTCCAGCTTGCCGGGAAACATTTTGATCAAATCGCGCAAATAGGTACTGCCAGCGGTGATATTGGTCTTGGGGTCGGTCAGTTTTTTCGATTGCAGTTGCTTGGCATCGTCTTTTACGCCATAGCGCTGCGCCGTAGCTGGCATGAGCTGCATGAGGCCGATGGCTCCCTTGGGCGATACCGCTGCGGGGTCAAAGCCCGACTCGGTGGCAATCATGGCTTTGAGCAACTCGTAGTCAATATTGTGCACCGCCGATGCTTCGCGCATGAGGTGGCGCACGGCTTTGTAATTGGTAGAAATTTCAAAAAACGCCACCAGCTTAGGCGGCGCACCCGTGGCCATGCTGGGGCGGCTCAAGGCTGCATCAGGGTGCGGCGCAATGGCCACCACGGCCGGGGCGCTGGGCACAGCAGGCTTGATGCCCTCTTTGGTGTCAAACTCCTGCCCGCCTTTAAAGAACAGCACGTAGCGCTCGTCAACCCGCTCTGAAGAAAAATGCGCCACGCCGCGCTCGTCCACATAGCCCCACACGTCTGCACGGGCCGCCGTGCTGGCAATCAGCCCCAGCAGCACAGCAGCCACTGCCACCGTTGCACGCCTCAAGTACTCATATTTTAATAGCGCACTATGACCATATGACGCTGACATTGGTCTTAAAAACCTTGAAAATAGACTTTGAAAGCGATTCACCGCGCCATCTCCAGCCCAAGAGCCCTGCGCGCTTCAAATTCGGTCTTGAGCATGCTCAGCACTACTAAATCATCATAATCAGTGCCGCCCCTGTGCCCCATGCGCACGGCTTGGCGCAGCGTGCCTTCAATGACAAACGACTCGCTTTCATACAGCGCTTTGGCGCGCAAATTACGCCCTTTCACATCTAGCCAAAAGCGGTGCGCAGCCAGATCGTCAAAAGCCACGCGCTTGGCCACGCGCAGCGCCGCACGGCCAAAGCCCTGCGCTTTGTCAGCCACCACCATGCGCTTGAGCTCTATGGATCCATGCTGGCTGCGGCAACCTATGAAGATTAAAAAACCTACAGGCTCCAGGCCCGCGCCGCCTTCGATGATGAAATGCCGAAAATCCGGAAACCGAATCGCCGCCTCATGCTGCGTGCGCTCCCAAGGCGTAATAAACGGCAAATTCGCCTCGTCCTGCTCCAGCGACACCACGTAGGTCAGGTCGCTTTGCATGGTGGGCCTGAGCCTTACTCTGCTGGTCATACGTGTTGGTATTCCGAGGTTTAATACCGAATTTCCGGCCGCGAAGGGCGCGAAAGCGACGCGAAGAACGCGAAAGAACAGCCAAAAAGATTGGGAAAGGCGGAATTTATAGAAAATTTAGGCCATGTCAGCGTCAAATCGTCATTGTTTGCTATTGAAAATATACTATTTAATAAGTTTTTAAATTCAAAATAGCATACCGTGCATTCCATTTGAAAGCTATTTTTTCGGTATTCTTTCGCGTTCTTCGCGCAACTTTCGCGCCCTTCGCGGCCGGAAACTCGGTATTCAAAAGCTCGGTATTGAAAACCTAGCCTAGCAATCAACGTCATACATCCACCTCCACAGCATCCCCATGCAGCTCCATTAGCTCGCGCCGCGCAGCCGCTTCGCCTTTGCCCATCAGCTGGGTAAATCGCGCCTCGGTTTGCGCGAAATCGGTGTTGCCAAACTGCACGGGCAGCAGGCGGCGGGTGTCGGGGTTGAGGGTGGTGTCCCACAGTTGCTCGGCATTCATCTCGCCCAAGCCTTTGAAGCGGCTGATGCTCCATTTGTTCTCGCCCACGCCCTCTTTGCGCAGCTTGTCCAATATGGCCGTGAGCTCGCCTTCATCGAGCGCATAGGCCTTACTGGCGGGCTTTTTGCCGCGCGCGGGTGCGTCTACGCGGTAGAGCGGCGGGCGCGCCACATACACATTGCCCGAGTCGATCAACTTGGGGAAATGCTTGAAAAACAGCGTGAGTAAGAGCACTTGAATGTGCGAGCCATCCACATCCGCATCGCTCAAAATACAAATTTTGCCGTAGCGCAGGCCGCTCAAATCGGGCGAGTCGTTGGGCCCATGCGGGTCCACGCCGATGGCCACGCTGATGTCGTGGATTTCGGTGTTGGCAAACAAGCGGTCGCGCTCCACCTCCCATGTGTTGAGCACCTTGCCGCGCAGGGGCAGAATGGCTTGCGACTCTTTGTCGCGGCCCATTTTGGCGCTGCCGCCAGCTGAATCGCCCTCTACCAAAAAGACTTCGTTGTGGGCTAAATCTTTGCTCTCACAGTCAGTGAGCTTGCCCGGCAGCACGGCCACGCCTGAGCCTTTGCGCTTTTCTACCTTTTGGCCCGCGCGCTGGCGGGTTTGGGCGGCTTTGATGGCCAATTCGGCCAGTTTTTTGCCGTATTCCACGTGTTGGTTGAGCCACAGCTCTAGCGCGGGGCGGCTAAAGCTGCTCACCAAGCGCACCGCGTCGCGCGAGTTAAGCCGCTCTTTGATCTGGCCTTGAAACTGCGGATCCAGCACCTTGGCGCTCAGCACATAGCTGGCGCGTGCAAACACGTCTTCAGGCAGCAGCTTCACACCCTTGGGCAGCAGGGAGTGCAGTTCAATGAAGCTTTTCACCGCCGTGAACAGCCCGTCGCGCAGGCCGCTGTCGTGCGTGCCGCCTGCGGTGGTGGGTATCAGGTTGACATAGCTCTCGCGCACAATTGCGCCTTCTTCGGTGAAGGCCAAGCACCACGCAGCGCCCTCGCCCTCGGCAAAGGTTTCGTCCGTGGTGGCGTAGCCATCGCCCTCAAACAGGGGAATCACGGTATCGGTGCTGAGGGCCTGCTCCAAATAGTCGCGCAGGCCGCCTTTGTATTGCCAAGTTTGCGTGTCCTTGGTTTTCTCGTTCACCAGTGTCACCGTCACGCCGGGCATGAGCACAGCTTTGCTGCGCAGCAAATGCGTGAGTTCGGCTATGGGGATGACTGAGGACTCAAAATATTTGGGGTCTGGCCAAGCGCGCACCGTGGTGCCCTGTTTGCGGTCGCCTTCAATGGCTTTGCGCAGATGGAGTTTTTCCACCACGTCACCGCCTTCAAACACCAGCCGTGCCACCATGCCCTCGCGGTAGCTGGTGGCCTCTAGCCGCTTGCCCAGCGCATTGGTCACGCTCACGCCCACGCCGTGCAGCCCGCCCGAGAAGCTATACGCACCGCCCTTGCCTTTGTCAAACTTGCCGCCCGCGTGCAAGCGCGTGAACACCAGCTCAATCACAGGTGCTTTCTCCTCGGGGTGCATGCCAAAGGGAATGCCCCGCCCGTCGTCTTCCACCGTCACCGAGCCGTCGGTGTGCAGGGTCACTTTGATCTTTTTGCCAAAACCTGCCAGCGCCTCATCGGCCGAATTGTCTAGCACCTCTTGGATGATGTGCAGCGGATTGTCGGTGCGGGTGTACATGCCCGGACGCTGCTTGACGGGCTCTAAGCCTTTCAATACACGGATTGAGCCTTCGGAATAAGAAGAGAGAATTTTGCTGTTGTCAGATGTTGCCATGGGGGGATTGTAGAGGGAAGTTATCTTGTACTGAATAAAAATACAGCATTTACAGTAAATTATGCTGTCCTTTCTCCAGATGCTCGAGCGCAAAGCCTTCAGTGACCAAAGGTCAATAAAACAAGACCAACGGTTCAATTATGTAAGCACCAATTTATAAAATGGGATGGATATGCGCACACCACTTCCATTCCATTCGATTGCCGTTTTTTTAATCACTTGTTCAGCCGTTTTATTGGCCTCTTGTGGCGGAGGTGGCAGTGCTGGCAATCCCTCTGGCAACACTTCCAATACTGCAAACCTCGATTCAACATCGAACGGATTGCCAAACACTGGCAACACAAACAATTCGCAAACATCAAGCTCCGCTGCCAATAGCCCCACCCTAGGCACGCCAACCGTGGCGCTTGATCTGGCAGCCCAAGCGCTGGAGCTGGCAATGGCAACAGGCGATGCCAGCAAAATCAGCCTCACTGCAGCCATAACCGCTGCAAAGGCCCGCATCAACGCGCAAATTCAGAGCATGGCAAGTACTCGGCAAGTACTCTTCGGCCTGAATGCCGACGGCACAGCCAATGCCAACAGCTTGAGCGGCATTGACTGGAATCCAAGCCACGACTCCATTTACTTCTCGGTATTGGATAAAGGGCGCAATCAAACCATGCTCAGTGGCAACTGGCGCTACAAAGACAGCAGCGCTGGGGCAGGCAGGGTACTGGCAGTGACAGGGGAAGACCCCAGCACACGGTCGCGGTATGCCGCCTTTGGGGGTAACCCATTTGGCGTTGCAGGTAACGCCAAAATGGACCTGTTCATGAAAAACATGGTCACTTGGTTGTCTGGCCAAAGCACGGCCAGCGGCCTAAAAGTGGTCACAGCCCACTTGCCCGGCTCCACCACTTTTTGGTTTCAACACGAGGCCAAGGTGCGCACATGGTTCAACACGCAGTTTCCCGGCCTCATGCTCAATGGGGTGGCGGGCGCACAGGCACTCACAGACGACGTGTGCGACGGCGACAAACTTGATGCTTGTTTGCAGGGCGCAAATTTACTGGTCATTGGCCGCCAGCAGGCGCGCAACACCGGCAACAGCAGCAGCCCAGACGTATTTCCTGCCGCCTACAACAGCGACACCGTGATGAAAGCCGTGACGAGCGCCCAAGCACGGGGCGTTGCGGTGCTGTACCTGCACCACGACGGCGACACCAACGACTTGTCCCGCCGATTTTTAAGCCACTTTGGCCTGCAAGCCAACGACAACTACTGGGAAATAGAAGGGCTGCTGGCTATGAATCCGGCAAGCACAGCGCTGAGCCTGAACCCCAACGCCAAACTGCTGGGCCTGCTGCAACGCATGGAAACAGGGAGTTTTTCAACCGATTGGAGCGGCTGCTTCAATGATTTGGGACGGATAGTGTGCGAGAGCACCTCCAGCAACACCTACGACAGCAAGCTCACCGATGAATTCACAAGCATTGCCAAAGAAATGCGCACCAGCCTGCGCGCGCTCGATGCAAGCGGCACAGCGCTTTTTTCGCAGCCGGGCTACGCGCTAGAAAAACTGATGGTGCTGCTGGGCGACAAATACCGCGAATCAGTGAGCTACCCCTTGACCAAGGAAACATCAGGAAAAGATTTTTTCAAAGCCTATTTCTCTGACATGGCAGCGTATATCAACCGCCCCAGCACCACTACTGCGCGTAATTTAGGCAATTTTTCCAGCGTTTTTTCTAGCACTACTGCCGTAATCAGCAGGCAAGTCACCGTGGCCGCCCCCGAGGTGGGCAATCGCGATTACATGACAGGCTTGTATGCATTGCCCGGCCGCACGTTTACCCTGACCCGCACCGACACCGGCACGCACAGCATCAGCGTGGGCATCAACATGTTGCGCGACACCACCCGCGTATACAACAGCTACGAGCGCCCAACCATGCTCAGCAGCCCGCGCGTGCCACTGGTCAGCGGTAAATCGGTGACATTGACCAGCCCATTTGGCGGGCCTTTGTATGTGTTTTTGCCAGCCTCTGTGGGTGCGCCCAGCACCACCGTACAGGTCTCTGGAGTGATCACCCACCCGGTGCTGCGCAATGTCAACGATCCAGCGCAAGTAGCGGCTTTTCAAGCGGAAGTTAACAGCACCAATACCAACTGGGTCGGCATCAGCACTGACTTTCTCACGGTGCATTCCAATTTAACCAATTTCCGCGCAACCCTCAAGGCCTACAACAACGACATCAGCAAGCTGACGTCCAATATTTGGACTTACATGGTTAAAGACACCTACGAGTTGGCTGGTTTTAACTCAGCCACCACCGGCACGTTTGTGCTGCCAGCCAGCGTAAGCGCTTTTTGCACCACGGCGGGCTGGGACTGCACTGGCATCCAGCACAGGCGCGATGTCATGCAACATGTGATCTCAGACAACTACGCCGCATGCGGGGCCGGTTGCTCGGGTAACCCTTACGACCAAAACTGGGCTTTAGAGCCACTGGGCTGGGGAGAAAGCCATGAAATTGGCCATAATTTGCAAAGAAACCGCTTGAATATTTATGCAGGCCAATCCACCGAGGTGTCGAACAATATTTTTCCGATGCACAAGCAAATGCAGTTTAACAAAGCCACGGCGCCAGCTGTTGCCCTGACCCGAAACGGAACCAGTGCCAAGCTGGCCTTTGACATCATCAAGGCCAGCATGGCCACTGCCGACCCCAGCACCCATGTTTACAACGCCATTTGGAGCGACACGGCCTACGCTGCCAACAATGGATTGCGCCTGAGTTTTTATCGGCAATTGGCAGAGCTCTCGCGCCACTACAACCCAAACTTTACCGACGGCTGGGAGCTGTATACCCTGCTGTATTTGTTGGAGCGCAATGTCAGCCAAAGCGTGTCGAAAAATACATGGGCAGCAGATGCCAGCAAGTTTGGCTTTGGCAACTACAACGCCACCGACATCGGCGCCATCAATGGCAATGATTTCATGCTGATTGCTAGCTCGGGTATCATTGGCAAAGACATGCGTCCAGTATTTAGCATGTGGGGCATCACATTCAGCGCAGCCGCAGATGCGCAGCTTGCAAGCCTTGTTTTAACGAATGGCTGGACGGCAGCAGCCAAACTTTTGTTTCCCATGGACAATGTCAACCGATTTGGCGCAGGAGTGGGCGCGCCATTGACCATGTTAACCACCACTATCTACCCCTAAAAATATGCAACGCCGCACCACACTAATAGGATGTCTACTTGCTACAGCATTAGTAGCAGCAAACGCCCAAACGACACTGACATCTGCCCCAAAAACCTTGAAACTCTTGATTCAAATGAGCGATGCCGATCCAGCGCGCTGGAATTTGGCGCTGAACAACGCCAAGAATACGCAAGACGAGCTTGGTGCGGGCAACATTGACATCCAAATCGTCGCCTACGGACCGGGCATTGGCATGCTCAAGCTAGACAGTGCAGTGAACTCGCGCTTGGCCGATGCAGCCAAAGCAGGCGTGAAGCTGGTCGCCTGCGAAAACACCATGCGCAACCAAAAGATATCCCGAGACGACATGCACCCCAGCACCGCTTTTGTGGCCTCAGGCGTGGTGGAACTTGTGCGCAAACAGAGTGAAGGCTGGGCCTATATACGTCCCTGATCTTCGTCCCTGATCTTCGCCCCTGATGTTCGCCCCTGATGTTCGCCCGTGATCTTCGGCCTCGCTACTGCGCGCCAGCACATTGCCGATTGAGCCAGCGCTTCTAAGCCTTTAGGCGCATGCTGTTGGGCAAGGGCGTGGAGCGGCGCAGCACATCTTCGGCCAGCCACAGTGCGCTCTTGCGCGCCCGCTCACACACCACGGGCAGGGGCAGATTCAGGTAATCATCGTTAAACACCTCAAAGCTGTAGTCGCCCGCGTAGCCTAGTTTGTCAATGCGCGTGACCAAATCCACCAGCGCCTCGCTGTGCACGCCCTCCCCCGGAAACACCCTAAAGGTGCGGGCTGTGGCCATGCGCTCTTCAAAACTCTTAGTCTCTTGCCACATGAAATCGGCCAACTGCACCAAGAAAATCTTGGCAGGGTCGAGGTAGTCAATCTCGGCCAGCGGCGTTTTGGCGGCAAAGATATGGTACGAGTCAATGCCAATGCCCAAATTAGGGCAATCGGCGCGGCAGACCACGTCCCACGATGCCGTGAATTCATTCACCGTGCGGCCCCAGCTCAGGCCTTCAAAGGCGATTTTGATGCCAAATGGTATCGCTAACATGGCCAGCTTGCGCAGGTCTTTGGCTATCAAATCCAAGTCTTGTGTGGCATGCACCGAGGTGGACGAGCAGGCCAGCAGCACCTTGCAGCCTAAAGCGGCGCACATTTGCAGCATGGATTTGGCAATGTCGATTTTGTATTGGTGCAAATGCCCCGACAGGCCTTCAAAATCGCGCAGCACCTGAAAGCCCGTGCCGCGCAGGCCGCTGGCTTTCACCGCTTGCACGGCGGCATCCATGCCCTGCGGGTGGCCCACCAAATCATTGGCCTTGAGCATCACTTGCGAAAAGCCTGCCGCTTTCATGGCAGCCAGCTTGGCCTCTATGTGGCCAGCCAAGCTGATGGTGTCCATGCCAAAGCCTTCGATGGCGCTGGACTTGCGAGCTAGGTTTTGCATAGCGCCCACCATCAAGCGCGCTGCGCCGCAGGATTGCTTTGCACCAGCTCAAACACCACGCCACCCAAATAGGTTTTGGTGATAGCGCCACGCAACTCGGTGTGAGCCGCCGCCGTTTCCACAAACTCCATGCCCAGCTTGCTCAGCGCCGCCACTGCGGCCAGCACGTCGGGCACGCCCAGGCCAATGCGCTGCAGCTTTTCGTCTGCGTCCATCACATTCAGCTCAGGCTCCACCAGTTGCAGCATGAAGCGCTTGGTACTATCGAGCGCGGGGCTTTGCAGCAGCTTGCCCTTGGGCATGATGCCAAAGCGCTGCGCATCAGGTATCACCTCAAAGCCCAAGAGCTCTTTGTAAAACTCAATCCAGTCGTAACTGCGCTCAGAGCCAATGTATTGCACCACACCAAAAAAATGGATGCCAGCGGTAGCCGCCGGATGCTGGTCTACCGAGGGGATGGGCGTGAAATCTACATCGTAAATGCTGAACTCTTCGGTACGGTCGACAAAGTAAATGCGGCTACCGCCTGCGCCGTGAATGGCCGGAATATTGAGCTCCATGACCTGTGCATGGGTGGGCACCTCCCATGCACCGCGCTCGAGCACATAGGCGTAGGCAGCACGCGCATCGCGCACGCGCAGCGCCACGGCCGATATGGTGGGCACATCTCTGCCCTTGGCTGCGCCCTGCACTTCGCTGGGGTGGGCGTTCACCACGATGTTCAGCTCCGCTTGGCGGTACAGCAGCACCTCGCGCGAGCGGTGGCGCGCCACGGGTTTGAAGCCCATCATCTCTAATACCTGACCTAGCGCCTGCGGCTTGGAAGTGGCGTATTCAATGAACTCAATGCCGTTCAGGCCAATCGGGTTGGCCGCGTCAGAAAAAGAGGCCTGCAATGGCTCGCGCTGGGCGCTGCTGGTGGTTAGAAGGTCACTCATTGTGCTGTCTCATGGTTTGGCTTCATGGTTTGGCCGCATTGTTGGGAATATGGCCGCCTAAAAATAAACGCTCAATGTTCGGATCAGCCAAGAGTTCATCGGCCCGCTTGTGCAGCACGCAGCGGCCTGACTCCAGCGCCACGGCATCGTCGGATACCTTGAGCGCGCTTTTCACGTTTTGCTCCACCATCAGCACCGTCGTGCCTTGGTCTACCAACTTGCGCAGCAGCTTGAAAACGTCTTGCACCACAATCGGTGACAGGCCAATCGAGGGCTCGTCAATCAGCAGCACCTTGGGGCGCAGCAGCAGGGCGCGGCCAATTTCTAGCTGCTTTTGCTCGCCGCCTGAGAGCGCGCTGGCCTGCGAGTGGATACGCTCTTTCACCCGTGGAAAAAGCGCCAGCACTTCGGGAATGCGCTCATGCGTAAGCTTAGTGCCAAGCGTGATGCCGCCCAGCTCCAGATTTTGCCACACCGTGAGTTGCCCAAACAAATTACGCCCCTGCGGCACAAAGGCCACGCCTTGCGCCAGCAGTTGTTTTTGGGTTGCGCCTGATACGTCTACCCCGTCGAGCAGCACCTTGCCTTGGCGCGGCTTCAAAATGCCAAACAGGGTTTTGAGCACGGTGGATTTGCCAGCACCGTTGGGCCCAATCAGCAGGGTGATGGCTTGGCGCTTGATTTTGAGGTTCAGATTATTCAAAATCATGAAATCTTTGTAGCCCGCCACCACGTCTTGGAATTCAATGCAGGTGTTTGAGTCCATGGCTATGCTCCCAAATATGCGTCAAGCACGGCTTTGTTGCCACGAATCTCGGCGGGTGTGCCAATGGCCAGCACCCTGCCCTCCACCATCACCATGATGCGGTGGCATAAATCCATCACAAAATCCATGTTGTGCTCTATCACCACGAAGCTGCTCTTCTTGCCCGACTTTGGGTTTTGATTCAAATCTTTGAGCAAGCTAGAAATACCGCCCACCAGCGAAGGATTCACCCCTGCGCAGGGCTCGTCGAGCAGCACCAAATCGGGCTCGCTCATGAAGGCCATGGCAATGTCCACCAGCTTTTGCTGCCCGTAGCTGAGGGTGCCCGCTTTCAAATGCGCCACATGCCCAATGCGAAACTGCTTGATGAGCGCATCGGCTTTGTCGCCCAGTCCAGAATCTGTAGGCGCAAACATGCGGCTGAACATGCTGCCGTGGTGCTCCTGCGCGGCCACTATCAAATTGTCGCGCACGGTCATTTTGCCAAACACTTGCAGGGTTTGAAACGTGCGGCCCACGCCTTTGCGGCTCAGCGCCAAGGGGCCCAGTTTGGTCACGTCTTGGCCGTGCAGCTCTATCTTTCCTTCGTCGGGTTTGATTTGGCCGAGCATAGAATTAAACAGCGTGGTTTTGCCCGAGCCGTTGGGCCCAATCACGCCAAAAATCTCCCCGGGCTGCACCTCAAAGCTCACACCGCCCACGGCTTGAATCGCGCCATAGGCTTTCTTTAAATTGGTCACTTTTAAGAGGCTCATTGGCCAGCCCCCATAGCGGCTGCGTGCTTGGCGCGCTCGGCACTGGCCTTTTTAGAGTCGCGCTTCTCGCGCAGGCGGTCGGGCAGGCTGAGCAAGCCATCGGGCAGCCAAATCATCATGCCCACTACCACCGCGCCAAACAGCGGCAAATACCAGTTGGACAACACAGGCGCGGCATCTCGAATCCAATCGGGCACCACCACACCCATGGCCGCTCCCAAGAGCGGGCCCAAAAAGTAGCCAGAGCCACCCACCACCACCATCAAATACATCATGATGGATGCGCCCACGGCAAAGGGCGCAGGCTCAATGAAGTCGACCAAAGAAGCAAACAACACCCCCGCCACTCCAGCATAGCTCGCGCCAATGGCAAAAGCCATGAGGGTGTAGTTTTGCGTGTCAATACCAAGGCTTTCAGCGCGAATAGGGTTATCGCGCAAAGCAGTGAATGCCTTGCCCCAAGGCGAGCGCAGCAAGCCCCACAGCAGGGCAATCATGACAAGTGCCACGGCCAATACAAAATAATAATAGGCCAAACCGCCTTTGAGCGATAGGCCGAAAATCTCGGGCCGTGCGATGCCATTGATACCGAATGTGCCGCCCGTGAGCCACTCTTCGTTGCGCATCACCAAATACATGGCCGTGTTAAAGCCCAGCGTGGCAAAGGCTAAATAAATCGTTTGCACCCGCAGCGCGGGGAAGCCCACAATAAGCCCCATCACAAAACACAGCATCACCGCCAGCGGCATGCCCAGCCACCAGCTCATGCCCGCTTTGAGCAAAATAGCCACGGTGTACGCTCCAATGCCAAAGAAAGCGGCGTGGCCCAGCGACTTTTGCCCCGCATAGCCCACGGTTAAATTCAAGCCCATGCAGGCTACGACAAAGATCAGCCAGTAGGTAAGCAGGTAAACGCCGTAATTTTTAAGAAACTGGGGCAATGTCAGCAGCAAAAGGAGCGATACTGCTATGGAAATAAGAGTAAATTTTTTAGTGGATAAAAGCGCGTTCATACCTTGCGCTCCTCTTTTTTACCCAAAAGGCCTTGCGGTTTGAACAATATCACCACCATGAAAATGACCAGTGCCACCGCGTCTTTGTAAGAAGGCGAGATGTAGGCTGCAGCTAAATTTTCGCTCACCCCCACTATTAAGCCGCCCAATAGCGCGCCGCGCGAGTTGTTGAATCCGCCAATGATGGCGGCAAAAAACGCCTTAGTGCCCAGCGATTCGCCCATGTCAAACTTGGCCAAATAGGTAGGCGCTACCAAGAGCGCGGCCATGCAAGCGAGCACGGCGTTGATGGCAAAGGTGTAGAAAATCATGCGCGGCACGTCGATGCCCAGCACAGCGGCGCTCTCAGTGTTTTGCGCCACGGCCTGCATGGCGCGGCCCGTGATGGTTTTGGCAATAAAGGCTTGCACCGCAAACACAATCACCAAGGCGCTAACCAGTGTGCCAATGTCGCCCAGCGTGACGGTCACGCCCGCTACATTGAAAATTTTGTCAGCAAACAAGGAAGGAAAGGCATACGCCTCTGCGCTGTAGCCTGCGCGCAGGCTGTGGCGCATGACCATGGCCAGCCCAATGGTGGCCACCACGATGGGCATCATGCCAAACTTGAACAATGGGTCGACAACACTGCGCTTAAACGCCCAGCCCAGCACAGCGGTGGCCACCAGCATGGTGAGCGCTAGGCTTACCAGCAATGGCACGCCCAGCGCCATGAAGGCCAGCATCACAAAAGCGGGCAGCATGACAAATTCGCCTTGGGCGAAATTGATGGTGCCCGCTGCTTGCCACAGCAGGGTAAAACCCAGCGCGGCCAGCGCGTAAATGCTGCCTGTGGACAGGCCGCTGATGAATAATTGCAGGAAGTCGACCATGGGCGATACGGATTACGGGGCTTTCTTAGCGGGTGCTTTGGCCGCAGGCGCGGGCGCGGGTGCAGCTGCGGCCTTGGCGCTCAGGGGTGGCAGCACCTCAATGACTTCTTGTTTGCCGTTTTTCACCTGCACCAAGAAGCTCTCGCGGTCTAGGTCACCTTTGTCGTCAAACTGGGTATTCATCAGCGCGCCGGGGTATTTGGCGGTGTCTAGGTTCAGTGTGTGCATGGCCTTGGCTACCAGCTTGCGGTCGAGTTTGCCCACTTTTTCAATGGCCGCTTGCATGGCATAAATGCCGCTGTAGCCCTTCATACCGTTGTGGTCTGAGGTGTATTTGTAGGCTTTTTCAAACTTGGCTTTGAATGCGCGCACAGATGGAATTGGCGCGTCCACGGTCAAGCCCACATGCGCCACTGCGCCGTTGGCGGCTTCGCCTGCCAAGTCAATCACTTTTTGGCCAGTGAGTGTGGTCTCGCCAATGATGGGTTTGGTCCAGCCTTGCTTGCGCAGTTCGCGCAAAATGCGGGCTGATTCGTCTTCGTTCAGATACACAAATACTGCATCCGCATCCGACTGCTTGGCTTTGAGCACGGCAGCAGAAAAGTCCACTTGCGATGCGTCGGTAGACACTTCAGCCACTATTGCAGTAGGGCCACCAGTGAGCGCCTTTTTCATCATCTCTAGGCCGCCCTTGCCAAAGTCGTTGTTCACATAAATGATAGCAAGCTTCTTCACGCCTGCCTTGCCAGATATGTATTTGGCCACTTTAGGCATGGCCGTGGCTTGGGTGAAGCTGGTGCGGAAAATATAGGGGTTGCCCTGCATGGTGATATTGGCCGCCTCGCCGCCGGTCCAGTTGGGGATTTCGGCTTTTTGGCTTTCCTTCATGCTCACAATGATCGAGCCTGAGAACACCGGGCCAAAGATGGCGAACACGTCTTGGTCAATGGCTTTTTTGGTTAAACCCAGTGCCACGCCGGGGTTGGTGGTGGTGTCGGAATTGGTCAGCTCAATTTTCTTGCCCAAGATGCCGCCCGAGGCATTGATCTCGTTGACAGCCAGCTCCACACCGTTTTTAAAATTGGTGCCCGCAGTAGCGCCACCACCCGAGAGCTCCACAATATTGGCTACCTTGATAGTATTTTGGGCTAAAACAGCCGATGTCAGCGTCAAAAGGGCAGATGCCGCTATTAACTTCATAGCAAAACGCTTGTTCATGAATAACTCCAATTGAAAATAATCGACAAAAAAACTCGCGGATTGATTGTGCCTTGTAACTTTAGGCGATCATGTGCAGAATTTCCCTGATAGAAATGTGTATTTGAACGATAATCGCTCACGTGTGTACGTTTATCGTTCAAAATGAGGGTTTTTGATAAACATGCAAATACCCAGCCCAGCTATTGCATATCGGCATAAGTAACATGGCCATCTCCACACTATCTAAAGCCAGTAGGCCCATTGCAGCTGCGGCCACACCGACCCTGACTGCGGCATTGCCCGATGCACCGCCGCTCTCAGGAGCACCACCCAGCGCCCCGGTTTTAGCCAAACGCGACTGGATTGCAGGGCTTGAAAAGGGCCTTGGCATCATGGAGGCCTTTAGCGAGGTGCATGCGCGCATGAGCGCCACGCAAATGGGCGCTCTGGTGGGCATGACGCGCACCGCAGCGCGGCGGCACCTGCTCACGCTTACGCACCTGGGCTACGTGGCTACCGATGGCAAGTTGTTTTGGCTCACGCCGCGCGTGCTGCGGGTGGGGCAGGCATTTTTGGAGTCCTCGCGTTTGGCACGCACTGCACAGCCTTTTTTGCAGCGCATCACAGTGGCCACGCACGAGGTGGCTTATGTGAGCCTGCTAGAGGGGGACGACATCATTTACGTAGCGCGCAATGCCAGCAACCGCATGCTCGACACTGGCTACCAACTGGGCGCGCGCGTGCCTGCCCAAACCACGGCCGCAGGGCTGGTGCTGCTGGCGCTGCGCACAGCGCCCACCGCCCAAGAGTGGTTGGCACGCACGCTTTTGCGCACCTACACGCCATTTAGCACCACCAACAAAGAGCACATGCGCAGCCAACTGCAGCTGGCCCGCCAGCAAGACTGGGCCGTGAGCGAACAGCAGCTTGAGCTTGGCTACCGAGGCGTGGCCGTGCCCCTGCGCGATGCGCGCGGCCAGCTGGTGGGCGCGCTGAGCGTGACCATGCCAATGGGCAACGAGAGCAGTGCAGACGCAGCCGGGCGCGTAGTGGGCGTGCTGCGCGAGACTGCCGCGGCTATGCGCAATTTGATATAGAACTATTATTTTTGTAGCGTAGTATGACCATATGACGCTGACATTGGGCTGAAAAACCTTAAATACTGTGTAAATTAGGCCACTGCGAAGCATCTGAGGGCGGCATGCTGGCGAATAAGCTTGGCTCACCCACAAGCTTGACCCACCCACACGCAAAGCTGCTAAACCAATGGCACAGCAATAGCCGCAATCTGCGCCGCAGTGCTAGGCCGCACACCGCGCCACCACGCAAAGGCCTCAGCGGCCTGCTCCACCAACATGCCCGCGCCGTCTGCAATGTGCGTGACACCGGCTACCTGAGCGAGTTTTAAGAACGGGGTGAGGCCTTTGCCGTAGACCAGCTCATAGGCCAACGCGCCTGCTGCAAAGGCGCTGGGCGCAAGCGCGGGGCATTGGCCGCTGAGGCTGGCCGAGGTGGCGTTGAGCACCATGTCAAACTGGCCTTGCACGTCTGGGTAGGTGCTGGCACGCAGCAGGTGAGCATAGCCTGGGTTGGCCGCTACCAGCTCGCCCACCAAGGCCTGCGCTTTAGCTGCATCGCGGTTGGCAATATGCACCGCAGCGGGATGCTGCTCTAAAAAAGGCAGCAGCGCACCGCGCGTGGCACCACCAGCGCCCAAAAAAAGCACGCGCTTGCCAGCCACTGCACAATGCAGGTTTTGCACGATGTCACGCACCAAGCCTATGCCATCAAAATTTTCAGCCAGCACTTGGTCGCCTTCAAATTTGAGCGCGTTCACCGCGCCTGCCATGCGGGCGCGTGGCGAGAGCTGTGTGGCGTAGGCAAAGGCATCCAGCTTGAAAGGGGCGGTGACATTCATGCCCCGCCCGCCTTGGGCACGAAAGGCATCCACGTCTTGTGCGAATCCACTCACGCGCCCTTCGATGGCCACGTAGGTCAAGTCTTGCAGCATTTCTTGGGCAAAAGCGGCATGGATACGGGGGGATTTGCTTTGCGCAATCGGGTTGCCGATGACAGCGTATTGGTCAGACATAGGGGATTTTTTTTCTGCTGCGGATAAGGTAGATAATTATCACACGCGGCGCTTGTCTTGCTTGGTCACTGCTGCGGCTACAGGAAGCTGTGCCAACGCGCAAACGGATCGCTGGCCCCTTCGGGGGAGCTTATTTTTTTGAACAAATGGGGGGAGTGTTCATAACTCGGGCTTCGCCCTCAAACAGATGAACACTCTTGTATCTTCAATCTCATGGACATTTCCACCAATC
>JAYTMT010000090.1:0-14202 GCA_043728315.1 Polaromonas sp. | reverse complement strand
CGGCCACGCGCCATCAAATCGCTGTCGTAGGTGTAATTGCCAGCGCATGCCAGTTGGGTTGCCAGCACCTCCAGCGCACCACGCACTTGGTACACATTGGCCAACCATGCCGCATCGAGCGGCGCTACCAGCACGCCGCGACCGGGGGCATTGACTACAAATCCATCGCTTTTGAGCATGTTCAATGCTTGGTGCACTGGCTGCCTGCTCACCGCCAGCTCCTGCGCCACCTCTTCTTGTGTGATGCGTGTGCCCGGGGCTAAGGTGCCTTCACTGATGGCATCTAAGAGCTTGCGGTAAACCTGTTCGACCAAATTGGGCGTGGTTTCGATTCTGTGTAAAGTGGCCATACTGGATACTGTACTCTGTATACAAAGATTGCCGCACCTCTGCCAAACTTTAGCTTAAGGGTTAACCCTTTGTTTTGCGTGATGCTCCAGACATTGCATCTGGCAAGCGCTACAGTAGGCGCATGAAACCACCAATCTACGACCCAGAATATTTGGATGCGCAATACAACAACCGTTTGCGTGTGCCCGATTTTCTAGCACGCCATGTGCTGCCTTGGCAGGCAGCCTCCAAACGCGTGCGCGAGCAGCAAGCCTGCGTGTTAGATGTGCCCTATGGTGTGTCGGGCGCAGAAAAGCTTGATATTTTTCCAGCCGGTGGCACTGGCCAGCCTGTGGTGGTTTTTTTGCATGGTGGTTACTGGCGCAGCCTAGACAAAGCCGACCATTCTTTTGTTGCGCCCGCGTTCACGCAGCAAGGCGCGTGCGTGGTGGTGCCAAATTATGCTTTGTGCGGCCCCCAAAGCGCCACCACAATAGAAGACATCGCTTGGCAATGCGCCCAGAGCGTGGTGTGGGTGCTGCGCAATATAGCGCAGTATGGCGGCGACCCTGCGCATATCACGGTCATTGGCCATTCAGCAGGCGGCCACTTGGCCGCTATGCTGGCTGCTTGCGACTGGCAAAAACTGGCCAGCGATTTACCTACTTGTGCGGTACAAAGTGCGGTCGGAATTTCTGGTTTGTATGATTTGTCGCCCATCATGCACGCGCCCTATTTACAAAACGACCTCAAGCTCACACCAGAGCAGGTGCAGCGCTGCAGCCCTGCATGGTTCAAAGCGCCGCGCACGCGCTTTGTAGCCGTGTGTGGCGGTGCTGAAAGCGATGAGTTTTTGCGACAAAATGCGCTGATCAAAAAAGCCTGGGGCAAGCGCGCAGTGGCGGTTTGCGAGGCATTGGGGCAGTTCAACCACTTTAGTGTGCTGGAATCTTTGCTCACGCCAGGCCAGAGGCTGCATGCATTGGCGCGTGCAGAGATTTTTGGTGTTTAAACCTAACGATCGGTAACCGCGATGCCTTCTATGCTGCCAAAATGGTTTATAAAAGCAAGCTTGGGTGCGCTAGCCTGCGCGGCGCTGGTGGCCTGCGGCGGTGGCGGTGGAACATCGCTAGGTGCGGATACGGCCTCTGCTGCCAGCGTAGCTGCAAAGCTAGCTGAAAGTCCATTTACACCACAAGCTTTGAGCTGCTCCGTGGAGGATCAGCGCACATGGCTGCGGGGTTTTGTCAGCCAAGAGTATTTCTGGAACTCGTTTGCCAGCGCACCGAATGAAAATGCAGCCACTAGCGCTGCATATCTTGACTCCATGTTGTACAAACCCACTGACCGCTACAGCGGCGGCCAAGCAACGGCGCAGTTCACGGCATTTTTTGTAGATGGCATGCGCACTGGTTTTGGCTATTCATTGGTTTGGGCCGATGCTGCGCAAACGCTGTTGCAGGTGCGCTTTGTAGAGCCGCTCAGCCCCGTCGGTTTGGCAGGGCTTGTGCGCGGCGACGCAATTGTCAGCATAGACGGGTTCAATCCACAAGACATAGCCGCTGGTAAGCTGCCAAGTGTGGCAACTGCTGGCGTGGCGCGCACTATGCGGGTGAAAAACCTTGCAGGTGTAGTGCGAGACATTCAAATAAGCTCGGCCAACTATGCGGTGAGTCCCGTACTTGATGCGCGCGTACTCACCACAAGCGGGGGCAGCAAGGTGGGCTACCTAGCCTACCAAGAGTTCATCGCCAGCAGCGCCCAAGCTTTGGCAAATGCCGTCAATAGTTTTCGCGCTGCTGGCGTAAGCGAATTGATCATTGACTTGCGCTACAACGGCGGCGGTAGTGTGAATGTCTCGCGCAATTTTGCCAGCATGATTGGCGGCGCCAGCTTAAACGGGCAGCTATTTGCTGGCTTGCGATACAACAATAAAAAAGCAGAGAACAACTTCAACTATACCTTTACCAGTAACGCCAATAGCTTGCCAGCAGCCCCGCTATCTGGCATCAATCGCTTGTTTTTTATCACCTCCGCCAGCACTGCATCTGCTAGCGAATTGGTGATCAATGCGCTCAAGCCTTTTATGCCTGTGGTGAGTATTGGCAGCACCACCTTTGGCAAGCCCTATGGCTCGCAGCCACGCGATTCGTGCGGCACAACCTACAGCTTGATTAATTTTGACACGGTCAATGCGCAGGGCGTAGGTGGCTATTCATCGGGTTTGCTGCCCACTTGCACCGTGGCTGATGATTTGAGCAAGCAGCTGGGCGACCCCAGCGAGGCGCGCATCGCAGCTGCTTTGGGCTACATGGCCACAGGTGCATGCCCTGCAACCAGCAGTTCGCAAGAGAAAATCCAGAGTGTCACAGTAAAAACGCCATACTCAGCTACAAATCATATAGCAGAACGCATCGTGTTTGAAGACCCAAGGCCAAGCCAGATGCTGGCTGACTGAGCCGCTTTTTCAAGCGATCAGGTATTGGCTTGCATCCGCGCCACCGAGTGCAAGCCCAGTACGCCAATCACAATGAAACTGATGCACACCAGTTTGAGCGCAGTAGAGGGCTCTTTGAAATACAAAATCCCAATGGCCGCTGTGGCTACCGTGCCCACGCCCGACCACACTGCATAGGTGATGCTCAAATCCAGTGTTTTGGTGGCGAAAGTGTTGCAGGTGAATGCGCAGCCATAGCACGCAAACATGATCACCGAAGGCCACAACTGTGTAAACCCCTGCGACAGTTTCATGCACGTTGTGCCCACCACCTCAAAGGCAATGGCAACAGACAGCAGAGCCCAAGCCTGAGACATGGTCGGCGTGAAAGCATGTAATAACTGCATCACATCAGCAAATGCTCACCCGCATTGTCGCCGCCCAGTGTCACATAGTTCACTTTGCGGATGTCCATGAGTTTTTTGCCGCCTGAGTAGCTGATTGAGCTTTGCACGTCTTGCTCCATTTCCACCAAGGTGTTGGCCAGCTTGCCTTTGATGGGCTCTAAGATGCGCTTGCCTTCCACATGTTTGTATTCGCCTTTGTTGAAGTCGCTGGCGCTGCCGTAGTATTCTTTGAACAATTTGCCGTCCACTTCCACCGTTTTGCCCGGCGATTCTTCGTGACCTGCCAGCATGGAGCCAATCATGACCATGGTGGCACCAAAGCGGATGGATTTGGCAATATCGCCGTGTTCCCTGATGCCGCCGTCTGCAATGATGGGCTTGGTGGCTACACGGGCGCACCACTTGAGCGCGCTGAGCTGCCAGCCGCCCGTGCCAAAGCCGGTTTTCATTTTGGTGATGCAGACTTTGCCCGGCCCTATGCCCACTTTGGTGGCATCTGCCCCCCAGTTTTCAAGGTCTATCACCGCCTCTGGCGTGGCCACATTGCCTGCAATGACGAAGCTCTTTGGCAGCTTTTCTTTGATGGTGGTGATCATGTTTTTCACGCTGTCGGCATGGCCATGGGCTATGTCGATGGTGATGTATTCGGGGCTCATGCCCAGTGCAACCAGTTGGTCTACGGTGTCGTAGTCGGGCTTTTTCACGCCCAGTGAAATACTGGCAAACAATCCCTTGCTGGCCATGTCTTTGACAAATTGGATATTGTCCAAGTCAAAGCGGTGCATCACATAAAAATAGCCGTTTTGCGCCAACCATACACAGGTGGCCTCAGACACCACCGTTTTCATATTGGCGGGCACCACCGGTATGCGAAAACTGCGCCCGCCCAGCTCCACGCTGGCATCGCACTCGCTGCGCGACTCTACGCGGCATTTACGGGGGAGCAACAGGATATTGTCGTAGTCAAAAATTTCCATGATTCCAAGCTTTCAAAAAGTTCCAATAAAGAAAGGTTTTGAGCGCTTGGGTTGTTTTCAGTTTTTTCTGGCTTGCAGATTCGCTTTTGCCTTTAGCCAAAGGGAATTTTCTTTACATACAGGCGAAAAAAAACCGAGAACAATTGCTTGGGCTCGGTGTCTGATTCTATCAGGCTTGGCGCGCCTGACTCTAGGGCAGATTTATTTGACTGCTGCCATGGCACCAGCGCGTGCCACTATTGCATCGTTGCCAGAGGCCACGCCACTGACGCCAATTGCACCAATGATTTTGCCGTCATGCATGATCAACTCTCCGCCTTCGAGTGCGGTGACATCGCGCAGCGACAGCAGGCGCAAGCCAGCGCCGCCGCCCGCCACCGCGTCTTCTAGCGCCTTGGTGGGTCGGCGAAAGTTGTTGGCTGTGACTGCTTTGCCTCGGGCTATTTCAATGCTGGCAATTTGCGTATTCGGCTGGCGCTGCATCATCACCAAATGGCCTCCAGTGTCCACAATCACTATGGCCACTGGCCAGTTGTTTTTGGTGGCCTCTGCCTCTGCTGCCGCCATGGCTTTTTTGGCTTGGTCAAAGTTGATTGACAGGCCATATGCTGGTGGCGCTGCTGGTGTTTGTGCATGCACGGTCAAGTTGGTGGCTAAACTGGCGGCAAGGGCAATGCTGGCGATAAGGAGTTTCATAGGGCTCTTTCTGTGTGTAGTGGGCGTTTGTACAATAACAAACACCCGCCCAGTTTACTGCTGTGTTGGCACGCACTAAGCAGGGTTTAGCCTAGGAAGATCCCACCAGCATTCGCTAAATCCGCGTCTGCTAGGGACTAATTGCGCCGCATCGCTGCGAGCAGTTTGGCGCACGTGGTTTATTTAGCTTGCAATTTAGGCATCGCGTTGTCACTGCCCATGGCCAGCAGCCCCGTTTGGGTGTAAATATCCAGCTTTTCGCGGGTGTCCACAATGTCTAGGTTGCGCATGGTGAGCTGGCCAATGCGGTCGGCGGGAGAAAAAGGTGCGTCTTCTACTTTTTCCATGCTCAGGCGCTCAGGCTTGTAGGTCAGGTGGGCTGATTCTGTGTTGAGAATTGAATAATCGTTGCCACGGCGCAGTTCTAGCGTCACCTCACCCGTGATGGCGCGCGCTATCCAGCGCTGGGCGCTCTCGCGCAGCATGATGGCCTGCGGGTCAAACCAGCGGCCTTGGTAGAGCAAACGGCCCAATTTCAGGCCATTCATGCGGTATTGCTCGATGGTGTCTTCATTGTGAATGCCTGTGACTAGGCGCTCATACGCTATGAAGAGCAGAGCAAGGCCGGGCGCTTCATAAATGCCGCGACTCTTGGCTTCGATGATGCGGTTTTCAATCTGGTCGCTCATGCCCAAGCCGTGGCGGCCACCGATCCGGTTGGCTTCCAAAATCAAATCTACCAATGAAGCAAAACGCTGGCCGTTGAGTGCAACTGGCATGCCTTCTTCAAAGCGAACACTCACTTCTTCGGCTTTCACCACGCAGTCATCGCGCCAAAAAGGCACGCCCATTATGGGGTTGACGATTTTGATGCCGCTGGACAGGAACTCTAGGTCTTTGGCTTCGTGGGTAGCGCCCAGCATATTGCTGTCGGTGGAGTAGGCTTTTTCGGCGCTCATTTTGTAGCCGAAACCGCTGGCCGTCATAAAAGCGCTCATCTCAGAGCGCCCGCCTAGCTCGTCGATAAAGGCTTGGTCAAGCCAAGGTTTATAAATTTTGAGCGAAGGGTTGGTGAGCAGGCCGTAGCGGTAAAAGCGTTCAATGTCATTGCCTTTGAAGGTGCTGCCATCGCCCCAAATGTGGACATCGTCTTCCTTCATGGCCGAGACCAGCATGGTGCCCGTGACAGCGCGGCCCAGCGGCGTGGTGTTGAAATAGGTGATGCCTGCGGTGCTGATGTGGAACGCGCCAGCTTGCAAGGCTGCTATGCCCTCAGTAGCGAGCTGGCTGCGGCAGTCGATCAAACGGGCTTTTTGGGCGCCGTATTCCATGGCTTTGCGCGGGATTTCGTCATAGTCGGCCTCGTCGGGCTGGCCCAGATTGGCGGTGTAGGCGTAGGGCAGCGCGCCCTTTTTTTTCATCCAGTGCAGGGCAGCGCTGGTGTCAAGCCCGCCTGAGAAGGCGATGCCGACTTTTTGGCCTAAAGGGAGGTTTTGAAGGATGGTGGCCATGTCTGTGGATCGGGTAAAAATTAGAGGCTAAGGCGGGCAGGGTGCTAATTTAAGCGAAATGGCAAACGTAGTGGTAAGCCTCGGTCACGCGGATGTCGAATTTGGAATTGGCCGCAATGCTGAAAGACTCGCCCGCTACTGACTTGACCCAAGCATCAGAGCCCGCAAGCTTGTATTCGCAGCTGCCAGCCACGCATTCCATGATTTCGGCCGCACCGGTGTTGAAGGTGAGGGTGCTGGGCAGCACCACGCCCACGGATTTTTTCACACCATCCGCTGTGGTGAAGCCGTGGCTGACGCATTTGCCGTCGAAATACACATTGGCTTGGGTGCTTAGATTGACATTGGAGAAATTGGTGGTAGTCATGTGAAAAAATTAAAACTATAAAATTAATAGCGAGGTATGACCATATGACGCTGACATTGGGCTATTTTTTCTTAAAAAACGCCTTTGTGCGCATCTGAGCGGGTTATGCAGCTCTGTTTGGTCACGCTTAGAGCCGTATTGTAGTTGGGCAGGGCCAGCTAAGCAGAAGTGCCCGCAGCGACAAGAAATGCCCGCTACAGTACCAACAAGCGCAGAATTGGACGATAGGCGTAAAAAAAACGCCACAAAAGTGGCGTTTTTTCTCATCTGTTGCGGGAGGAATCTGTATTTAAGAAAAGTTTAGCGCCAATGTGGCGCACGCTGGTGGGTGCTCCACACAATGCTCGAACCATGCCCATGTCCGTATCCATACCCACGGTAATGCGAATGCCCATGCCCATGGTAGCCACTGCTGATAACCACAGCACCACGCTGCACTGCGGGGTAGGTGTAGGTAACCACAGGTGCGTCAACCACCACAGGCTGCTGCAACACAATCACTTGAGCAGGCGCAGGGGCGTACACCACTGGTGCAGGAATCACAGTGGTAACAGCTGGTGTCGGCACGGGTGCCTGCACCGGCGCTGGCACAGCCGCAGTGGGCGCGGGCTGCAACGTGCCCACAGGCGCTATTTGCAACTGAATGCTGGTTCCCGGGTCATTGGGCATCACCACGCTGTATTGTTTACCTGCATATTCATACACCACGTTGTAGCCCGTGGTACGGTTTTCTAGGAAGGTTTGGGTGGTGCAGCGCTGCACAGTTTGGGGGGTGTTGGCGGTTTGCACATTGTCGCCCTCTACCTTGTTGCCCAAAATAGCGCCACCCAAAATGCCTAGCATGGTAGCTGCGGCCCGGCCCGTGCCATTGCCCATAGCGTTGCCAATAGCTCCGCCAGCCACGCCGCCCATCACAGCGCCAGCCCCCGATTTGGTCACCACAGCGCCGGTTTGTACTACCGTTTCGGTGGTACAGGTTTGGCGCGGCACTTGGGTTTGGGTGATGATGGCGGTGCTAGAGAGCACGCGGCCAATGTCTTGGGCGAAGGCATGGCCCGCAACTAGGCTGGCTGTAAAACCAGTAAGCAATACGGCAGCTGCTTTGGCCACACGGCCAGCGGATTGGCCAGTCACGGCGCCAGCTAGGCTAGAAAAAGCAAATATTTGACGCATAAGCAACCTCTTAAATCTGTATGGGTCAGAAGATAACGCAATTGCAGCGCTTTGAGAAGACAGCAGGCGGCGTAAAAGCGCTTTTTGACGTGTAAAGTTTTGTTCGTATTGGGCGTTTTCAGGCCGCTCGGTGCCTACCCAGTGTGCGCTGGGTCACAGCAGCTTGTAATCGCCCCCTAGAACTAGGGGCTTTCAGTCGCGCCTTTTAGCCAGACAATACCAACATGCCATCCATCCTCACCAAATCACGCATCCTTATTCTTGAGGACCAGCCCGACGGCGTGGCTTTGCTCACGCAGGCCGTGCAAATGAGCTTTGCGCAAGCCACCATTTCGCTCGCGCCTGATTTAAAAACCGTTCGTGCGTTCAGCGGCGTGGAGTTTGACTACGCGCTGGTTGACCTGCGCTTGCCAGATGGTTTATCGATTGACTGGCTGGCCGACTTTAAGCGCCGCAATCCCCAAACGCCAGCGATTGTTACCAGTTTGTATGACGACGATGATTTGGTATTTGCCGCCCTGCGCGCAGGCGCAGACGGCTACCTACTTAAAGGCGATGGCATAGACAGCATGGTATTTGCGCTACAAAAAGTATTGCAAGGCGAGCCGCCCATATCCCCCGCTATTGCCCGAAAGCTGATGACGCAATTTCGCGCACAGCCTGTGCCTGAGTCTGCACCAGCATTTTCTGAGTCCCCCATGCCCCAGTGGAGTGGCAGCGCCGTGGCCGAGGCTAGCAGCGCCCAGCACCTCACCCAGCGCGAGGTGGAAGTGCTGGCCCTGATAGGTGCTGGCCTGATGATTAAGCAAGTGGCCGCCCGCCTAGACATTGGCTACCACACGGTGAACGACAACATCAAAGCGATTTACCGCAAGCTGGGTATTCACACCCGCGCGCAGGCTGCTGCTGAGGCGGCCAAACGCGGCTTGGTGCCAGCGTGATGGCGCATTAGCCTCGGACCAAACCCGGCGCTGCCGGGTTTTTTTATGCCTCATAGACAAATACCTCCCCTAGAACTGGGGGGTAGCCGCTGGCGCGATTCCCCTAGTTCTGGGGATAGCGCCATAGAGGCTTAAAAACTACATTCGTTGCACCAAATTGGTATTTATTGATTCACTTTAAAGCAACAGGAAACTCCATGATTAAAACCCCTCGATACCGCGCAAGCTCTGCGCTACTGGCTGGCCTCTTGGCATGCGCTGCCTTAGTGGGCTGCGGCGGTGGCGACGATGTTGCCAGCATCATCAATAAGGCGCTGGACAGCAAAGCACCCAACCTAGCCGTTGGCACACCCACGGGCACAATTACCAACACCGACACCGCTACCGCTTTTGTGGCCCCAGCTTGGGCTAGCCCCGCCATATTTGTGACGCCCGGCCAAGCCTCGGCCTCTGTGCTTATCAGAGACTGCGGCATTGACAGCCCTACTGTGGACGCCGGTGGTCGCTCGTCAGCCAGCTTTGAATCGATTCAACGGAGTTCTTTTGTGCCCGGCACAGCACTCTTTACCGCCAGTTTTGTCATCATGGCTAACGGCGATGCGGTATTTTCTGCGGCCACCAGCAGCACGGGCAGCGTGGCTGAGCTGGTACGGATTAATTTGGCAGAAGCCACAACGCGCCAAGTCCACTTGGCCGTTGGCACAGAAGATGCAACCCAGCTCTACTTAAAAACCAATAACTACCCGAACAGTGGCAATAGCTCGATCGATGTTGTTACCCAGATCGGCAGCGCCACCAATAACTTAGCCAAGTTCATTAGCCACGCCGACAGAAACTATTACGTATGCAATATTTCGTCTGGGGCTTTAACCCCGCGCATACCGCCCAGTGCTGCGCGCTTAAAAGAGCGTTTTGTGCCTACGGCGGCGCAGCTGGCAGGGCGTGTGGATTATTTGTATGACAACCAAGCCAACAGCACCACACTGCCTGCTAACCAAGCCAACTTTAAATACGCCAATTTGAACCTGACCACGGGCCTGCTTTCAGCAGGACCGAGTAACAGCACTGCCACCAGCAACCTCAGCCCTGTAGTGATGGCGCTAGACCCCGCAGGCACTGGGCGCTACATAGAAGAATACAGAGCTGTCGTCCGTGTGAACCTCGTGGAGGTGGCAGACTACCGACAATTTGAACTATCGGCCACCACCACCGCCAACGGTAAATTGGTCTACAACATGCAAAACACAGGAGGAGCTCTTAGCCACAACTCCGAGCTCGGAACTACGGTGCTTGTGCCTATCAGGCCTAGCACACCGTAAGGGCAAATTCATTTGAAAATGGATTGAAAAACCGACCTAGCGTCGGTTTTTTTTGTTCAATGCCCAGCTTCTACAATAGTCCATGATGTTGCCCGAAGCGCCCCTAACCTTTAAACAAAGCCTTGTTCACCGCGCTTTAGCGTATGCCAAGGCCAGCAGCAGCGCGAGCCTTGGCGTGGCGCTGATGCTGCTGGGCGTGCTAGCCGCTTTGCTGCTGGTGTGGGGCGCTAGCCGCCAGCTAAGCCCGGGTTTTGAGCTGGCGCGCGTGTTAGAGCCCAGCGCGGCGCAGCAAACGGCCATTGGCTTGCCTGTGCGCAAGCTGATTGCGCCCATTGCGGGCATTCAAGTAGGCATGACGGTCACAGGCATTGCCACTGATTCGGTGCAGCTGGGCGTAACTGCCAGTGTGGTGCTGCGCGAATCGCAAGAGCCCATGCAGTATTTTGCGCAGTTGCGCCAGTTTCATGCTGCAGATCAGTTGCTGCATGACATGCAGGGGCAGACGGTACGATTTACTTTCTCTGACGGTTCGGTGGTGCAGCGACCGCTTGCTGCGCGTGGCCTGAAAAGCTTAGGAAGTTATTTTTGGGTGCCGCTGTTTGCTGGTTTGTTTGTCTATTCGCTGGGCTGCGCATTGCTTCTGGTGGCGCGGCGAGAATCTATGGTGTGGGTGTATTTCGGCATGATTTGTGCCTACAGCGCCACCGCTTTTTCCCGTGCATGGTTTGGTGACCGCCACTGGGGCTACGCTACTTGGGTGTGGGAGTTATGCTCATTTGCCACCCGTTCGGGAGCCATGTTAATTTTGGCCTTGGCCATCATGCTCATCTGGCACGTACCGCGCACCGTGGGCAAAAAGCGCACGCCTTGGCTGATTGCCGCGAGCATTGGCACTTTTTGGTTACTTGATCGCATGCAGTTTATTGAACCGCGCTCCATCACCTACCACTGGCCTTTGGCGGGTTACTTGGTCTTGTTTATGGGCATAGGTGTGGTCACTTGGCGGCGCGGGGGCTTGGATTTACCGCAGCGGGTTGCAGCGCGCTGGTTTTTTTTGCTCACGGGCATTGCTCTGGTAGTGATTAGTTTCAAGATCATAGGCTTGGCGGTTGGCTATGTCATGCCGCACCACGGGCAAATCATCACGGCAATTAATGTGCTGCCATTTGTGGGAATATCGGCTTTTTTGGCCAAAAGCCAAATATTTCGCCTAGAGGGCTGGTGGTGGCGCATTTGGCTGTGGCTGTCTGGTGGTGCACTGGTGCTGCTGGTGGATGTGCTTTTGGTGGCTTTGCTAGGTGCGTCGCAGGGGGTGGCTCTTGCTGTGGCGCTGGCTTTGGCGGGGTGGTTGTATTTTCCGCTGCGCCAGTGGGTTATGGGGCGGTTTTCACTGCAATCTAAGCGTCGGTTGGAGGACTTTGTAGCGCCGCTTTTGGAGCTGTCTGCCATGCGTGCTGGTTCGGTAGAGGCGCAAAGCCACTGGCGGCACATTGTGGATACGGTGTTTGAGCCGCTGCGTATTGAAACGCAAGCCAACGTATCAAGCGAACTATTTGCACATGGGCAAGGCATAGCCAACCAAGGCATGGAGCTGTGGCTACCTGATTTGAACGGGCAAAGCCTGTGCTTGGTGGGCGCTAAGCGCGGCACACGGCTTTTTAACCCCCAAGACGCGCTATTTGCCCAAACGCTCACTCGGCTGGCGCTGCACGCGGGCAGCTTTGAAGCCAGCTACCACCAGGGTGCTTTGCAAGAGCGCAAACGCATCGCCGCTGACTTGCATGACGACATTGGCGGCAAGCTGCTGCATTTGGCCAACCAAAACGGAGCAGATGGTCAATACGCCCGCAACGCGCTGGAAGACCTGCGCACCATCACGCGCGGACTGAGTACGCAAACGCGTAGTCTGGGCGACGTGCTGGCCGATATCCAATACCAATTGGCCCAGCGGGCAGAGCGCCAGTCGGTGGGTTTTGAGTGGCAGGTGGATATTTACAACGCGCGGGACAACACGGTGGGCTCGCGCCAAGCCACGGTGCTGGCCAGCATTTGCAGCGAGCTCATGCGCAACGCCATGCAGCACAGCCGCATTGGCTATGTGCACTTTGCCATGGCCAGCCAAGCGGGGCAGTGGCAGCTGATCTGCACCAGCGACGGCGCGGTAACTGACCCTAGCCAGTGGTCGGCAGGCCTTGGCACCACGTCAATTCGCAGGCGGGTGCATGATTTGCAAGGCCAATGCAGCTGGGCAGCGCGGGCGGGCGGCGGCGTATCGTTCAAGGCCAGCTGGCCACTGGATGCTTGGCTGCACAGCGATACGGCAGCTTTTGCGCTGCGGCAAGCGCCTAGTGCAGTCTAGCGGGATGTATGCCGGGGTGAGTGGCGAGGTGAGCGCGAGTTCCGTGGCGCTCAGTTCGGGTATTTGGTCTTATTCACCCGACTATGTGTGAGCCTAGAGTACTAAATGTACTAATTACACTATATTTTTAATAGCAAACTATGACCATATGACGCTGACATTGGTCAAATTTTCTGTAAATACCCAGTTTTAAGCAATGCGCGCAGCCCACAGCGCCGTGTCAAAGCCCACGGTGGTGTTTTCTTTGCTGGATTTTTCGGGTTTGGCCTTGGTGCCCATGCTCCACTGCACCACGGGGCGTTTGATGACGCTGGTGTGGGCCAGCATCAGGCCGCGGGCGCTGTTGGCATCCCGTATGCCCAACTGCATGGAGGTGTCTAGGCGGCGCCAAGTAGCGCCTTTTTTGTTCATCAGCGCCTCCCAGCCCACGGCAGCTATCCAAGCGTCCATGGTTTTGGCCTCGATCCCTTCTTTTTTAAAGTCGTGGAATTGGTATTTGACTTTGTGCGCGTCTAGCCATGCCAAGGCTTCTTTCACGGTGTCGCAGTTGGGGATGCCATAAACAGTAATCATGCCCCTATTATCGCCGATAGCACCGCCACCAAGACTTATTGCTGCGCATTTGGCTGTGCGTGGCAGCAGCGGTGGCGCTGCTGCCTCAGCATATTGTCCGCGTTGACACGCTTTTATTTGCCAAATAAGCCTTTGAGGCCTTGTTTGAGTACTTCGCCAGCAATGGCGTTCACAGGGCTTGCAGCGTTGGCTGGGGCAGCTATTGGGGCGGCGGCTGGCGCTGTACCGATGCCTGTGATTTGCTGCTGAGTGGTAACTGGTGCTCCCGCTTGGGCCTGTTGGCCACGTGCATTGCCAATGGCGGCATTGCATTTGAGCGCTGGCTCAAGACCAAGCCCGAAATTATCACCGCATTGAATCGGTAGGGCTGTGGGCAATTGTGCGGGCATGGGTGCGCCGTCTTTCATCAAGCTGGCGCTAAGCCCAGCGGCTGCGCGTTTGCCCATGTAGGCGCTCAACGCCGGTGACAGCTCCATGGTCATGCTGGCGGCATTGCCCAGCGAATTCATGTAATTGCTGTTTAAATCTTGGAAATAATGGCGTGCCAGCAAGCCAGCCATGCGGTCTGACATATCGCCTGTAAGTGGTGTGCAATACATGCCAAATTCTTCGGTGCTACCCGCTGGGCACGCGCCGGTCTTGGGCTGGGCTTTGGGCGTGATGGCGGAAAAGGTTTCGCAGGTTTGCGCAAAGGCGCTGGCAATATAGCCAGTAGGGCAGCGCGCTATTTTTGTGGGACGTGCAATCGTGGCAAATGTTTTGCCCCAATCGTGCACTTCTTGGGCAATGCTGTGCGTTGGCATCAGGCTCAAAGCCGAGGTGATGCCTAAAACGGCAATTCCGAAAAGGCTTGAAACTGCGGTGCCGCAAAAACTTGAAACTGCGGTGCCGCAGAGGGTTGGAAAGCTGGTGTGAGCTGTTTGCATAGTGTGTTCTCTGGTTAAAAGCCCCTCGACCGAGGAACTACAGAAGTGTTGCAAAACCCTGCGCTACGTAACATCCCCAGTTCTAGGGGGTTCGTTCTGGCTATGCTGCTGGGCTGTTAGCTTTTAGTCAATGCGCTCGATGCGCGGCAGGGCCGCTGTTGCGTCTAGCAGGGCTGCTTTGGGCGC
>JAYTMT010000089.1:0-9066 GCA_043728315.1 Polaromonas sp. | reverse complement strand
CCCCAACAGCCCAACCTCACGGCAGTATGTACTATGACAGGATTGGTGGAAATGTCCATGAGATTGAAGATACAAGAGGCGGGCTCTGCCCCCGGGCTTTAGCCCGAGTTAGGCCGCCTCCCCCCATTTGTTCGAAAAAACAAGCTACCCCGAAGGGGCCAGCGATCCGTTTGCGCGTTGGCACAGCTCCCTGTAGCCGCAGCAGTGACCAATCCAAGCAAAAGCCCTTCGACTAGCTCATGGCGAACGGAGAAATAGCGATCAAACAAGAAAAGAACCCTTCGACAAGCTCAGGGCGAACGGAGAAAAAGTGACCAAGCCTCTAAAAAATGAGTGCAACAAGTGAAGCGGCTCAGAAACGAAGTAAAATCAGTGGTTGACCGATTTCTCCACAGGCGGATCAGAAATGAGCCGCCTGTTTTGTTTGTATTTCTGCGCGGGTGGCGAAATTGGTAGACGCACCAGGTTTAGGTCCTGACGTCCGCAAGGATGTGGGGGTTCGAGTCCCCCCCCGCGCACCACATTATTAATCTTTTTCAGTAGTAAGACACCATGGCAGTTGCAGTTGAAACCCTCGAAAAATTAGAGCGCAAAATGACCCTCTCGCTGCCAGTGGCGGTGATCCAAAACGAAGTCGATGCGCGCCTGAAAAAACTCGCTCGCCAAGTCAAAGTTGACGGTTTTCGCCCAGGTAAAGTGCCCATGAATATCGTTGCACAGCGCTATGGCTATTCGGTGCATTACGAAGTCATGAACGACAAAGTAGGCCAAGCGTTTTCTGACGCTGCCAACGAAGCCAAGCTGCGCGTAGCTGGCCAGCCCCGCATCAGCGAAAAAGAAGGCGCACCAGAAGGCGAAATGGCTTTTGACGCAATATTTGAAGTTTACCCAGAAGTCAAAATGGGCGACTTGTCTACGGCTGAGATTGAAAAAGTGTCTGCCGACGTGAGCGAAGCCGCGATTGACCGCACCGTGGACATTCTGCGCAAGCAGCGCCGCACTTTTGCCCAGCGCGCCCTTGAGGCTGTAGTGGCTGAAGGTGACCGCGTGACGGTGGATTTTGAAGGCAAAATCGACGGCGAATTGTTTGAAGGCGGCCGCGCCGAAGACTTCCAATTCGTCGTGGGCGAAGGCCAAATGCTCAAGGAATTTGAAGCCGCCGTGCTCGGCATGAAAAACGGCGACAGCAAAACCTTCCCGCTGGCTTTCCCTGCCGAGTACCACGGCAAAGACGTAGCTGGCAAAACGGCCGATTTCATGGTGACCTTGAAAAAAATCGAAGCCACGCATTTGCCTGAAGTGAACGAAGCATTTGCCAAATCACTAGGCATTGTGGACTCAAGCACTGACGGCCTGCGCGCCGACATCAAGAAAAACCTTGAGCGCGAAGTCAAGTTCCGTTTGATTGCCAAAAACAAAAACGCTGTGATGGAAGCCCTGATCTCCAAAGCAGAGCTAGATTTGCCCAATGCCGTTGTTCAGTCCGAGCTGGCCCGCTTGATTGAAGGCGCGCGCGCAGATCTCAAGCAACGCGGTATCAAAGACGCAGACAAAGTGGACATCCCGCAAGACGTGTTTTTGCCGCAGGCCGAGCGCCGCGTGCGTTTGGGCTTGGTGGTTAACGAATTGGTGCGCACGAATGAACTGCAAGCCAAGCCAGAGCAAATACGCGCCCACGTGGAAGAGCTGTCTGCCAGCTACGAAAAACCAGCCGACGTGATGCGCTGGTATTACAGCGACAACCAGCGCATGGCCGAAGTGGAAGCGGTGATTGTGGAAAACAATGTGACCGAGTTTGTGCTGTCTAAGGCCAAAACCACCGACAAAGCGATTGATTTTGACGAACTGATGGGCCAAGGCGCGCAGCCCACGGCCTAAGCCCTTGCGGCGCAGCGGCTGCTCACTGCGTAGTTGATTGGTTGATCAGCCATGCCACAAAAAAATACCACAGCACTGGGGCTTGTGTCGCAAGACATAAGCCCCATATCTTTTCTGATGACCTGCATTAGCCAAGCTTTGCTACTATGCAAGTTGCCTTAACCCCACCTTTGGAGCTTTTATGAGCCGATTTGACCGATTCGCTGAACAAACGTTTGAACCCGCCCAAGCCTTGGGCATGGTGCCCATGGTGATTGAGCAGTCTGGCCGTGGCGAGCGCGCCTACGACATTTATTCGCGCCTCTTGAAAGAGCGCATCATTTTCATGGTCGGCCCCGTGGAAGACTACATGGCTAACCTAGTGGTGGCGCAAATGCTGTTTTTGGAGAGCGAGAACCCTGACAAAGACATCTTTTTGTACATCAACTCCCCCGGCGGCTCGGTGAGCGCTGGCTTGGCGATTTATGACACCATGAACTTCATCAAACCCGATGTGTCCACCCTGTGTACCGGCATGGCAGCCAGCATGGGCTCGTTTTTGCTCGCTGCTGGCGCCAAGGGCAAGCGCATTGCCCTGCCCAACGCCAGCGTCATGATCCATCAGCCATCGGGCGGTGCGCGTGGCATGGCCAGTGACATTGAAATTTCAGCGCGTGAGATTTTGAAAACCCGCGAGTTGCTCAACAAAATTTATGCCGACCGCACGGGCCAAACCGTTGAAAAAATTGCCCGCGATGTGGAACGCGACTACTGGATGACGGCGGCCGAAGCCAAAGAATACGGCTTGGTGGACGATGTGATTGCCAAGCGTCCGTAAAGGCTGCGCAATCACGCACACTACGTGGGGTTAAAAAATGGCGTTTTCTGAGACAGAAAACGCCATTTTTACATGCAGGGAGCGATTTTCCTGCTCTCAAAAAGGTATCATAGAGTTTCATTCAAGGGTGGCCAGACTTGTCGCCCATTCACTTAGAGCATCACAAGGCACGCTATGGCAGATCGCAAGGGTTCAGTGAACGAGAAAACGCTGTTTTGCTCGTTTTGTGGCAAGAGCCAACACGAGGTTAAAAAGCTCATTGCAGGGCCGTCGGTGTTCATTTGCGACGAATGCATTGACCTTTGCAACGACATCATCCGCGACGAGCTGCCCACCGACGTGGCCGCAGAGGCGCGTGATGGCTTGCCCACGCCCGCAGAAATCAAGGCCAATTTAGACAATTATGTGATTGGCCAAGAGGTGGCCAAAAAGACGCTGGCTGTGGCGGTATACAACCACTACAAGCGCTTAAAGCACAAAGAAAAGTCCAAAAAGGACGACATCGAACTGACCAAGACCAATATTTTGCTGATTGGCCCCACCGGCTCTGGCAAGACCCTGCTGGCGCAAACCATGGCGCGCATGCTGGATGTGCCCTTTGTGATGGCGGATGCCACCACCCTCACAGAGGCGGGCTATGTGGGCGAAGACGTAGAAAACATCATCAGCAAACTGCTGCAAACCTGCAACTACGATGTAGAAAAAGCCCAGCGCGGCATCATCTACATCGACGAAATTGACAAAATCTCGCGTAAATCAGACAACCCCAGCATCACCCGCGACGTGTCGGGCGAGGGCGTGCAGCAGGCACTGCTCAAACTGATTGAGGGCACGATGGCCAGCATTCCCCCGCAAGGCGGGCGCAAGCACCCCAACCAAGATTTCTTGCAGATCGACACCACGAATATTTTGTTCATTTGCGGCGGCGCGTTTTCGGGCTTGGAGAAAGTCATTGAAAACCGCACCGAAGCCTCGGGTATCGGATTTGGCGCTACGGTCAAGAGCAAAAAGCAACGCAGCCTGACTGAGCGATTTAAAGAGGTTGAGCCCGAAGATTTGATCAAGTTTGGCCTGATTCCAGAGCTGATTGGCCGCATGCCCGTGGTGGCAAGCCTTGCTGAACTGAGTGAAGACGCGCTGATGCAAATTTTGACCGAACCCAAAAACGCCGTGGTCAAGCAATACACCAAGCTCTTGGCCATGGAAGGCGCAGAGCTAGAGATTCGCCCCAGCGCACTGCGGGCGATTGCCAAAAAAGCACTGGTTCGCAAAACAGGCGCGCGTGGCCTGCGCTCGATTCTTGAAAACGCGCTGATCGACACCATGTTTGACCTGCCCAACAGCAGCAATGTGCAGCGCGTGGTGATCGATGAAAGCACGATTGACGACAATAAACCGCCTTTATTGGTGTACCGCGAAACGGCTAAAAAAGCCTGAACTAGTCCGCATTCAAACAGCCCGATTGCATTGCAAACGTCTTACATACTGAAGGTTTCCTATGTCCGCTAAAGTGGCTCTGCCCTCTGTTCCGCTCGATTTGCCACTGCTGCCGTTGCGCGACGTGGTGGTTTTCCCCCATATGGTCATTCCGCTTTTTGTGGGCCGCGCCAAGAGCATCAAAGCGCTGGAGTCGGCCATGGAATCGGAGCGGCGCATCATGCTGGTGGCGCAAAAAGCCGCGTCTAAAGACGAGCCTGTGGTGGCCGACATGTTTGAAATTGGCTGCGTGTCCACCATTTTGCAAATGCTGAAATTACCCGATGGCACGGTGAAGGTGCTGGTAGAAGGCCAGCAGCGCGCCCGCTTAACCGAGATCACCGATGGCGAGGTGCATTTCACCGCCACCGTGGTGCCGATTGAGCCTGAGCTGGCCGCTGAGCCGCGTACCAATGACATCGAAGCCCTGCGCCGCGCCGTGATGCAGCAGTTTGACCAATACGTCAAACTCAACAAAAAAATCCCGCCGGAGATTCTTACCTCGATTTCCAGCATTGACGATGCGGGGCGTTTGGCCGATACCATTGCCGCGCACCTGCCGCTCAAGCTAGAGGCCAAGCAAAGTGTGCTCGATTTGCCCGACATCAAGGCGCGCTTGAAGAACCTGTTTGGACAGCTCGAGCGCGAGGTTGACATCCTCAACGTGGACAAAAAAATCCGTGGCCGTGTGAAGCGCCAAATGGAGAAAAACCAGCGCGATTTTTATTTGAACGAGCAAGTTAAAGCGATTCAAAAAGAGCTGGGCGATGGAGAAGAGGGCGCAGACATTGGCGAGATCGAGAAAAAGATCAAAGCCGCCAAGATGCCCAAAGACGCGCTCAAGCGCGCCAACGGCGAGCTGAAAAAGCTCAAGCTCATGTCGCCCATGAGTGCCGAGGCTACTGTGGTGCGCAACTATATCGACGTGTTGGTAGGTCTGCCGTGGGCCAAAAAAACCAAGATCAAACACGACCTGGGCAATGCTGAGAGCGTGCTCAACGCAGACCACTACGGCCTTGACAAAGTCAAAGACCGAATTTTGGAATACCTCGCGGTGCAAAAGCGCGTGGACAAGGTCAAGTCGCCTATTCTGTGCCTAGTGGGCCCGCCGGGCGTGGGCAAAACCTCGCTGGGTCAGTCGATAGCCAAAGCCACTGGGCGCAAGTTTGTGCGCATGGCCTTGGGCGGTGTGCGTGACGAGGCCGAGATTCGTGGCCACAGGCGCACCTATATCGGCGCGCTGCCGGGCAAGGTGCTGCAAAGCCTGACCAAGGTGGAAACGCGCAACCCGCTGTTTCTGCTGGACGAAATCGACAAAATGGGTACCGACATGCGCGGCGACCCATCGAGCGCGCTCTTGGAGGTGCTAGACCCCGAGCAAAACCACACCTTCAGCGACCATTATGTGGACGTGGATTTTGACTTGAGCGATGTCATGTTTGTGGCTACATCAAATTCGATGAACATCCCGCCTGCGCTCTTAGACCGCATGGAAGTGATTCGCCTGTCGGGCTACACCGAAGATGAAAAAACCAATATTGCCATGCGTTTTTTGTTGGTCAAGCAAATGGACAACAACGGTGTGAAAGCCGCAGAGCTAGAGGTGCAAGAAGACGCTGTGCGCGACATTGTGCGCTACTACACCCGTGAGGCGGGCGTGCGCTCACTTGAGCGCGAGTTGTCCAAAATTTGCCGCAAAGTGGTCAAAGGCGTGCAGCTTAAAACCTACACCGCGCAAGTGGTGGTTACCTCGGCCAATTTGAATGATTTTCTGGGCGTGCGCAAGTTCAACTATGGCCGCGCCGAACTGAAAAACCAAGTGGGCCAAGTGGTGGGCTTGGCATGGACTGAGGTGGGTGGCGATTTGCTCACCATTGAAGCCGTGTCGATGCCGGGCAAAGGTGTGATCACGCGCACCGGCTCGTTGGGCGATGTGATGAAAGAATCGGTGGAGGCCGCGCGCACGGTGGTGCGCAGCCGCGCCCAGCGCTTGGGCATCAAAGACGATGTGTTTGAAAAGCGCGACGTGCATATCCACGTGCCCGATGGTGCCACGCCCAAAGACGGGCCAAGCGCGGGTGCGGCTATGACCACGGCCTTTGTCTCGGCGCTCACAGGTATTCCAGTGAAAGCGGGTGTGGCCATGACCGGTGAAATCACCCTGCGCGGTGAAGTCACGGCCATTGGTGGCCTGAAGGAAAAACTCTTGGCAGCGCTGCGCGGCGGCATCGACACAGTGCTCATTCCTGAGGAGAACGTCAAAGACTTGGCCGACATTCCGGGCAATGTGAAAAACGGTTTAGAAATCATTCCTGTGAAGTGGATTGACCAAGTGCTGGCACTGGCTTTGGAGCGCGCGCCCACGCCTTTGCCTGATGAAATTGCCGTGCTAGAGATACCCGCAGTCACAGTTAGTGCAGAAGAAATTGCGCGTGCTGTAAAACACTGAAAAATGCTGCTATAATTCAGTCATACGATGCGGGAATAGCTCAGTTGGTAGAGCGCAACCTTGCCAAGGTTGAGGTCGAGAGTTCGAGACTCTTTTCCCGCTCCAGTTTCGTTAAAAAAGGAAGCAAGCGCTTCCTTTTTTTATCCCAAAATGTCCCCACTTGCGCCGCAGGCAGTGGAGGACCATATCGGTTTCGTGAGGCGCGATAGCAAAGCGGTTATGCAACGGATTGCAAATCCGTCGAGCCCAGTTCGACTCTGGGTCGCGCCTCCAATTACTCACATTCCAAAAACTACCCAAGAGCAGCCCGTTAGCCGCCCATTCTGACGCGAATGGCTTCTACGCGGGCGCGGTTTACGCCAAAATCTTTTTGGCCTAAGCGGCTGGCGCTGCGCACATGGATCACGCTGGCTGCTTCGTCTAGGGCAAACTCGATGTCGTCGGTGTATTTGACCAGCGCCGTGTCGCATTGGGCATAAAGGTAGTTAGCCTCGTTGCTGATGATGCGGGTGCGGGGCATAGCAGTCAGCACGGCAGCTAACTTTTTCATAGCATCTTCGCCGCTGCCTGTGTATGCCAATGGCTCAATTTGTGCATAGGCCAAGCGCGGATGGTCTGGCCACAGGGCGGCTTGGCTAGACACTGAGTTCTCGGTTTTGGAGGGGCGTTTGAGTTTGCCGTCTTTCAGGCCAATGTCTTGCGGTGGTTTGCCCCGCAAAAATCCCAGTTGCCCTGCGATAAAAAAGAGCAAAGCAAGAATGGCAACTGCCAAAAAGAACAACAATGCATAGCGTGCCATGGGATTTCCTTATAGTGAAGAGCGGATAGACAGCAACTTTACACCGAATTTTCACGCAGGCTGTCGCTTTGCTTGGGTTTGGTAGGCGTTGCAGTCTAATGCGCAAGCTTTGCAATGGCTAAGCCTATGCCGCGTGCTGCGCCATTTGCTAGGCCACAGGGGACTTTGGGCATTTGTAAGTCAGGCGAAATGGCAGGTTTTGCGTGTTATTATGCTGATTATTTAATCAGTAAAAATGAAACCAGCACCAACTGGGCTTATAAAAACAAAGCATGCACAGCACTGACACGATGATCCCCGTGCAGGCCATCAAAGGCCGTGGTGCAGCCACGCGCATGGCGCACCGCTTCAGCTGCAATGCGCGCGAGGGCTTTGACGACGGCTGGGACACCACAGCAGGGCGCACCCACGCAGCGCAAGAGGCAGCGCCACCAGCGACCCAAGTGCATATGGAAGATGTACGCTCAGTGATCACGGCCAACGACTCGCCTGATATTTTTTTTGACTACTCAATCAACCCCTACCGAGGCTGCGAGCACGGCTGTGTGTATTGCTTTGCGCAGCCCACGCACAGCTATTTAGGGCTGTCGCCGGGTTTGGATTTTGAGACACAGATCATCGCCAAGCGCAATATTGCTGCCGTGCTGCAGCAGGAGCTGCGCCGACCAAGCTACCTGCCTAAGTCGCTCAACATTGGTTCTGCCACCGACTGCTACCAACCCGTGGAGCGACAGCTACAGCTCACGCGCAGTGTGCTTGGCGTGCTAGAGCAATGCAAGCATCCCGCCAGCCTGCTGACCAAGTCCAGCGGGGTGGAGCGCGATATTGACTTGCTCGCCCCCATGGCAGCGCAGCATTTGGCGGCGGTGTATGTGAGTGTGACCACGCTTGACGGCGCGTTGGCCCGCATACTCGAGCCCCGCGCAGCTGCGCCCCAGCGAAGGCTTCGCACCATTGCAGAGTTGGCCAAAGCTGGCATTCCCGTGGGGGTGAGTGTCGCGCCACAAATTCCATTCATTAATGAAGACATGGAGCAGGTACTGGATGCCGCAGCGCAGGCCGGTGCCAGCAGCGCTTTTTATACCGTGATTCGCCTGCCTTGGGAGATTGACCCGCTGTTTCAGCAGTGGCTGGCGCTGCACTACCCGCAGCGCGCCCAGCGCGTGATGGCGCGCATACGCGAGATGCGCGGCGGCCAAAACTACAACAGCGACTTTGCCAGCCGCATGAAGGGGCAGGGCGTGTGGGCGCAATTGCTCAAGCAGCGCTTTGACAAAACCTGCGCACGGCTGGGGCTTAAACGGCAGCGCCATGAGCTGGATATGAGCCGCTTTGATGCGCGCTGCTGGGATGTGCAGCGCGGGTTGTTTTGATGGATGTTGACAGGGGTTTGAAGCGTTTTAAGTTCGATTTGAGCTTGTCAAAGGGTTCTCGGCTGGATTGGTCACTGCTGCGGCTACAGGAAGCTGTGCCAATGCATGTTTCGGTCTGAGTTGGTCGCTGCTGCGGCCAAGCGAGTGCTGTGCCAACGCGCAAACGGATCGCTGGCCCGCTTCGCGGGAAGCTTGTTTTTTTGAACAAATGGGGGGAAGCGGCCTAACTCGGGCTAAAGCCCTCAAACAGAGCCCGCTTCTTGTATCTTCAATC
>JAYTMT010000088.1:0-1799 GCA_043728315.1 Polaromonas sp. | reverse complement strand
TGCCACCAACTACTTCGGTACTGGCGAGACAATTGCTACCTTCCCGGCTAACAGCTCGGTGACCTTGGTGGCTAACTGTAATGTGACGGCTACTGGGCAGTAAGTAGCCAGCCAAGTGAGATAAGCGGGCGCAGGCAGCAGGTTGCTGACTGCCGCTCCTTATCAATACATCAGCAGGTAAGCCTGCCAAACAAAAAATGGGCCGAAAGGCCCATTTTTATTGCTCAATTAGCTATTAAATTTGTAGCGTTATTGTAGAGATCGTACCAAGTTCATAGCCTCTTCCACGCGCTCCACAGCGTGTATGGTGAGACCTTCAAACTCTTTGCTTTGCGATTTTTTCGGCGCATTGGCTTTGGGTACTATGGCCACACTGAAGCCTAGTTTGGCAGCTTCCTTCAAGCGTTCTTGCCCGCGTGGGGCAGGGCGCACTTCACCGGCCAAGCCTACTTCGCCAAACGCCAAAAACCCCTTGGGTAAAGCTTTGCCGCGCAAACTACTGGTAATGGCTAACATCACCGCCAAGTCAGCGGCAGGCTCGGTAATGCGCACACCGCCCACTGCGTTGACAAACACGTCTTGGTCCATACATGCTACGCCTGCGTGGCGGTGCAGCACCGCCAGATGCATGGCCAAGCGGTCGCGGTCTAGGCCCACCGACAAGCGGCGTGGCGACGGCCCCCCGCTGTCCACCAAGGCTTGAATTTCTACCAGCATGGGCCGCGTGCCCTCCAGTGTCACCATCACGCAGCTGCCGGGTACCGGTTCAGAGTGTTGGCTTAAAAAGATAGCACTGGGGTTGCTCACGCCCTTCAAGCCTTTTTCGGTCATGGCAAACACGCCAATTTCATTGACTGCGCCAAAGCGGTTTTTAATCGCGCGCACCAAGCGAAAGCTGCTGTGTGTATCGCCTTCAAAATACAGCACCGTGTCCACCATGTGCTCTAGCACGCGCGGCCCCGCCAGCGTGCCCTCTTTGGTGACATGGCCTACCAACACGATGGCGGTGCCACTGCTTTTGGCATAGCGCGTGAGGTGCGCAGCGCACTCACGCACCTGTGCTACCGAGCCAGGCGCGCTGGTCAACTGGTCGGAATATACGGTTTGGATTGAGTCAATCACGGCGATGTTGGGGGCTTGTGCCTCCAGCGTGGCCAAGATTTTTTCTAGCTGCGTCTCGGCCATCACTTTCACCTGGCTGCCCACAATGCCCAGCCTGCGTGAACGCAAGGCCACCTGTGCGCCGCTTTCTTCGCCCGTCACATACAAAGTTTTCATGCCGCTGCGCTCTAGCGTGTCTAGCGCCTGCAACAGCAAGGTTGATTTGCCAATGCCTGGGTCACCGCCCATCAGCACCACACCGCCTTCGACAATGCCACCGCCCAGCACGCGGTCTAGCTCGTCTTGCCCGGTGGGGGTGCGGTCAAAGTCAGTCGCTTCAATATCGCACAGCGCTTGTACGGGTGCAGCCGCGGTCAACGATGCAAAGCGGTTTTTGGTAGGTGCGGCGTTGTCGGCAACGGATTCAACCAAGGTGTTCCACGCACTGCAGTGCGTGCATTTGCCTAGCCATTTGGTGCTGGTGCCCCCACACTCGCTGCAGGTAAAAACGGTTTTTTCTTTAGCCATACCTGATGATACTGCATTTATATACAGTCATATACAGTTATCAAGGTGGGCTTAGCCGCAGAGGCACTCGGTTGACCCGCTGTTCAATGAACTTGCGCTTTTCACGTTCGTATTTGGCCCTGTCCCGTTGGGCGAATATCGTTTTTGCTTATGAATAGTCCGATTGAGTT
>JAYTMT010000087.1:0-2200 GCA_043728315.1 Polaromonas sp. | reverse complement strand
ACCACTGAGCGTTTGGGTGCACGCACCGAGCGCATGGCAGAGCGCCGCGCAGTCACAGTAACCGACGACAAAATCATCACTGCATTGGGTAACGAATATGACTTGTTTGGCAACCCGCTAAAAGTACAAAACAGCTTTGAAGTGCAAACCCCACCGCAGTGGTATATCCACGAATACTATGTAGGCAAAAGCTGGAGCACCCGCTACAAACGCACCAGCTTTACTGGCGCAGGCAACTCAGTAGTTACCGCTGACATGCGCGTGGTGGCGCGTGAGCAAATCACCTTGCCTGCAGGCAAGTTTGATGCATTCAAAATCAAAATTCTTAGCTACAACACTGGCAATGGCTACAACGTTCGCACCGATGCATTTGCATGGATAGACGCAGCGTCCAGCAAGCTCATCGCCTCAGAAACACGTAGCCGTGACGGCGCAGGCCGCTTAATGACAGACCAGCGTGTCGACTTGATGGCTTTTGCCAATGGACAACGCTAATTTAAGCAAATACATGCTTAAGCCCAAGTACTTAATGCTCACACAGCTATTAAATTTATAGTGACTATCTTGCTATAAATCCATCGTATTATGTTGACGATGGTGTGCTAACTCGGCCCGAACCTGCATTGCCCAAGCCCTCGCAGGCGCACTACCTGTGTGCGGTGCTGATCGCCCTAATCTACGAGGTCGACAGCCAAGTCAGTTGGTGAATGATCGAGACAGTGCGCCAAACAGCTATTCAGACCTTGCAACTAGCGGGCTGAAATAATAAGGAAAATCATGTTAGTAAGAATTGAGCCAATTCCTTAGCCTGGAGTTTCTTAGTCTTGGTTGCGGGACACTACGTAACCACCCAAAGTTTATATATTTGCGTCGACGGATAAATAAGTTAATCGAGAACATAAGTCTCCGTAAAACAAAGAAAATGAAACTAGAACATTAGGTCTACACGCCGACGGACGGTAGTGGACAGAAAGCCACGCAATACCAGGGGTTTGTCCGAGCTAACCTGCAGATTTTTGTAAATTACTTCGCGGTTTCAGGGCTTGTGCCTAAAATATTGCGGTGCATCTTACAACTATTAGAGACAGAGCGTATGGGTTTTTTATCCACTTTATTCAATCCTCCTCGTAGCGGCGACCTGCCTCAGCACGACACCAGCATTCTTGATTGGGGCAATGAACCTCTGACGCATGTCATGCTGCCCGCAGATTTAGCCACGGCAATCGAGTTGATCAACGAGTCAGCGACGCAAACCGTAAAGACCAATGGCTTGCCGGTAGACTGGTTTTCATTTGAAACCGTCGCGGTCAAGGACAGTGAAAAAACATATTTTCAGTTGCAAATATTGATGAACCACTGGGACATTCAAATGTGTGCCCATAGCTATGCGTTCGAGTGCGCGGTGATCAAGTGCATCCGTAAGAAAAATAAGGGCATCGGACGCGCTTTGCGTGCCGTGCTCTGGCGCGTAGCACCGGATGCGGGTTGCCCTTTTGACGAAATGCCAGATCCATCGTACTGGGACCCGCAAGCCTTGGCGCAGCGGGAGTTGCTGCGCCAGCGCATTCAACGGGAGTTTTATGCCGTTACTACACCGGAGTCTGGCGCCAAGGTTACGCCACCTGTTGCCAGAGTTGGTGTACTTAGGCCTTCGCCGCCGCCAGGTTCACGAGCGCTTGCCCCCGCCATGGAAAACTTGGGCTACAGCGAAACCCACCCGCACAACTTGAGCGGATTTTCCATCACGCACTCGCACGCTAAATCCAGCGCTCACAAGCGCTTCAATTCCCAGAGCCTGTGACACCGGTCGGCGTGTGCCGCAGTAAATGCCGCCGCTTGCTTTGCAAAAGTGAAGCCCTTCGCGCCAATTGCAGCGCATGTACTTACAATAATGTGCAACTCCACCTTCCTAAAACACGCAACGAGGCACGACAACATGGGCTGGATATCAAAATTTTTTAAACCACACCAAAAAATCGCCGATCCGTCAAACAGCACGGGGTTTCATGACTTGGATGGTAGTCCAGTACCCCTTAAGCCGCTGGCAGACGATGTGCGAAAGGCGCGAGAACTCATTAACAAAGCGGCGATAGAAACGGCATTGGTTTGTGGCGTGCCGGCTACCTGGTTAAGCTTCGAGGTGGTCACCATCTCGGACCATGAGAGTGCCTATTTCCAACTCCAAGTAATTATGAACCGC
>JAYTMT010000086.1:0-14866 GCA_043728315.1 Polaromonas sp. | reverse complement strand
TCCTGCCTAAAAATTAGGCAGCGCTAGTAAAACACCTGGCTCAGTTTTGAATCGGCATAACCTCTATTTGTGGCTCAGTTTTCGGTCGGCGGTAACAGTAACGTTTCTTTTGTTCTCGATCGATTCATCTGAGCCAGAGACATGCACCGATACCGTGACATATTACGATACAAGAGTAAATCAGCCTAAGCGTGCTGCAGAATATCGACTTTATTACCGCGCTAACCATGTCACTAGCCGATTGCGTGAAGGTGACTATTGCGTTGTTGCAATGCGCACTAGCGGCAAGCTCATGATTGCGTTTGCGCCGCCGGGCTCTGATCATGAGCATCGTTTGCGATATCTGCTGGGGATAGACGCAGTCACAAAGGATTGGGCATTGCAAAGTGAAATTGCAGATGCGGCGATAAACTTGGCTGCGAGCTCGATACTACAAGCGCTTGGCATAGAGCTAATTGATCCCATAGATAAATTCCAAGATCAAGTAATTGAACGTTTCAAGGGTGAATTTCCAACAACTCGGATCATGTCGCAATACGCGCAAGAAACCTTTAAGCGCGAACTAGATCCTAGAGCCGACCCTGACGAAACGCTTGAGCACTGGATGCGTAGAGAGGAGTTGTTGTTTCGAGCTCTAGAAGATGTGATTGTTAAAGACCGATTAATTAAAGGGTTTCTGTCTACAAATGAGTTTATGGCCTACTCGCTATCGGTTCAAAATCGCCGCAAATCGCGCGTTGGTCATGCGTTGGAAAATCATCTGGAGGCAATATTCAAAGCTGCGCAAATCAGATTTGAACGTGGCGCTTATACAGAGGGCAATGCCAGACCCGATTTTTTATTCCCCGGACGCCAAGATTATCTACATCATGAGACCGCATCCCCAGCTTTACACATGATGGCTGCAAAAACTACTTGTAAAGATCGTTGGAGACAAATTCTAGTAGAGGCGAAAAAAATCCCGATAAAGCATCTTTTCACTTTGGAGACGGCAATTTCCAAGAACCAAACAGATGAAATGATCTCTCATAACGTTCAGCTTGTTGTACCCCCATCTGTAAGGCTCACATTGAATGTGGCACAGCAGAGCCAAGTCATTGGTCTAAAAGCTTTCATAGAGATGCTGTGAAGCACAGAAAGCTATTTTTGCTGTATCGAGCACACTAAAGCCTGTGGCTATTTTCAATGCATGTGTAAGCAATGTCGGGCGAGGTAAAACGCCGCCAATTGCGCGCTGAGCCAAGCGGGCTCAGGCCAACTGCTGGTCAATGAACGCCGTGAGTTGGGCTTTGCTCAGAGCGCCCACTTTGGTGGCTGCTAGCTCGCCGCCTTTGAACAGCATGAGGGTGGGGATGCCGCGAATGCCAAATTTAGCGGGCACGTCGCGGTTTTTGTCCACATTCATTTTGGCGATTTGCAGTTTACCGTTGTAGGCAGCGGCCACTTCGTCCAAAATGGGGGCGATCATTTTGCACGGACCGCACCACTCGGCCCAGTAGTCCACCAGCACCGGGGTGGTGGACAAAAGCACGTCGGCCTCAAAGCTGGCATCGGTGGTGTGTTTGATCAGATCGCTTGCCATAACAAAATTCCTTGTATGTGTGGGATGTGTGGGGGAGATATGCAGCTAAAGTGTGGGCATTGTGACAGAAAGCAAGTGTGCCCCTGCTTGGGGGCTTCCCTATGAATACCTATGAACTCGATAGATAAAAACGATAGCGCGCTGCGCCTGTCTGATGCGCAGCGCGGCGCTTGGCAGCGGCTGATTGGGCGCATAGCTGGGGATTTGACCGAGCGCGGCTGCCACCCGGCACGCTGCGTGGTGCTGCTGCCCTTTGCCCAGCTGATGCCATTGGCGCGCCAAGCCTGGGGGGCGGGTGTGGCGCATTATGTGGGGCAGGGCGAGTTATTGGCCGTGTTCCAGTCATTTAGCCCCCGCTTTGAAACCACGCGCAACTGGGCCAGTGGCTTGCAGCATTGGCAGCCTGCAGCGCACGATGTGCAGCACGACAGGGCCTGGGATTTGATGGTGGCGCGCAGCCTGCTGGCGCGCGCAGGCCTAGCTAGCGCAGGGGACGCGGGCGTGGCCAAGCTGCTCGATGCGGCCTACGAGCTAGCCAGCGTGGCAGCAGCGGTGCCGCCCGATGCACGCGCGGATTGGCTGGAGCGCCAGCGTGTGGTGCTGCCGCTGGCTGCTGGCGATTCGCCTGTGGCGCTGGATGCCGCGGTGTCGCGCGTGGCGCTGGAGTGGGCGGGTGCTTCGGGCTACGCCAGCGATATACTTTTCAGCGCTGGAGTGCGCGAGCAGACCGACTGCTTGATAACAGTGCACGGCGTGCAAACCGATGCCTTGGCCGACGCACTGGCCGCGCACTGGGGCGCAAACGCCTTGAAACTGGACTGGGCAGTTGCTGACGACAGCGCTTGGCATGCCAACTTACAGCTGCACGCCTGCCAAGACGCTGAAGACGAGGCCGAGCGCGCTGCTGCTTGCGTGCTGGCGCATGTGGCTGCTGGCCGCGTGCCTGTGGGCTTGGTGGCGCAAGACCGCTTGCTGACACGGCGGGTGCGTGCCTACCTAGGCGCGCATGCAATGGAGGTGCGTGACGAAACCGGCTGGAAGCTGTCCACCACCCACAGCGCCACCACCCTGATGGCCTTGCTGCGCGCGGCGCGCCATGATGCAAACACCGATGACATGCTGCAGTGGCTCAAGCTCAGCCCCGCATTCGATGCTGGCGCAGTTAATGCGCTAGAAAAAGCCTTTCGTAAGGAAATTCTGCCCAATGTCAGCGTCATATGGTCATATGCTGCTATTGAATTTAAAGCGATTGAAAAACTGGCAGAAGCTGCACGGCAAGTGGGCCAAGCCTCGCAAGCAGCACTGCAATGGCTCAATGCCCAAGACCAGCCACTGGCCAACTGGCTGGCCGCGCTGCGCCAAGCGTTGGCAGCCTGCGGCCTGTGGGATGCGTTGTGCGCCGATGAGGCAGGCCAAGCCTGTGTGGATGCCTTGCACCTGCGTGATGGCAATCGCAATGGCAATGGCAATGGCGGTGATTTAAACAGCTACCAAGACAGGCAGCCCCTGCGCTTGCAAGACTTCAGTGCATGGGTGAGCGATGTGCTTGAATCGGCCAGCTTTGTGGCAAAAGCCTGCGCTGATGCAGCCGTGGTCATAGTGCCGCTGTCGCAGGTGCTGGGGCGGCCACTGGCTGCGCTGGTGCTGCCGGGGGCAGATGAAACGCACCTGAGCGCCGCGCCAGAGCCTGCGGGCGCGTGGAGCCGGCTGCAGCGCGAATCTCTGGGTCTGCCCAGCCGCGAGGCCAGCCAAGCCGCCCAGCGCCTGAGCTGGCAAACCGCGCAAAGTGTTGCGCACATAGACGTGCTGTGGCGCGCCAGCGCGGGCGCAGAGGCGGTGCTGGCCAGCCCGCTGCTGCAAGAGTGGCGCTTGGCGCATCCGAAGGCTCCATTGGCAGCCGACCCGCGCGCACAGCTGCTGCTGCCCGCCACGCCCACCGAGCGCCCCCAGCCCGTGGCCAGCAGCCTGCCTATTTGCAGCTTGTCGGCCAGCAGCTACGAAGACATGCGCAAATGCCCCTACCGCTACTTTGCCCTGCGCATGCTGGGCTTGCAAGAGCAGGGCGAGCTTGACCAAGCGCTCAACAAAGGCGACTACGGCACATGGCTGCATGCGGTGCTGCGCGCTTTCCATGTGCAGCGGCTGCAGCCCTTTTCTGCGGCGCGTGACCTTGCCTTGGTCAACAGCATTGCGCAGCAGCTTGCGCCCCAAGACGGCGGCTTTGTGCCCTACGGCGCCATGTGGCCGCGCGTGCGCGACGGTTATTTGGCGTGGCTGGCAGATTTTGAAAGCCAAGGCTGGCGCTTTGCTGAAGCTGAAAAAGTTTGCAAAATCAGCCACGAAGGCATCGATATCAAGGGTGCGATTGACCGTATTGACACGCTCAGTCACTCGCCGCTGGCGGGCATGCCGTTTTTATTAGACTATAAAACCGAGAGCAGCCTCACCACGGCTGGCCGCATCAAAGAGCCGCTGGAGGACACGCAGTTGGCGGTGTACGCCGCGCTCTTGCAAGACGATGAGCTGCAGGCAGGCTATGTGAATATTTCAGAAGACCAAACCAAATTAATGGTGCAAACTGCAGTACTTGAATCACGCGATGCATTGCTAGCTGGACTGGTGAGCGATGTGCAGCGCATTGCAGCGGGCGCGGCTTTGCCAGCGCTGGGCGAGGGCGCAGCCTGCAACTTTTGCGCCGCGCGCGGGCTCTGCCGCAAAGACAGCTGGGAGGTTTTGAACCAAGAGGGGCTAAGCCATGCCGTGCCCAATGGCGCAAACTTAAGCCAAGCTAGCTCGGAACAAGGCAGCGCAGCATGAAAAATTTAGCTTATGAAATCAACACGCAAAGCGCCAGCCCAGAGGCTTTTTACGCGCTGGCCTGCGACCCCGCCCGCAGCGTGGCGGTGGAGGCCTGCGCGGGTTCGGGCAAAACTTGGATGCTGATTTCTCGCATTCTCAGAGCGCTGCTGGACGGCGCGCCTGCCCACGAGATTTTGGCACTCACCTTCACCAAAAAAGCCGCTGGCGAGATGCGCGAGCGGCTCTATGACGCGCTGGCGGGCTTTGTGCATGCCAGTGATGCGCAGTTAGCCCAAGAACTACACATTCGCGGAATTTCACAAGAAAAAGTGGCAATGTCAGCGTCGAATGGACATAGTGCGCTACGAAATTTATACCAAAGCGTTCTGCAAGGCGGGCGCGGCGTGAACATTCGCACCTTCCATGCATGGTTTGCCACCCTGCTGCGCAGCGCCCCGCTAGGGCTGCTGGAGCGCCTGGGCCTGCCCGCCAGCTACGAGCTGCTGCAAGACGACAAAGAGGCGCGCGATCTGGCGTGGCGCAGCTTTTATGTGCATTTAGAGGGCAGCTCGCCAGAGGCTATGGCACTGCGCCAAACCTACAACGCACTGGTGCAAGCGCAGGGCAGATTCAACGCCGAAAAAGCCTTGGACGGCGTGCTCACCCGCCGCGTAGAGTGCACTCTGGCTGACGCGGCTGGCACGCTGGAGGGCAGCGTGGCGCATTTTGCCGCGCTGTATACCGAGTTTGCAGGCCTAGACGCGCCGCTGGAGCTGCTCACCACCAACCGAGACCAACGCCAAAAGCTCTGGGATGCCGCCAAGCTTTTGGGCGCACACGACGGCAAAATCCCGCAAACGCAGGCAGCTTTGCTAGAAAAAGCGCTCACTGGCAGCGACATGCCAGCCGCGCTGGCGGCCCTGCTCACCCAAGCGGGCACTCCGCGCAAATTCAGCGACAAGATTGCAGGCATAGAACACATCCGCGTGGCGCAAGACCTAGCGCTGCGCGTGGCCACGGCGCAGGCGCAGCACACCGCTTGGCAATACCACCACGCCGTGGTGCAGCTAGGCCGCGCACTGGTGCAAGAATTTGCTAATACCAAGCGCACACGCGGCTGGGTGGACATGGGCGACATCGAGCACGCCGCCACCTTCATGCTGGGTGATGCGCAGGTATCTGGCTGGGTGCAAGAGCGCTTAGACGCGCGTGTCAAGCACCTGCTGATTGACGAGTTTCAAGACACCAACCCATTGCAGTGGCAAGCCCTGTATGCGTGGCTAGCTAGCTATTCAGGAGCGGGTGGGGCTCACCCTAGTGTCTTCATTGTGGGAGATCCCAAGCAAAGCATTTACCGCTTTCGCCGCGCAGAGCCGCAGGTGTTTGTGGCGGCGCAAGCCTTTATACGTGAGGGCTTGGGTGGCGATGTGCTCAGCTGCGACCACACGCGGCGCAATGCCCAGCGCGTGATCGAGGTGGTGAACGCGGTAATGGCTGCGCCGCAAGGCGCGCCTGATGGTGCTAAACCTGAGCCAGCTAGTCAGGCCATGCAAGGCTTTAGGCTGCACACCAGTGCCAGCCAATTCGCAGGCGAAGTGCTCCAATTACCCCTGATACCGCGCCAAGAAAAAGCCGCTTTTGAAGCCCGCAGCGTCTGGCGCGACACCTTGACCGAACCCCGATTTGAAGAGGAAGAGCAGCTGGCCACGCTCGAATGCGCGCAGGCCGCCCGCTGGATCGCCCAGCAGCTGGCCGATGGCGCAGCGCCCAGCAGCTTCATGGTGCTGGCGCGCAAGCGCTCCCGCCTGCGCCAGATGCACGCCGCCTGCCAAGCGCTGGGCATCCCGTCCCATATAGGCCAGAGCACGCGGTTGATCGACTGCCCCGAGGTACAAGACGTGGTGGCCCTGCTCGATGCACTGGTGTCTGGTCACGATTTGTCGCTGGCCCAAGCCCTGAAATCACCTATGTTTAGCGCAAGTGATGCCGACTTGGTGCAAATTGCACTGGCAGTGCAAGCCACAGCGCAAGCCTCGGGCGGTGCTCGGCCAAGCTGGTGGAGCGTGCTTGAGGCTGCCAGCCAAAGTGCTATGCAAAGCAGTCAAACCACTGGCAGTGCAACCCATGGCGCACAGGCCAGCCATGCAGATATGCGCCACAAAGGATCTGACCCAACAGACCGCACATCAGGCGACAAAAAGCTATTAATTTCAGAGCAGCTAAAGACCATTTCACAGCGACATTGGCCAAAATTACTGAAATTCCAAGCCTTGGCAAGCAGTTTGCCACCGCACGATGCACTTGCCGCTATTTTTCATGCCACCGATGCGCTGGCGCGCTTTGCCGCCGCAGCACCAGCGGCGCAGCGTGAGACAGTGCAGGCCAATCTGCGTGCCCTGCTAGCGGCCAGCTTGGCCATTGGCGGTGGGCGCTTTACCAGCGCTTACAGCTTGGTGCGCATCCTGAAAAACGGCGTGGTGGATGCCCCCAGCAGTAGCGCGCCCCGCGCCGTGCAGCTGCTCACCGTGCACGGCGCTAAAGGCCTAGAGGCACACACCGTGCTCTTACTTGATGCCCACGCTGCAGCGCCCAAGGGGGAATCCATGTCGGCCCTGATTGACTGGCCCGCCGCGCAGGCTGCGCCAGCGCGCTGCGCTTTCATGCAAAGCGAAACCGCACCACCGCCCAGCCTAGTGGCGCTACTCGATGCCGAAAAAGCCGCCCGCAGCCGCGAGGAAACCAATGCCCTGTATGTGGCCATGACCCGCGCCCAGCAGCGCTTGGTGGTCTCGGGCATGCAGCCCTTTAGGGAGAACGAAGCGAGCTGGTGGATGCGCCTTGCACCCCATGCACAGGTTGTGCAATTGGACGCGTCAGCACCACTGGCACTGCATGCACCGCAATTGCACATGGCGCAGTCAGCTGACGGTGCGCAGCCCACTGACAGGGCCACCACAGCAAAGCCATCCCCGCACCCGCTGAGCACCTTCGTTTTTAAGAAAATTGCAGAAAATAATACCAATGTCAGCGTCATATCGTCATATACCGCTATTAAAAAAACAGCAGATACCGATCCAAACAACGCAGACACCGAACTAAGCCGCACAGGCCAAGCCATGCACAAGCTGCTGGAGTGGCGCGATGCCAGCCGAGCGCGGGAGGCGGCGGCCATGTTTGCGCTGGACAGTGCAGCAGCAGCGCGCGCCCAAGCAATGGCCAGCGCCATGCTCAGCGGTGAGGCCGCATGGGTCTGGGACGATTCCAAGCTTTGCTGGCAGGGCGACGAAGTGCCCATGCAGATAGGCGGCAAAGACCGGCGCCTAGACCGCTTGGTGCAGCGCGCTGACACTGGCCATTGGTGGGTGCTGGACTACAAATCGGCCTCTTATCCCGAGCAGCAAACCGATTTGCGCACCCAGCTTGCCGCCTACGCCCAAGCTGTGCAAAACGCCTACCCATCAGCAGTGGTGCATGCGGCCTTTATCAGCAGCCAAGGTAAGTTGCTTGCTATGTTGTAAGCAGCTTGGCGACGGCCTGTGCTTCTTGCATGACGGTGCGCATAGCCAAGGTGACCGCGCCATTGCGCCCTAAAGCCATACAGATATGGCGTTTGATGCTAGGTTTGACCACTCGAACAGCATCGATGTCACCTTTTTGAAGCGCTGATGCAATTGCGTAACTGCCTAATAATGCATAAATGCCGCCTTCTGCCACCATGGCTAATTGCAATGCCACAGAGTCCGCTTCAATCTGTACGTTCAGAGTGATGCCCTGTTCTCTGGCAACTTTATCGAGTTGTTCGCGCCAGCTGCTGGGATGGCAAAACGTAATAAGTGAAAGCCCATTTAATGCTGAAAACGGCAGGCTGGCTTTTTTCATGAGTTTGTCCCCCTTAGCCGCTACCAAATACGTATCGGTCTGAGCAAGTGCTAAGGCATTACGACCGGTCGCCTCGCCATCACGCAGCAAAATGGCGATGTCTATGCTGCCGTCTTCTAGCCAATTTTCGAGCTGAGAACCCTGTCCTTCGCGTACGCGCAATTGAATGAGTGGGTAGCGCAACGCGATCTGGCGTAGCAAAGTACTCATCAACGGGTGGGCTGCCGATGGAATGATGCCTAGTCGGACACGTCCCAGTGGTTTGGCTGAAGACTTGACGATTTCGTTTTCTAGCTGGTCAGTGCTGGTTAACCAGTCGCGAACCTGGGGCGCTATTCGCTGCCCTAATTCTGTAAGCACCACGCCTCGGCCAGTTCTCTGGAAAAATCTAGCGCCATAGCTGCGCTCTAAACTTCCAATTTGGCGACTCACATGCGGCTGGCTGGTGCCATGCAGCAACGCCACTTTACTAAGGCTGCCAAGCTCTACCGCATCAATAAATAACTTCCAAGCGATTCGATCCATCTGCACTCAATTTTAAATTTAGCTATACAGAAATTGCATGTCTGTAATGTATCACTTGTCAGTTCCTTTATATCTAACGCTTCATTAAAGTCACTTCCAGCTACTTACAAACGTCTGCGCTGACGCAGTTGGTATCCAAGGTGGCGAAAGTTCACATTTATTTTTAAGGTTTCAATATGCAATCTCTTGATTTACGTGGCCTTGTGCCCGCACCCATCACGCCATTCACCCGCGATGGATCTGTGGACTATCCAGCGATTAAACGGTTGGGCGCTTGGCTTGGCAGCATTTCTGGTGTAAAGGGTCTCACTGTGCTCGGACATGCTGGTGAAGGTACATTTCTCGAGCGCGATGAACAGTCCAAAGTGATTGCTGCATTTCGCGATGCGGTTGACAGCCGTATCCCAATCATTGCAGGCATCACGCTAGAAGGAACACGCGTGGCCGCCGAAGAAGCAAAGCGCGCGGTGGATGCAGGGGCGACCGGCGGCTTGGTCTATCCATCACACGGATGGCTGCGTTTTGGTTACCAAAAGGGCGCTCCGCAAGACAAATACCGTGCCATTTACGAGCACAGTGGTTTGCCTTTGATTTTGTTTCAGTATCCCGACATCACAAAGTGCACTTACGACTTGGAAACACAGCTAGACATAGCTGCACTGCCGGGGGTATTTGCTATGAAAAATGGTGTGCGCAACATGAAACGCTGGGATCGTGAAATTCCAGTCATCCGCAAAGAGCGTCCCGATTTGCAAATCCTCACATGCCATGATGAATATCTCAGCCATACGATGTTTGATGTAGACGGAGCGCTGGTCGGTTACGGTTGCATCGCACCCGAGCCACTGATTGAAATGATTGCCGCAGGAAAGGCAAAAGACTATGCCAAAGTCCGCATGCTGCATGACCGACTGCTACCCGTGACGGCCAGCGTCTACCACCGTGGCTCACACATGGAGGGGTCCGTAGCTTTGAAATGGGCACTTGTGGAGCGTGGCATTTTGGAGCATGCTGCGGTACGCAGTCCACTCTTGCCTTTAAACCCAGGCGCAGACCAAGAAATTTTTGCAGCCATGCGCAGTGCTGGTCTGGGTCGGGTCTAAGCGATGCGTGTTTACCAGAAGGAGAAATGTATGAAAACTATGCGGACAGTGTTGTGCTTTGTAGCTACTGTGTGGGGTGTGGCGGTCAATGCACAGGCTCAAAGTGCAACTCTTTCTGGAGCCCCCACGGCTCAGATTCAAGGCCCCATCAAGTTGATTGTGCCTTTTGCGCCTGGCGGCGGGGTGGATACTGCAGCTCGCCTGATCGCTAAGCAGTTGCAAACCAATTTGGGCACCACGATTGTGGTAGAAAACCGTGCGGGAGGTAGCGGCACGGTTGGCGGTAAGGCGGTGCAAATCGCAAACCCCGATGGGCAGACGCTGCTATTTTCAGCATCTACCCATGTGCTGGCGCGTGAAGTACTGAAAAATCCACCCTACGACCCAGTGGCAGATTTTGCTGCGGTGGCGCGGGTAGCTGAAGCACCATTGATGTTGGTGATTGCCCCCAACTTGCCGCAACGCAATGCAAAAGAGGTCATGGACGCAGCAAGGCAAAGCCCTGATAAGTGGACGACTGCCTTGCCCGCCCTGGGCGCGGCCAGCCATGTGGGGGTGCTTATGTTGGCGCAGCAAGCCAATGTGAAGCTCACCACGGCTGCTTACCGTGGCACCGCTCCTGCATTGGTTGACGTGGCCGGAGGACACTCACAAATACTCATGGATTCGATTATTGCGCTACTACCAATGGCCAAAGAAGGCAGGGTACGTCCGATTGCTGTCACTTCAGCCAAACGAGTGGGAATTGCCCCCGATGTGCCCACCGCTGTAGAAAGTGGCTTCCCAGATATGGTTTACTACTCATGGTATGGCGTGTGGGCCCCTAAAGAAACCCCAGCAACAAAAATTACAGCGCTCAATGCGGCTTTTAATACAGCTGTGAAAGACTTGGCTCGTGCAGGATCATTTTCGCCATTAGGCATTTTGCCGATCATTGAAGACACTACCCAATTTCGCCAATTCATACAACTAGACATCCAGCGCAGCACCGAGTTGCTGCACAAATCGGGATTTAAGGCCGAATGAGTCTGGTGTTAGGCAGCCGATCGGACTGCGACTGCAATTCTGTTAGTCTAATGACTTATACGAAATGCACAGTATGGAACTCAACACAGAAATCATCACCACACCCCCCCGCGCCGCCGCCACCGTGGTGATGCTGCGCGACGCAGCGCAGGGTCTTGAGGTATTTTTGCTCAAGCGCCATGGCTTGTCTGATGTGCTGGGCGGTGCATACGTGTTTCCGGGTGGCAAGGTGGACCGTGGTGACTCTGAGCTCAACCACAGCGCCCACCTTGACCAAAGCGCCGATGCCCTGCACACGGCGCTCAACGAGCCCGACATTGACCGCGCCAGCGCAGCGGGACTGTATGTGGCCGCCATGCGCGAGGCATTTGAAGAGTCGGGTGTGCTGTTCACGCAAAACACCAGTGCCAGCCAAGCTGCGCAGGCCAGCGCGCTGCTGCGGAGCGGCCACTCGTTTGCCGATGTGCTCGAGCGCATGGCTCTGCGCCTGCACACCGCCAGCATCGTGCCGTGGTCGCGCTGGATCACCCCCAAAGTGGCATCAGTAACCAACAAACGCTTTGATACGCGGTTTTTTATATCCGCCGTGCCCGCTGGCCAAACCGCCCGCCACGACAACCACGAGGCCACCGAAAGCGTGTGGCTCACCCCGCGCGCTGCACTAGAGCAGTACTGGGCAGGCCAGATCGAGCTAGCGCCCCCGCAAATCATGAGTTTGGCGCATTTAACGCACTACGCGCTGGTGGCCGATGCCATGGCCGCAGCCCGTGCTGCCAAGCCGCCCGTGGTGCAGCCAGAACCATTCGAGATGGATGGCACACGGGTGATTTGCTACCCCGGTGATGCGCGCCACAGCATTGCGGCGCGCGCCATGCCCGGCCCCACGCGCCTGCGCTATGCCAATAAGCGCTTTGAGCCAATCGACGGATTTGATGCTTTGTTTGCCAAAGAGGCGTGAACCTGCAATGTGCGCGGCTTAGGTTTTGGGCGCTGACAAGCCCAGCCGCTCAATCGTGGCCTTCTCTGCTGCAAAGCTGGTTTGCGCAAACTTGGTGTAGGTCTCGGTGTTCATGTAAATCACCGATTGGTCGTATTTTTCAAAGCTGGCCAGCACCGCAGGGTCGTCCAGCGTCTTTTTAAACGCATCGTGCAGCTTGGCGGTTACCGCAGGATCCATGCCCTTGGGGCCACACACGCCAAAGGGCGAATCCGACACCGTTTGGTAACCCAGCTCATCGAGCGTGGGCACGCTGGCCCAGCGCTTGGTACGCTTGCTGCCGTAAGTGGCCAGCAGGCGCAGCTTGCCCGATTCCACATGCGGCGCCCAGCCAGTAGCATCGCTAGCGGCCATGATATGGCCACCAAGAATAGCCTGCATGTTGTCGGCATTGCCCTTAAAAGGCACATGCGTGAGCTTGATGCCCGCGCGCTGCGCAAACTCTTCCACGGCTAAGTGCGGGCTGGTACCGTTGCCTGTAGACCCATAGCTGAATTTTTCGGGATTGGCCTTGGCAAACTCCACCAAATCTTTGATGCTTTTAATTGGCGACGCAGCAGGCACCACCAGACCAAAGGTGTAGCCTGTGAGGCAGGCAATCCACGTGAAATCTTTGAGCACATCAAACTGCACTTTTTGCATATGCGGCAGGCGAAATACACCGTGCGGCAGCTGTGCCACGGTGTAGCCATCGGGTTTGGCATTGACCAACTCAATAGCGCCCAGCGTGCCGCCCGCCCCGGGTTTGTTGTCCACAATGATGCTAGTGCCCATAATTTTGCTGGCGCTTTCCGCCAGCACCCGAATCACCCCATCAGTGAACCCGCCCGCAGGCCAAGGGCAGATATAGCGAATTGGGCGCGAAGGGTAAGCCTGCGCCCAAGCCAGTGAGGGCAGGGCGATGCTGGCAGCGGCTGCGCCAGCTTGGGTAATCAGGGTGCGGCGGGTGGTCATGGTATGTCTCCTAGTGGTAGTTTTTGAATAAAATATACACAATGTCAGCGTGAAATGGTCATTGTATGCTATTAAAAAGTAAGCGTGTACACTTTGCTACACAAAATGTATTTCCATCATCCGTCTACTTTATAGGAATAATAGCGCGAATATGCCTTGCCCTGCGCTTGCCCGTTAACAGTTGCCATTCCTGCCCCTTGATGCTAGCGCCTTGAAATGCCTGTTGTCGAAATTGCCGATAACCACAAGTCTATCTCCACTGGATCATTCACCGTGCGCAGCGCCATGTACGCGCATTGTGCCTCTGGGTAGCGCTTGCGCAAAAAATTGAGCCATTGCTTGAGCCTGCCTGCGCGCTGGCGGCGTTCTAGTTTGTTGCAAACTAAATACCAAAATTCTGCGATGTAGGGTATGAGGGACTCCCATGTGATGGGCGAGTTGTTTGAGTCATTTATTGCGCCGTGGCTAGCTGTATTGGCGTTGTGCGGTGATGCGGTGCTGGCTTTGATGGCAAGCCCTAAGCCGGGGTCGGTGACCATGCCGCGGCCAATCATGAGCATGTGGCTGCCTGACACTGCGCGGCAGCGCGCTGCGTCAGCCACAGACCAAATCTCGCCATTGGCCACTACGGGTATGCGCAGGGCGGTGCGCACATCGGCTATGCGCTCCCAGTAGGCCGGTGGTCGGTAGCCGTCGGCCTTGGTGCGGGCGTGCACCACCAGTTCATCGGCACCCCCGCTTTGGATGGCCAGCGCACACTCTTCAGCGCGCGAATCGTCGTTAAAGCCCAGCCGCATTTTGGCCGACACGGGCATGCCCGCTGGCACGGCGCGGCGCACAGCGGCCACGATGCGTGTGAGCAGCTCTGGGTCTTGCAACAGGGCTGCACCGCCGCCGTGGCGGTTCACCACTTTGGCGGGGCAGCCAAAATTGATGTCGATGCCGTGCGGCCCAAGGCTGGCTAGGCGCGCAGCATTTTCTGCCAAACACACGGGGTCAGAGCCCAACAGCTGCGCCCGCACAGGCACGCCAGCGAGCGTGCGCCCGCCGTTTAACAGCTCGGGCACCACGCGTATGAATGCGCGCTCGGGCAGCAGGGTGTTGGTGACGCGGATAAATTCAGATACGCAGCGGTCAATGCCGCCAATGCGGGTTAGCACATCGCGCAGCACAAAATCCAAAAGCCCCTCCATGGGAGCCAAGAGTATGGTCATGGCAGCTTGGCCTAGGGTTCGTGAGGGCTTAGACAGGCTCAGCCCGAACGGGTTTGGTGGGTATGAACAGAGGTGCTAGGAGCGGCATGGGCTAGGAGCAACACCACTCTGGGTGCAATGCGCCCGTGTGCAAGAAAAAAGGTGACGAACCTTGACCCCGGCACTGGCTCCACAGTTAGAGCTGCTTGGTTCCCCACCTGACTCGGTTGGCCGCTTGACCATGCGGGAAGGTTCGTCGGGGACTATTGTAGCGCGGAGGGTCTGCACTGGGCTGTGGGCGCACAAAAAATGCCTGCTATTAGCTCGGTTTTACCTCAGAAGTTCGATGCATAGGGAGTACGCACGCCTCTACCTGCAATTGGACGGCTCCGCGGCCAATACTGTTCGTTTAAGCACTTTCCGTTTGCCCTGAGCTTGTCGAAGGGTTCATACCCAGCTTGGTCACTATTGCGGCTAAGCGAGTGCTGTGCCAACGCGCAAACGGTCGCTGGCCCCTTCGGGGTAGCTTATTTTTTTGGGTCTATGTGAAATACTGTGTGTGCTCACGCTGCATGCCGATACGCCTAGTTTTCGCAGCCACGCAGTCTGGCTTCTCATGCTCTTGCTGCTGGGCTTGGCCATTTTGTCGGTGGTGGCTGTTACGGGCTACAACTGGTTGATTGCCCGCTGGGGCGCAGTGCGCGCATCGTCATGCACCTATGTGGTGCCCTTGGTAGCCTTGGCTTGGGGCTTCGCGCAGGCCGAGCCGCTGGGCTGGCATGTGGCGGCCGCTTGCGCTTTGATTGCG
>JAYTMT010000085.1:0-8744 GCA_043728315.1 Polaromonas sp. | reverse complement strand
TCCTGCCTAAAAATTAGGCAGCGCTAGTAAAACACCTGGCTCAGTTTTGAATCGGCATAACCTCTATTTGTGGCTCAGTTTTCGGTCGGCGGTAACAGTTGATGACCATGCTACATGCACTGGGTTTTGTATGAAGCCTTCGACAAGCCCAGACCGAACGGGCTTTGGTATTCGGTATCCGGCGCTTGGACTTGTAGTGCAACACTGCAAAAACACTAAACAAATTACAAACTAAAACCGTAAAGCCAAAAATGCTAGACTCTAGCCACACTATGGAGCGCACATGAACCACCAAGACCTGATTGCCATTGACATCCACACCCATGCTGAGGTGAGCTGCTGGAATCCGTTTGATGCCTATGGCGAGGAATACGACCGTGCGGCCGACAAGTATTTTCGCAACAGCCGCCGCCCCACCATTGCCGAGACGATTGCGTATTACCGCGAAAAGAAAATCGGTTTGGTGATGTTCACCGTGGATGCCGAGGCACAAATGGGCCGGCGCCGCATTCCCAACGAAGAGATCGCCCAAGCTGCCCGTGACAATTCGGACATGATGGTGGCTTTTGGCAGCATAGACCCGCACAAAGGCAAAATGGGCGCGCGCGAAGCCCGCCGCTTGATTGAACAGGAGGGCGTGAAGGGCTTCAAATTTCACCCCACCGTGCAGGGCTACCACCCCTACGACAAAATGGCCTGGCCCATTTACGAAGTGATTGCAGAGCACAAGCTGCCCGCCATTTTTCACACTGGCCACAGCGGCATTGGTAGCGGCATGCGCTGCGGCGGCAATTTGCGGCTGGAATACTCCAACCCGATGCACTTAGACGACGTGGCCATAAGTTTCCCCGACATGCAAATTGTGATGGCGCACCCCAGCTTTCCTTGGCAAGACGAGGCACTGAGCGTGGCCACCCACAAGCCCAATGTGTGGATTGACCTGAGCGGCTGGAGCCCCAAATACTTCCCCAAGCAGCTGGTGCAATACGCCAACACCCTGCTCAAAGACCGTGTGCTCTTTGGCTCAGACTACCCGCTGATCACGCCTGAGCGCTGGATGAAAGACTTTGAAGAAGCGGGCTTTAAGCCCGAGGTGATGCCGGGGATATTGAAGGGCAATGCGATGCGCCTGCTGGGCTATGACACCGCCGACCAAGCCTAGGCCTAGAGGGGCTTGATCAGCAAAACTGGTTGACCAAGTTCTCAAGGTATTCTTGGCGGCCAGACACAGGGGCTTCGTCAATGTTGCGCTTGAGGGCATGGTCGGCCACGTCGTCAAGCTTGCATTTGCCTGCCATCACCTCTTGCGCCCACGGCGCTTGCCAGCCTGCGTAGCGCTGCTTGACAAACTCTGCCCAGCGGCCATCGGTGATGAGCTTTTCTGCTACCAGCAAGGCGCGCGCGCTCACGTCTACGCCGCCAATATGGGAGTAAAACATGTCGATGGGGTCAAGCGACTGGCGCCTTGATTTGGCATCAAAGTTCAGGCCACCATAGGTAAAACCGCCGTTTTGCATGATGTAGTACATGGCCAATGCCGTGTCTGGCACGTTGTTGGGGAATTGGTCGGTGTCCCAGCCGCACTGCATGTCACCACGGTTCATGTCGATAGAGCCAAAGATGCCCAGCGCAGTGGAGGTAGCAATTTCATGCTCAAAGCTGTGGCCTGCCAAAGTGGCGTGGTTGGCTTCGATGTTGACCTTGACTTCTTTGTCTAGCCCCCACTGCTGGAGCATGCCAAACACCGTGGCTACGTCAAAGTCGTATTGGTGTTTAGAGGGCTCGCGTGGTTTGGGTTCTATCAAAATATGGCCTTTGAGGCCAATTTTGTATTTGTGCTCCACCACCATTTGCAGGAAGCGGCCAAACTGCTGGCCTTCGTGTTTCAAGTCGGTATTGAGCAGGGTTTCGTAGCCTTCGCGGCCACCCCAAAGCACGTAGTTGTCACCGCCTAGGGCATGGGTGGCATTCATGGCTTCGCGCACTTGCAGGGCGGCCAAAGCAAATATCTCAGGATTAGGATTGGTGCCCGCGCCCGACATGAAACGGCGGTGGCTAAAGCCATTGGCTGTGCCCCACAAGAGCTTGATGCCAGTGTCTGATTGCTTGCGGCCCAACACATCAACCATGGCTTTGAGGTTGTTGACGCTCTCTTGGGGGCTTGCCCCTTCGGGCGCTACATCGCGGTCATGGAAAGTGTAGTAGGGCAACCCCAATTTGCTGAAAAACTCAAATGCCACATCGGCCTTGGCGCGAGCGCCCTCCATGGGGTCTTTCATGGCCTGCCAAGGGCGCTGCAGCGTGCCGTCGTAGCCAAAAGGGTCAAAGCCGTTCCAACAAAAGTTATGCCAGTAGCACACTGCCATGCGCATTTGCTCTTTCATGGGCTTGCCCAGCACCATGCGGTTTTCGTCATACCATTTATAGGCCAATGGGTTGTCAGATTGGGGACCTTCAAACTTGATTTTGTCGATGCCGTTGAAAAATGCCATAGTGCTTCTCCGCAAAAAAATAGGAATAGAAAATGAAGAAATTTAAACCTCTGCCATTGCCGCAAAATTGCTTTGCAGGCTTTGGTACAGTGCTTTGAATTGGCGGTGGCGGCGCGTGAGCGCCTGCTGGTTGGTGGCTACTGGCTGGTACAGGTGGTCTATGGCATGCTGCGTGCATATGCGCGCTATGCTGGCAGCGTCGTTGCCCTCTACCGCCATTTGGCCTAAGCGCGCTGCGCCCAATGCAGCGCCTACGCTGCTGACTTTGTAAGTTGCAATGTTCAGATTGAGCGTGTCGGCCAATAACTGGGCCCACAACGCGCTTTTAGCCCCGCCGCCCACCAGCTGCAGTTGGCTGGCGTGGCCGCCTGCTTGGCGCAAGGCATCCATGCCGTCTAGCAGGCCAAAGCATACGCCCTCAACCACGGCATAGCCCAAGTGCGCTGCGCTGTGCGATTGGCGCAAACCGGCGAATACGCCACTGGCGTTTGCGTTGTTGTGCGGTGTGCGCTCGCCCGCCAAATAGGGCAGGAACAAAGGGCACTGCGCCCGCTCTGGTGCGCCCAGTTGCGCCACCGCATCGAGCAGGGCGCTTTCATCGGCCATGCCTGTGAGCTGGGTCACCCATTTGAGGCAACTCGCTGCGCTGAGCATCACAGCCATTTGGTGCCAGGCATTGGCACTGGCGTGGCAAAAAGCATGCACGGCATTGGCTGGGTTGGGTGCAAATGCTGCGGTACATAAAAAAATCACCCCACTGGTTCCAAGCGATACAAAGCCGTCCCCCGGATGCACTGCACCAAGGCCAATGGCGCTGGCGGCGTTGTCACCCGCGCCGCCAGCCACTGGCGTGCCCTGCGCCAGCCCAAGCAGCTGGGCTGCATGGTTTGACAGATGGCCAGAGATGGCATTGCCCTCTACCAAGTGCGGCATTTGCGCGCGGCCAAGGCCTGTGGCCGCCAGCATGGCATCTGACCAATCGCGCTTTGCCACGTTGAGCCACAAAGTGCCTGATGCGTCTGACATGTCACTCACATAGCCACCCGTCAAGACCCAGCGCAAATAGTCTTTGGGCAGCAGCACTTTGGCGATTTGGGCAAACACCGCTGGCTCGTGCGTGCGCACCCATGCCACTTTGGGTGCTGTAAAGCCCGGCATAGCCAAGTTTCCCGTGATTTGCTGCAGTGCAGGGCAAGCCGCTTGCAGCTGTGCGCACTCCAAGACGCTGCGGCCGTCGTTCCAAAGCATGCAGGGGCGTAAAACGCTGCCATTGGCATCTAGCAAAGTGGCACCATGCATTTGCCCAGAAAGGCCGATGCCTTTCACCCCAGCATAGGCGCTGCGGTGGCTGCTGCGCAGGCTGGTACAGGCGGCCACCATGGCGGCTACCCACGCGGTGGGGTCTTGCTCAGACCAATTGGCGTGGGGCTGGTGCACAGTGAGCGCCGAGCCCGCGCTGGCTATCACTTGGCCATCAGCGCCCATCAGCAGCACTTTCACTTCTGATGTGCCTAAATCAATTCCAAGGTAAGTGTGTGAAATCATCGGACTACATGGTTGGATGTTTGCAATGAAGAAATGCCTTTGAAGCGCCTGGTCTGTTCAGGCATTGCTTTGGGGCGCTGTGAGAAGCGGTCGCGTGAGCCGGTAGCGCACCAAAGCTGCTGCGCCCACTGCCACAGCGTTTTCGCCAAAACGCGAGATTTGCACCACGGGCGGTGTCAGCTGCGCTGCGCTGGCGTAGCTTTGCAGCGTTTGCAGGGCGGGCTGCAAAAATACATCACCCAGCTCTAGTGCTGCGCCACCTAAAACGATGCGCACAGGGTCATAAGCCACCCATAAGTTTTGCAGTAAAACACCTAAATACCGCCCCGCTTTTTCAACCGCCTGCACCGCTATCGGCTCTTGCTGCGCCAGCCTTGCGCGCAACAGCTGCAAATTCAGCGCTGCGCCAACAGGGGCATGCACCTGTGCCTCGCGCAGCAAGGCTTTGAAGCCAATCAAAGCCTCTGCACACCCCCTTCTGCCGCATGAGCACACAGGGCCGTTGAGCTCCAAAATAGTATGCCCCACCTCACCTGCAAAGCCACGGCTGCCAGTGAGCAAGCGGTCATTCACAATCACGCCAGCACCCACGCCGTGGCTGATGCCCACATACACCAGCGGGTCAGAACCCATTTGGTCCGCAAACTCCAGCTCTCCCAGCGCTGCTACATCGGCTTCGTTTTGCAAAAACAAGGGCAGGCCTTCGAGCGCGCTGCCACGCAAGTGGGCGGCCAATAAACTGGCAACTTCAATATTGCGCCAGCCTAAATTAGGGGCAAAATACAGCAACCCCGCCGCCTCGTCTACCCCGCCCGGAATGCCTACGCCCAAGCCAGCAATCTCGCGCTTGGAGTCCAATACCGTTTTGCTGACTGTGAGAAACCCCTGCGCCAAAGACGCTATGCATGCCAGCGCATCGCGGTGGTCTGCGTGCTCCACCAGCGAACGGGCAATGATTTGCCCAGTGAGTGTGGTGGCTACCACACGGGTGTAGTCCACGCCCACATCAGCACCCAAGAGCACCAAGCGCTCGGGGTTGATATACAGCGGCGTAGGCCTGCGCCCTAAGCTGCCTGTAACCACCATCTCACGCTCAAGAATCCAGCCTTGCTCCATCAGCTCTCGCACCAGCAAACTCACCGTTGACTTGGTCAAACCTAGTGCCAATGCCATGTCAGCGCGCGACAGCCCGGGGTGCGAGCACAGGTGGCAAACCAGTGCCATCCGGTTGATCTCTTTGAGCAGTTGTTGGTCGCCAGTGATTTGCATGGTGGGTATGCTTGTGCTTTTATAGCCTGATCGCAGTATAAGTTGTTTGGTCAAACTATTATTCCATAATACCACCTGTTTTGTAAGGCCTGTAGCGCCTTTCAATGAAGGGATTGTATGCGTCTAAATTTAGCAATAAATTATAAAAATACGGCTTATGTCGCCGTTATATGGTTATAGTGTGCTACATATTTTATACTGTCTCTTGGGTGTCAGCTGAACGCACTTGCAACGGATAAGCTGTGTACTTTGTTAATTTACGGGCCACCACAACCATGCAAAACCTCCTTACCTACGACCTGTCCGACGGCATAGCCACTATTGCCATGGACGACGGCAAAGCCAATGTGATGGGCGTGCGCATGCTCGCCGCCATTACCGATGCGCTGGACCGCGCGCAGGCTGAGCATGCAGGCGCGGTGGTGCTCACGGGGCGTGCGGGCATGTTCTCGGGCGGTTTTGACTTGAGCGTGTTTAAAACCGACCAAGCCGCGCTATACCGCATGCTGGTGGCGGGTGCGCGCATCACCGAAAAGTTGATGACCTATCCTATTCCCATAGTCACCGCCTGCTCGGGGCATGCCATTGCCATGGGTGTTTTCTTGATGCTTTGCACCGATGTGCGCATTGGCGTTGACCAAGGCGCTAAGTTCCACATCAACGAAGTGGCCAATGGCATGATCTTGCCGTATTTCGCCCTGGAAGTGTGCCGCGAGCGACTCGCGCCTACGCATCTCGCGCTGGCAGTGGGCACCGCGTTGCCTTACACCCCACAAACCGCTGTAGCCGCTGGCTTTTTGGATGAAACGGTACCAGCTGACGCGCTGGCCGCCACAGTCCGCAGCCGTGCGCTGCTGCTGGCCAAACTACATCCAGAGGCTTTTGCCGCCACCAAGCTGCGGCTGCGTGCGCCCATGCTTGCTGCTCTGCGCACCGCCATTGATGCAGACATCGCGGATTGGCAGACCCGATTCGCAAGCACAGCCAGCCGCTAAAACTAGCTGGTAAAAAATTCTGCTTAGCTGTGCAGTCCAAGGGGAAAGCCTAGGCTGGGTTTTGCCAGCCAGCGCTATGATCGAGGCATCATTTTTATGGAGAAACCCATGCCCGCTACTTTATCCAAACTTTTCAAACAGCTAGGTGTCTGCGCCGTGTTGGCCGCTAGCGCCAGCGTTGCCATGGCGCAGGCTTACCCCAACAAGGGTTTGCGCTTTATCGTGCCGTTTCCCGCTGGCAGCGCTACTGATAATGTGGGCCGCATTGTGGGTCAAGCCATGTCTGATGCACTCGGCCAGCCAGTGGCGGTGGAGAATAAAGCGGGCGCGAACGGCATCTTAGGTGCTGAGGTTGTTAAAGCGGCCGCTGGCGATCCCTACACATTTTTGGTGACCACCAACACCACGCAAGCGGCCAATGTGAGCCTGTACAAAAAGCTGTCGTATGACCCCGTGAAAGACTTCACGCCCATCGGCAAAATCGGCCTGACGGGCTTCGTACTGATGGTGAAAAATGATTTCCCAGCCAAAGACATCAAAGAATTCATCGCTTACGGCAAAGCCAATCCCGGCAAGATGTCGTTTGGCCAAGGCTCTTCAGGCTCGTTAGTATCTGCGGCCATGTTTAACCAAATGGCGGGCATCACCGCGGTGAATGTGCCTTACCGCGGCATTCCACCGTCGCTCACCGATTTGCTGGGTGGCCAGCTGCAATACGCTTTTGCCGATGTGGGCAATGCCGCTTCGCAAATGCGCGGTGGCAATTTGCGCGGCCTAGGCGTGACCACGGCCAAGCGGGCAGGGCGCATTCCTAACACGCCGCCCATTGGTGACACCGTGCCCGGCTATGACATCAGCGCATGGTTTGGCCTGATGGCGCCAGCGGGCATTCCCGCTGATGTGACCAAGAAACTCTCTGACACCCTGCAAGCCGTGCTGGCCAAACCCGATGTGCGCGAAAAGCTGGCCAATGCCGGTATTGACATGGCGCCTGAAGATTCAGCCACGCTGGCGCGCACGATTGATGCCGAAATCAAAAAATGGGGCGAGTGGGTGAAAACGGCTGGTATTACGCCCGAATAAAACGGCTGCGCATTGGAATACGCTTGCCCAGTTTGCAATCTGCAAGCATGTAAACACATATGACCGAAGGCGCGCTTTCAGGCTACCGCATCGTAGACCTCACGGGCGTGGTGCTCGGGCCCTATGCCACCCAAATTTTGGGTGATTATGGCGCTGATGTCATCAAAATCGAGCCCCCTGTGGGCGACATCATGCGCCACGCCGGGCCCATGCTGCATGCGGGCATGGGGCATATTTTTGTCAACGCTAACCGCAACAAACGCTCGGTGGTGCTAGACCTCAAGCAGCCCACCCACCTAGCCGCCTTGCTGGCGCTGTGCAAAACTGCCGATGTGCTCACCTACAACATCCGCCCCGCCTCCATGGCGCGGCTGGGTTTGTCGTATGAAGTGCTGCAAGCCATCAACCCGCGCCTGATTTACTGCGGCGCTTATGGCTACAGCGAGGGCGGGCCGTATTCTGATTTGCCAGCGTATGATGATTTGATCCAAGGCGCTGCCTGCATTCCCTGGCTCATGACGCAAAGCGGCAGCCCACAGCCGCGCTATGTGCCCGCCACTTTTGCCGACCGCGTGACCGCGCTCAACATGGTGCATGCCGTGATGGCCGCCCTGCTGGCCCGCGACAAACCGGGCGGCACGGGGCGCGGTCAGCAGGTGGAAGTGCCGATGTTTGAGTGCCTGCTGCAATTCGTGTTGGGCGAGCATTTAGGCGGCGAAACTTGGCAGCCGCCCATAGCCCCCATGGGCCACAGCCGCATGCTCTCGCCCAACCGAAAGCCCTATGCCACCAGCGACGGCTATGTCTGCGCCCTGATGTACAACGACGCGCATTGGCGTGCCTTTTTAAGCCTGATAGGGCAGGCAGATTTGTTCACCACCGACCCGCGTTTTAGCACCCAAAGCGCGCGCATCACCCATATTGACGCGCTGTATGGCTTTGTGCAAGACCATATTCGCATGCATACCAGCGCTTATTGGCTCGCTGAACTGGTCAAGCGCGACATCCCCGCCATGCCCATGATGCAGCTACCCGATTTGCTCACCGACCCGCATTTGGCAGCCACCGGCGGCTGGCTAGACATAGCCCACCCACATGAAGGCAACCTGCGCCAGCTGCGCCCCCCCGTGCGCATGAGCGATACCAACCCCAGTGTGCAGCGCGGCGCACCGCTTTTGGGAGAGCATACGCAGGAGGTGATGGCAGATCTGGGGTTGCTGCTTTAATCGGTTTGTAGTCGCCTCGGCGCTTGGAATGGACGGCTCCGCGGCTGTTCCCCGTGCGGCCTAGGGCCGCTACTCCTCCTTGATGCCGCTGCGCTGAAGTAGCACCACCGCCCTGCGCCAGCTTGTTGGGTAGC
>JAYTMT010000084.1:0-3890 GCA_043728315.1 Polaromonas sp. | reverse complement strand
AATCAAGGCTAAGATAAACTGGCAATTTACGACCGATACAGCTCGCATCAAGCTTAAACGACTCTATCCGACATTTGACGTGTGACACGACACTAGGGTGGAAATCACCAAATCGGCCTTCTTGGTTTGCAAATACGGGATGCGGTTGGCACTGGTCACAATCACCAGCTCGGTGGCCACGCCCAGCTTGCTGCCAATGTAGTTAGCCATGTCAACGTCCAGCCCCTGCGGCTTCAAATCGGTACCCACAAAGCCATAGGGCGGAAAATCCGCCGGAATGGCAATGGTGATTTTCTTGGCCTTCATCACATCGTCCAAAGCCATCTGGGCGAACGAATTTGCAGAAAATAAGGCAGATGTCATCGTCAAAAGGGAAGATGCTGCTACAGAAATAATAGTACGGCGGTTGCGAAACATAAGAGTCCTCGTTAAAAGCAGGTGGTAAAAATAGCGTTGAAATGGTGCGTACACGGTAAGCACGCGGGCGCTGCCAGCACCAAACCGGTGCTATGCCCAGCGCGCTCGCTTTGCTTATGAAGTGTATACAATTTCTATGCCAAGTCATGCGCCGCGCGCCACAGCACCCCTAAGGATTACCCCCATGAAACAAGCCATCGACGTAGGCCTGCCGCCTCTGAAGCAACCCTTTTCTTGGGCCATCAAAACGGGCCCCATGCAGTCAGCTAGCATGCTGTTCACCACCCACGCCGCCGTGCGCCCCGACGGCAGCATTTGCACGGGCGATGCCACCGAGCAAACCCGCATCACCCTGCACAACGTGCGCAATGCCGTGCAAGCTGCGGGCGGCAGCATGGACGATGTGACCCAAGTGCTGGTTTACCTGACGGACGTGGCCGACATGCCAGCCATCGACGCGGTCTACCGCGAGTTTTTCACCCAGCCCTACCCCAATAGATCCAGCGCCGTGGTGGGACTGGTGGTGCCGGGCATGCGGGTGGAGATGGTGGTGACGGCGGTGATACCGGTTTAATTTGAAAGTTTATCAATAAACTTATATAATCAAAAAATAATGAAAATAGTAAAGTTCATAGGTAGCAGTCAGGATGAATTGATCAACTTCCCGCGCGATGCGCGCCGTGAGTGTGGCCGCGAGCTAGACCGCGTGCAGCGTGGACTCATGCCTAGCGACTTTAAGCCAATGCTGAGTGTGGGCAAAGGCGTTTATGAAATACGTGTGCATGTGCTAGGCGAATGGCGCGTGCTGTATGTGGCGCGTCATGGCGACGCGGTGTATGTGCTGCATGCATTTCACAAAAAGAGCCACAAAACTGCGAAATCCGATATTGACTTGGCGATTCGCCGCTACAAACAAATGGAGAATGAAGCATGAAAGAAAAAATCACCACTGGCTCGGGGAATGTCTTTGCCGATCTGGGTTTTTCACCTGAAGAAGCCGTGGTGCTTGGCATGCGCTCACAGCTGATGTGCGATTTAGAGCTGCTGATTGCCAACCGCGGCTGGACACAGGCACAGGCCGCCAAAGAGCTGCGAATTGCGCAATCGCGCGTGTCAGACTTGGTGCGTGGCAAATGGGATAAATTCAGCCTAGACATGCTGATCGAGCTGGCTACCCGCGCTGGGTGTAAAGTGTCATTGGCAATGGCCTGAAGAGGGGGCTTTTATGAACGCACGGAATACAACGGTTTCGCATAGTGGCAACTGGAATGACCCAATACTGTTTAAAAAATACTGCCAATGTCACTGTCATATGGACATATGTTGCTATTTAAATATGAGTTATATGTTGCGGAATGTGTTAATGCAAGACCTGACCCTAGGCTTTTACTAGTGTTAATGCAAGACCTGACCCTAGGCTTTTACTAGGCTTTTATTTCAAGACCTGACCCTAGGCTTTTATTTTCGGATAATCGCCGTGCTGCACTTTAATCGGCAAAAGCTCTACATTCGAGATGTGCTCACCCATGCCGCCTATGACCGATGGTGTAAAACCTACAGGAGTAACAAGCCATGACATCACTTGCCATTAACCCCGCCGCCATAGCGCCCGCTTGGCTGGCTTTTCAGCGCACGCTGCCTGTTCAGCTGGGCACGATACATGACGAAGCCGCCTATGACCGCGCCGTGGCGTTCATGAACTGCCTGCTTGACGTGGTGGGTGACAACGAAGCGCACGAGTTGGCGGGGCTGCTGGATCTGGTGGGGCAATTGGTGCAAGATTACGACGATGTGCACCACAGCCTGCCCGACGCAGCGCCTAGTGAAGTGCTGCGCTTTTTAATGGCGCAACACCATGCCAAACAAAGCGACTTGGCCGCCGAGCTAGGTGGGCAATCCTCCGTGAGTGATATTTTGAACGCCAAACGCCCCATCAATGCCCGCCAAGCCAAGGCGCTGGCGGCGCGCTATGGTGTATCTGTCGCAGTGTTTCTTTAATGCTAGCCACACCGGGTGCAATGTGGCTAGTAAAGCCAGTAATGTGCAATGGTTAGCTTTTAACCGCATATTTGTAAATTTTCACCTTGATGTCAGCGTCATATGGTCATATTATGCTATCTAAATATGAGTGATTGGTGTTGAATGTTGAATGTTGAATGTGGCAATACAAGACCTGACCCTTGGCTCTGTGTGACCCTTGGCTCTGTGTGACCCTTGGCTCTTGACCCTTGGCTCTGACCCTTGGCTCTCTTCGTCAATATGGCTAAGCACAAAGGCGTTTCCCTGCTCGATGCGCAAGATTTTGAGTGGGACATTGCTGTTGTGTGCGAGGATACGCGCAAGTTATATCCTGAGGCTCGTTATGAGGCGGTGTCACTCATTGGCGAGCGTTTATATGTCATGGTGTTTTGTATTCGTGGGCAAGTTGTTCGCGTTATTAGCCTGCGAAAGGCCAATCCAAGAGAGGTCAAGCGTTATGCAGCTGAAAACTAAATCGGGTCGATCGATTCATATGCCCTTACCAGACGAAGAGGCGAGCATTCAAGCAGGTATTGCGTCTGACGAGGCTACCCGCGAGTTGAGTAGCGCATGGTTCGCTAGCGCCAAACCTGCTCGCGAGATATTTGCACCTGAAACCATGGATGCACTGGTTGCATTGAAAAAGCCGCGAGGCCGTCCTCTCGCCGATCAAACCAAAGTATTCACAGCGATTCGCTTAGATGCAGATCTGCTTGCGAGTTTCAAATCCACTGGCAAAGGCTGGCAAACCCGCGTGAACGCTGCATTGCGCCAGTACATCACCGAGCATCCGCTTGCCCATTAGCAGTAGCCATCAGCATTTGCAAAAGCTAGCACCGTGATCGTCCCAGTCGGGCATGCGCCCGTAGCACCTGTCTCTGAGCAGCAAGCGGTAGATGGAGATTTTGCTCGCCAAGACTTTGTTTGATCCGGGTAGATGGTTTGTTGCCACACTTTGTCTCGCACCGAGCTTTGGCTGATGTTGGGGTCGGTCATACTCGGGCAATAGTCAGTCCAAGTAGCCGCGACGCACGCTCCGTTTGGAGCACCCCAAGTTTGGCTAGGTACTGATGTATCCCAGTAGAAATTATGATCCACAGTCAACGTCGCCGTGTCGTAATTTGATGTTCCTGCTGTGTTCGAGCATTGGTAATCGACGACACAGTTCGCTTGAGGGGAGGCAATGCTTAAAGAGCCGCCTGTTGAGACTTGATAGCCACAAGCAAAACTGTCGCCGCTCACGACGTTGCCAGAGCATACGGTAGCGCTGTTAGTAGATGACCAGACCAAGTTGGTGGGTTGGCCTTTGCATACAGAAAGAGTCCCGCCAGCGAATGACGAATTGATTGATAAGGTGTAACTACTCAGCCCAGTTTTCAGCGCTCACCTAAGAGTCAGGCGAAGTTTGGCTGAGGCGGTTGTGCCCTGAGGGTATCGACAAGAGCCGCAAAGAC